>CAMBRC010000027.1 GCA_945869965.1 Asaia bogorensis
GCAAGGCGAACCTTCCGATACAGTTCCACGGTGAAAATGCTCCCGCCCTCCCTAAAAACAGAAAGGGCAAAACTGGCCGACTTTTACGCCGCCCGCAGCGAGGCTATCCCGCCGCTACCGTGGCAAACTTTTCCACCGCCGTTCTCAGAGGGGGCAGGCAGCCCTCAAAAACCGAAGGGAAACCCCTTTTTTTTGTGAATAAAAAGAAGCAAAAAAACTTTATTCGTTTACCTCGGCTTCGTGAGGTGAGATGCGTTTTGGAAGTTTGGTTTTTTTCCATATCAGCAAATTGAGCGCAGAAAAATATCCGCTATTTTCTTGCTCGGTGGCCAATCTATGTCCCGCAGGGCAATATGGTATGGATTTTTGCTTACTCTTGCGAGTAAAAGAAGCAAAGAGTTTCATCCGAACTCGCCGCCATCGGCATTTCCCGCGCAGCGATGGACGCTAGTTCTCCAGCCGGCGCTGCCGTCACCGCTCCCGCAGTTCTGCGCCGGCTGGGCCGTAATCCCGCCCGGTCGCGGCAGCGTTCAGTTCGGGCACATCTGCGAACCGGCCGTAAACCCGATATGCCGGCAGTCGGCAGGCGTCGTCTCGGTGCCGACGAAAACCACCATCCACTTGCTCTGCGCTAGCTTCGCGAACACGATCGGCGACATGAAATTCGAGCCCGCGATGCCTGCCGTCGCGAAGGCGCCCTCGAACTGCACATTGTTGACGGCAATGTCAGCCGGCGTGATTCCAGACCCTGGCCTTGCCAATTCGGCCCTGATCGCGATCTGTACCGCAAGCACATCGGCCACAGTCTGCGCGCGCGCCGCGACGGGCGTGATCAGCACGGCCAACCCCAAGAGGAGCAGGGAGCCCAGCCAGTGCGTCTATTTGTCATGATGCCGCATCCTCTTGTTCAGGTATCGGGTCAAGGAAAATGCAAAAAACGCAGGATCCGCACCGATACTCACCGAACTTTTCCACCGACGCCACTTAACGACTTTATTATTTCAGTCTGGTTACAAAAGCCGACTTTCCCGGGACATCCGCCGCGGCCCGGTCCTCGACGTCATTCAACACAGCTTCGCCGGCTGGGTCGTCGCCGACACAAAACCGGCAGAGCCCAATCTTCGTCCAGAATCGCAGCTACCAAAAAAAAATTCCGTAGCCAAGCAAAAATTTCCTTGCTCTCCGGAGATACGTTAGTTAGTATGCGCCGCATGGAACCATCTTCCTCCCTCGGCGACAAGCTCGCCTGCCTGCGCTTAACCGCGCAGGCACCGTGGGAGAAGTGTGCCTGGATTCCTGACCCCATCCACGCCCTGATCATGGCCGCCCTGGCGCGCATTTTCGGCCGCCTGGAGCAGCTTCTCCTGCTCTGGCAGTCAGGCCAGTTCCCGCCCCCGCAATCCGCAAATCCCCGCCGCGCGGCTGCCCCGCGTCCGGCCGCCGCCCCGTGCCGCCGGGTCGAACCGCGCGCGCGCCTCCCCCGGCATTCGGCGGCGCGGCGCGACCGGGCCGCCATCTGCCGCCGCGTCCCGTCCCTCCGCGCCTCGCATTCGGCGCTCAACCCGCCGTCGCCCCCCGCCCGTGCACCCTCCGCACGCCCCCGCCCAACGCACGATCCTCCGTCGATTTGCCCGTCCATCGGTCGCAAAACCCCGCCCGCAGGGGTTGGAGAATTGCGCCTATATACGTTCAGTATATGAAACAAAATGCCCAAAGACGACACCCCTTGCCGCCTCAAGCGCCAAGCGCGATGATTCCGCCCGCCCACCCTGAGGACTCCGAATGACCGCCAGCACCCTCCTCTTCCTCCCCGGCGCCGGCGGCTCCGCCAGCTTCTGGCAACCAGTCGCCGACCTCCTGCCCGAGGAATGGCCCAAGGTCATGCTGTCCTGGCCGGGCTTGGGAAACGAACCGCACGACCCCACCGTCCAGGGCCTCGACGACCTCGTCGACATGGTCAGCGCCTGCATCGCCATGTCCCCCACCCGGGTGGACCTGATCGGCCAATCCATGGGCGGCCTCGTCGCCATCCGCGCCGCCCTGCGCCACACCTACCGCATCCGCCGCCTCGTCCTCACCGGCACCTCCGGCGGCTTGGACGTGGCCGCCCTAGGCGGCTCCAACTGGCGCCCCGGCTATCGCGAAAGCTTCCCCAACGCCGCTCCCTGGATCACCGAAGTCCAGGCCGACCACACCCCGGACATCCCCCGCATCACCACCCGCACTCTGTTGCTCTGCGGCGACGCCGACGACATCAGCCCGCCCCCCGTCGGCGAACGCCTGCTGAGCCTGCTCCCCAACGCCACCCTGCACATCATCAAAGGCGGCGACCACAGCTTCCCGCACGACATGCCGGTCGAAACCGCCACCGCCATCGCCCGCCACCTGGCCTAGGCCACCACGTGCTCCACGGCACCCACGCCGCCGAGCGCCAGTTCCTTCGCCCGATGGCACGCCACCAGCCGCCCCGGCTCCGCCTCCTGCAACTCCGGCAACACCTGCCGGCACACATCCGTCGCATAGCGGCAGCGCGGATGAAACGAACACCCCGGCGGTGGATTGGCCGGGTCGGCGATCTCGCGCTCCAGCACGATCCGGTTGCTCACCGCCCCAGGGATCGGCGTGGGGGCGGCTGAAAGAAGTGCCTCGGTATACGGATGCAACGGCCGGTCGAACAACGCCTCGGTCTCGGCCAGTTCGACAATCCGCCCGACATACATGACCGCGACGCGGTCACTGACATGCTTCACCACGGAAAGGTCATGCGCCACGAACAGATAGGTCAAACCCAGCTGGTCCTGCAGATCCAGCATCAGGTTCAAAATCTGCGCCTGCACCGAAACATCGAGCGCACTGACCGGCTCATCCGCCACAATCAACGAGGGGTTCAACGACAACGCCCGCGCAATCCCGATCCGCTGTCGCTGCCCGCCGGAAAACGCATGCGGAAACCGGTTATAGTAGGCCCGCGGCAACTGGACGAGTTCCATCAACTCCTCCACGCGCTTCCGCCGCGCCACGGCATCGCTCATGCCATTGATCAGCATCGGCTCGCCGATGATATCGCCCACCACCATGCGCGGATTCAGCGACGAGTAGGGGTCCTGGAACACCATCTGGATATGCCGCCGCAACGGCCGTAACCCGGCCCGCTTCAGCCCGGCGAGTTCGACCTCGCGGCCCTCGACCTTGAACTTGATCGACCCCCCGGTCGGCGCATAGGCGCGCAGGATGCACCGCGCCGCCGTCGTCTTGCCGCACCCGCTCTCGCCCACCAGCGCCAGCGTCTCGCCCTTTCGAATGGAGAACGAAACCCCATCCACCGCCTTCACCTGGCCCACGACTTTCCGCAACAGCCCGCGCCGTATCGGGAAATACTTCTTGAGGTCGACAACCTCCAGGATCGTCTCGCTCATGCCGCGACCCCCGCCTTCGCCGCATCCATCCCGCCATGCAGGAAGCACCGTACCTGCCGCCCGTCATCGGTATCCACCGCCGGCGGCTCGGCCTTCTCGCAGACTGCGCCAATGATCTCGCCACAGCGCGGATGATACGAACACCCCTTCGGCCGATCGAACGGATGCGGAATCGAGCCGGCAATCGTCGGCAATCGCGTCCGTGGCTTGGCCAACACCGTCGGGATCGACCGCAACAACGCCCGCGTATACGGGTGCTTCGGCGCCTCGAAGATTTCCTTCACCGACCCAGTCTCGACCGCGCGTCCGAGATACATGACCGAAACGTCGTGCGCCATCTCGGCAATCACCCCCATGTCATGGGTGATCAGGATGATCGCCAACCCGCGATCCTTCTGCAGCGTCCGCAACAGGTCGAGGATCTGCGCCTGCGTGGTCACATCCAGTGCCGTCGTCGGCTCATCGGCAATCAGCACCCGGGGATCGCACGACAACGCCATCGCGATCATCACCCGCTGCCGCAATCCGCCCGAAAGCTGGAACGGATAATCGTCCACCCGCCGCGACGGCTGCGGCACGCCGACCATGTCCAAAAGCTCGATCGCCCGCTTCTTCGCCGCCCGCTCATCCAGCCCCATATGCAGCTTGATGCCCTCGCCGATCTGGTTGCCGATCGTGTAATGCTGGCTGAATGAGGCCATCGGCTCCTGGAACACCAGTGCTATCTCCGGCCCGCGATACCGCCGCATCTCCTCGTTCGACAGCTTCGCCAAATCGATCGCCGGCCCGCCGCTGCCGGGCCGCAGCATGATGCTGCCGCCCACCACCCGGCCAGGCCGATCAACAATACCCAGCACCGATCGCGCAGTCACCGACTTGCCGCAGCCGCTCTCACCGACCACGCCGAGGGTGCGCCCCTCGTACACATCGAAATCCACGCCATCCACGGCGCGCACCACGCCCTCCGGCCCGAAGAACTGGGTCTTGAGATCGCGAACGGAAAGAATGGGTTCAGCCATAGGGGTCCGCCGCGTCACGCAGGCCGTCGCCCAGGAAGTTGAAAGCCAGGATCACGACCACCACGGGAATGGCGGATACCAATAGCCAAGGCGCCAGTGCCAGCGTCTGGATGTTCTGCGCATCCTGCAACAGGATGCCCCAGGATATTGCCGGCGGCCGCAGCCCGAGCCCGAGGAAGCTCAGCGACGTCTCGCTGATGATCATGGCGGGCAAGGCCAGGCTGACGGCGGCGATGATGTGGCTGGCAAAGCTCGGCAGCATATGGCGGAAGATGATCCGCCCTTGCGACGCGCCGGCCAGTTCGGCCGCCATCACGAAATCCTCCTCCTTCAGCGCCAGGAATTTTCCGCGCACCACGCGGGCGAGATCGGTCCACGCCAAAAGTGAAATGATGATCGTGATGGCGAAGTAGATTTGCAGCACGCTCCAGTCATTCGGCAACGCCGCCGCCAGCCCCAGCCACAATGGAATGGTCGGCATCGAGCGGATCACCTCGATCACCCGCTGGATCACCGTATCGACCATGCCGCCATACACCGCCGAGATGCCGCCGAGCAGCACGCCGAGGAACAGGCTGATCGTTACGCCGACCAGGCCGATGGTCAGCGATACCCGCGTCGCCACCACCAGCCGCGACCATAGATCGCGCCCTAGCAGGTCAGTGCCCAGCAGATAAATGCCATCCCCGCGTTCGGCGTTTTTCAGCGTCATCAAATGGATGTCGGTGGTGATCAGGCCAAACAGATTGTATTCGTAGCCCCGGCCGAAGAAATCGATATAGACTTTTCGCGATGGGTCGATCGTATAGACCAGCTTGAACGTCTTCATGTCCCGCTGGCCCTTGATGCCATAAACATGCGGGTTGAAGCCGTTATCGTCGAACAGATGAATGCCCTGCGGCGCGATGTAGCTCGTCCTCGCGTCCGTGGCGTGTGGATCGGTGGTCGCCAGGAAATCGGCGAAGATCGCCAACAGGTAGAACAGCAGCAGCAGCACGATGCTGATCATCGCCAGCTTGTGCCGCCGGAATCGCCACCAGGTCAGCTGAAGCTGGGTGGCAACCGCATACTTTTCGGAGTCGATCTGTGCCACGCCGCTCAATCCATCTGGTGGCGGATGCGCGGGTCCACCCACATCAGCACGAGGTCAGAGATGAAGGTCCCCACCACGGTCATCACGCCGAGTAACAGCACGATGGTGCCGGCTAGGAACATGTCCTGGGCCACCAGCGCCTTGACCAGCAGTGGCCCAACCGTGGGCAAGCCGAGCACGATCGAGACGATGATCGAACCGGAGACGAGATAGGGAAACAGATAGGCGATGTTGCTGGCAAACGGGTTGAGCGCCGCGCGAACAGGATACTTCACGATGGTACGGAACTCCGACAATCCCTTGGCCCGGGCGGTCACAACATAGGGCCGGCGCAGTTCGTCGAGCAGGTTGGCACGCATGATGCGGATCAGCTGCGCCGTGCCGCCGAGCGCCAGGATCATTGCCGGCAGCGGCAGGTGCTTGATCAAGTCCCAGATCTTTGGCCAGCCCCACGGTGCCAGTGCCATCTCGGCCGAGAACAGGCCGCCCACGCTGGCGCCGAACCAGACGAAGGAGAAATACATGATCACCAGCGCCAGCAGGAAATTCGGCACCGCGATGCCGATGAAGCCCACCAGGGTGAAGGCATAGTCGGCAAAGGAATACTGGCGCACCGCCGAGAAGATGCCGATCGGCAGCGCCAGCCCCCAGGTGAGGAGGAGTGCTGCAAAGCTCAGCAACAGCGTCAACCACAGCCGGTCGCCGATCACCTCGGTCACCGGGCGGCGCCATTCCATCGACTCACCGAAATCGCCGGTGATGATACGAGCCAGCCATTTGCCGTACTGGACATAGAATGGCTCGCCGAGGCCGTAGAGCTGGCGCAGATTCTCCGCCTCGGCCGCCGAGACCTGGCTGCCGGAGGAGGAGAGCTGGGCAATGTAGGCGTCGACGAAATCGCCCGGCGGGAGCTGGATGATGATGAACGACAGGATCGAGATGAGCCAGACGGTCATGACGCCCAGGAGTAAGCGGCGGGTGACGAAGGAGATCATGCAGGAAGTCCAAGGCAAGGATTCTTCTTTTTGTGAACAAAAAGAAGCAAAAAAACTTTACTCATTGGCATGTGACTCAACTGGCAAGGTCCGTGGTTGCCATTGGCAAACGGATAAAGTTTTTTTGCTTCTTTTTGTCCACAAAAAGAAGATTCTCTCTTCCCCATTCTCAAGCTTTGTAGAACCACGTCGCTGGATGCGAGCTGCCCGGGGTGCGGCAATGCTGGGCGATGCAGACCCGGCCAGGGATGTTGCCCAGGCGGCGGCTGGCCAGGCGCACGCCCATCAGCGCCGGTGATTGGCCGCAGACGCCGATGTGGAATTGCTGGTCGACCATGATCTTCCAGATTTCCTGGGCGTTCTTGTGGCGCTCGGCTTCCTGCATGCCGGCCGCCGAGCGGAATAGTTCGAGGGCGCGGATCATGTGGGGGTCGGACGGCTTGGTGCCGCCGGCGCCGTTGGAGGCGTACCAGCGTGAGTGCTCGATCCCGTAGGCGCCGTTGGCGATGTCCACCGGCAGGGCCCAGGACGGGTAGAGATACAGCAACTCGGTGCCGCCATTGGTCCACACCATGATGTGGTGATCGCCTGCCAGCACGCGCTGGAACGCCAAGCCACGCTCCTGTTCCTTGACGTCGCCGAAGATGCCGATCTTGCGCCACTGCTGGGCGATCATCTGGGCGTGGGCCGGCCAGTCCATGAACGCCTTGACTGCGGTGAGCTGGATGATCAGGCGCTGGCCATTGTCGCTGCGCAGGCGATAGCCCTCGCGATCTTTCTTGTTCAGGCCAAGGGCGTCGAGCATCTTGTTGGCCTGGGCAACGTCGAGCACCGACCATTTCTTGCGCCATTCCGGGCCGGGGCTTTCGGGCATCGCTTCGGCCGGAGCGGTGGAACCGGGGGTGCCGAGGCCGAGCCAGAAGGTCTCGTTGAGCTGGTCGCGGTCGATGCCCAGCGAAAGGGCGCGGCGGAAATCGGCATTGCCCAGCCACTTGCCGATCTCAGGATCAGCGGTGTGGTTCATGTTGATGTGCAGGGTGGTGTCCCCGCCGTTATAGGCGAGGTCGAGATGCACGTCGTACTTGCCGCGGTCGCGGTTTTCCAGGATCACCGGCAGCTTGGCCAGGTCCATGTGGCGTTCCTGGAGGTCATACTCGCCGGCCATGGCGCGCAGGTTGGCGACCTCGATGTTTTCGGCCAGGGTCATCACGACCCCGTCGATATAGGGCAGCTGGTTTCCGTCGGTGTCGACCACGTAATAAAACGGGTTGCGCTCCATCGCCCAGGTGGGGGTGTTGATCGGGCGGGTGGTCTTCCACGGGCCGAGCGTCGGCAGTTCGGGGTTGAGCTGCCAGTCCTTGCGGACGTGCAGCATGCGCACCCAGTTGTCGTAGCCGGCGGCGCGCGCCTTGGCGTTGACCTCGGCCTCGGACGAGTATTTCGGCATGAACTGCTTGAGGTAATGGGCGGGGGCATAGGCGCCGAAGCTGTTGCCGCCCGACTGGCGCACCGCCTGTCCGCCGCCGATCAGGGTGTCGCCGGCGATCATCGAGGGGAAGAGGAAGTATGGGTTCTCGAACTGGAACTGGATCGTGGTCTCGTCGATCTTTACCAGCTTGCCCTGTTTGCCGCCGGCCGCCATGTCGGCGATCGGGTTCGGCACGATGTCCTTGTTGAGGTACATGTCCTCGTACCAGAACACGAAGTCGTCGGCGGTGAAGGGGGCACCGTCGGACCACTTCATGCCTTTGCGTAGGAACAAGGTCGTGGTCTTGCCGTCGGCGCTGAGCTCATAGGCCTTGCAGACCGAGGGGACGATCTTGCTGCCGGTGGGGTCCCAGAACAGCAGCTTGTCGCTGGCCATGATGCGGTTGCCATTCTCGCCGTCGGACGGGCCGATGAAGGCGCGGCGCCAGGTGCCGCCGTATTTGCCGGTGCTCTCCAGCGGCTTCATTACCAGCGGTTCGGCGGGCAGGCGCTGGGCCACGGGCGGGAGCTTGCCGGCCTTGACCAACTCGGCGAGTTGGGGCGCTTCCTTGAACGATGTCGGGATGGTGGTGACCTGGGTGGGGCCTTCCAGCTTTCCGACCAGGCCGGACTGGTCGAACGTGCTCTTGGCGGTCACGGCCTGGGCCAGTGCGTCCACGGTCGGAGCGGCGGCCGCGGCGAACGCAGCGGTGGCGCCAAGGAAAGTCCTGCGGGTGGTCATGTCGGCTGCCTCCGGGCGTTGCTGGGTCCGTGGCCTCTTTGACGGTGGCCACGGTGAGTTGGATCTACGCTAGAGCAAGAGCGGGCGCGGGGCCAGTAGGGGAACAAAAAATGTTCTTTTTTGAAAAAAAGAACCAAAAAACTTTTATCCATTGGATCGGTGCCAGTCGCGAAGGCTCGGCCCAAATGGATAAAGTCTTTTTGCTTCTTTTTCTTCAGAAAAAGAAGATTCTTTCGCTCCTTGTCAGCTCTTGAAGTACCAAGTCGTCGGGTGCGAGCTGCCCGGGGTGCGGCAGTGCTGGGCGATGCAGACGCGCTGGGGGATGTTGCCCAGCCGGCGGTTGACCATGCGCACCCCGGCGAAGGCGGGCGACTGGCCGCAGATGCCGATGCTGAACTGCTGGTCGATGACGATCTTCCAGATTTCCTGGGCCAGCTTGTTGCGCTCGGGCTCGCCCAGGGTGGTGGCGGAGCGGAACATCTCCAGCGCCTTCAGCACGTGCGGGTCGCTGGGCTTGGTGCCGATGGTGCCGTTGGAGGCATACCAGCGCGCCAGCTCGATCCCGAGCACGCCGTTGCCGATATCGACCGGCAGGACGAAATGCGGATAGAGGAACAACTGCTCCGAGCCGGTGTTGCCGAAGACGAAGATGTGGTGCTCGCCAGCCAGTACGCGCTGGAACGCCAGGGCGCGCTCCTGGTCGCGGACATCGGCGAAGATGCCGATCTTCTTCCATTGCTGGGCCAGCATGTGCGAATGGGCCGGCCAGTCGAGGAACGCCTTGGTCACCGTGAGCTGGATCACCAGGCGCTGGCCGTTATCCGCGCGCAGGCGATAGCCCTCGCGGTCTTTTTTGGCCAGGCCGAGCCCGTCGAGCATCTTGTTGGCCAAGGCGAGATCCAGCACCGACCATTTCTTGCGCCATTCCGGGCCGGGGTTTTCCGGCATCACCTCGGCGGGGGCGGTGGAGCCAGGGGTGGCCAGGCCGAGCCAGAAGGTCTCGTTGAGTTGGTCGCGGTCGATGCCGAGGGAGAGTGCGCGGCGGAAATCGGCGGTGGCGAGCAGGCGGCCGATTTCGGCATCGCTGGTGAGGTTCAGGTTGAAGTGCAGTGCGGTATCCGCGCCGTTGAAGGCGAGGTCGAGATGCAGGTCGTAATTGCCACGGTCGCGGTTCTCCAGGATCACTGGCAGCTTGGCCAGGTCGATATGGCGCTCCTGCATGTCGAACTCGCCGGCCATGGCGCGCAGGTTCACGATCTCGGTGTTGTCGGCCAGCGTCATCACCACGGTGTCGATATAGGGCAGCTGGTTGCCGGCGGTGTCGACGGCGTAAAAGTATGGGTTGCGCTCCAGCGCCCAGACCGGCGAGTTGATCGGGCGGGTGGTCTTCCAAGGCCCGAGCGTGGGTAGTTCGGTGTTGATTGCCCAGTTGTGGCGGACCTTGAGCATGCGGACCCAGTTGTCGAAGCCGGCCTCGCGGGCGCGCCGGTTGACCTCGGCTTCGGAGGAGTATTTCGGCAGGAATTGCCTGAGGTAGTGGGCCGGGGCATAGGCGCCGAACGTGCCGCTGCCGGATTGCCGGGCGGCCTGGCCGCCGCCGATCAGGGTGTCGCCGGCCAGCATCGAGGGGAACAGGAGGTGGGGGGCGTCGAATTCGAAGCGGATGGTGGTGGCGTCGACTTTCACCATCCGGCCGGGCTTGCCGCCGGCTGACAAGTCGGGGATGGGCGACGGCACGATGTCCTTGTTGCTGTAAAGGTCGTCGAACCAAAACATGAAGTCGTCGGCGGTGAAGGGGGCGCCGTCGCTCCATTTCATGCCGCGGCGCAGGAACAGCGTGGTGGTGCGACCGTCGGGGGAGATCTCAAAGGCGCGGGCCACCGCGGGTGCGATCTTGCTGCCGGTCAGGTCCCAGAACAGCGGCTTGTCCGAGGCCACGAGCCGGTTGCCGTTCTCGCCATCGCCCGGGCCGATGAAGGCGCGGCGCCAGGTGCCGCCATAGCGGCCGATGGCGTGCAGCGGCTGGATCACCAGGGGCTCGGACGGCACGCGTTCGGTTACTGGGGGGAGTTTGCCGGCTTTGACCAATTCGGCCAGTTGCGGCGCTTCCTGGAATTTGGCTGGCATCGTGGTCGCCAGCGTCGCGCCTTCCAGCTTGCCGACCAGGCCGGATTGGCCGAATTGCCCACTTGCCTGCGCGCGGGCCAGGTCAGGCCGCAGCAGGGCAGCCGCAAGGCCGAGGCTGCCGCCGATGACGTGTCGACGCGTGGTCATGGTTTGGTTCCTCCACGGGTCCGGCCTTGTCGTCGGCCGATTGGCAACGAGCCTACGGCCCGGCGCCACGCCATGTCCAGGAACGCACACCTCTCAGGCGGCGGCGAGCGCCCGCCACGCCAACACCATCAGCATTGCCGCGTTGCCCGTCAGCAGCCAGGGCGCGGCGCGATTGACCGCGCCTTGCCAGCGCCGCGCCGCTGCATGGCCCAGCAGGCCGACCGCGATCAATGCCGGCACCGTGCCGAGTCCGAAGGCCAGCATCGCCAGCCCGCCGATGATCGGCCCGGCCGATGCCGCCGCCGCCAGCGCCGCATAGACCATGCCGCAGGGCAGCAAGCCGAGCGCCAAACCCAACGGCAGGCCGCGCAACTTGCCGATGCCGCCAAACCGCGCTGCCAGTGCCGTGATCCCGGGGTTGGTCCGCCGGCCGCCGGCCATGGCCGGTTGAAACCGCCGCAGTGCCAGCACCAGGAACCCGGCCGCCGCCAGGGCCAGTAGCACTGCGGGCAGTAGATGTGGCAGCCGCAGGCCGCCGAGCCAGCCGGCCCCGGCGCCGAGCGCCGCATAGGTCGCCAGCCGCCCGGCATGATACGGCAGCAGCAGCGAGCCGCGCAGCCGCGCGCCCTGGCACATCCGCGCCGCCGGCAGCCGTGCCATGCCATCGGCGACCTGGCCCAGCACGAACGGCCCGCACATCGCGGCGCAATGCACCACGCTGCCGGCCAGCCCGGCCAGCAACAGCGCCGGCACCAGGAACAACCCGCGCTCGGCCTGTCCCGGCCCGCAGATCGCGGCCAGGGCGTCGAACAGGCCGTTCACGTTGGGGCCGCCAGAAGGGGAGCGAGGGACACTAGGGGAGCGAGGGACATTTCGTCCATTGAACCGAAGCCGCCGTGCCGCGGCATTGATCTGCGTCAATGCCGCGGCGCAGCAAGACGGGCACCGTTGGACCATGCCGGGAATGGTGCCGGCCACACGCGACGGGGAATCGATTCGGATGCATGAGCAAACAGGAGACCTTGTCGTCGGCCTGCTGGTGCTGGTCCTGGGGCTGACCGGCCTGGTGCTGGCGTCTGGCGCGCTGGACGACGCAATGTATGTGTTCGGCCTGTCGCTGGCCGGATTTGCCGTGGTGTTCGACCTCGGCCTGGTCAAGCGCCACTTCGACCGGCTGGATGCCGCCCGCCATGCGGCCGCGGGAGGCAGCCATGTCTGACCTCGCCATCGGGTCCGGCGCATTCGCCGCGGCCGCCCCTGTTGCGCGCGCCGTCGAAGACTGCAACATGGACGTGGTGCGGAAGTTCACCAGCGCCGCCATGTTCTGGGCGATCGTGGCCTTTCTGGTGGGTGTCCTGCTAGCGGCGCAACTCGCCTTCCCGATCATGAATCTGGGGTTTGAGTTCACCGCGTTTGGCCGGCTTCGTCCGGTGCACACCTCGGCGGCGATCTTCGCCTTCGGCGGCTCGGCGCTGTTCGCCACTTCGTTCTATATCGTCCAGCGCACCTGCCGCGCCCGGCTGTTCGGCGGCGAGGCGTTGGCGAGCTTCATCTTCTGGGGCTACCAGTTCTTCATCGTCATGGCCGCGCTGAGCTATGTGATGGGCTTTAGCCAGGGCCAGGAATACGCCGAGCCCGAGTGGCACCTCGACATCTTCCTGACCATTGTCTGGGTGTCGTACGCCATCGTCTTCCTCGGCACCGTGTTCAAGCGCCAGGAGCCGCATATCTACGTGGCGAACTGGTTCTTCATGGCCTACATCATCACCATCGCGGTGCTGCATCTGGGCAATAACCTCGCGCTGCCGGCATCGGTGTTCGAGGCCAAGAGTTACAACATCTTCTCTGGCGTGCAGAACGCGCTGGTGCAGTGGTGGTATGGCCACAATGCCGTGGGATTCTTCCTGACTGCGGCGTTCCTTGGGATGGTCTACTACTTCATCCCCAAGCAGGCGAACCGGCCGGTCTACTCGTACCGCTTGTCGGTGGTGCATTTCTGGTCGCTGATCTTCATGTATATCTGGGCCGGCCCGCATCACCTGCACTACACGTCGCTGCCCGATTGGGCGCAGACGCTGGGCATGGTGTTCTCGATCATCCTGTGGATGCCGTCCTGGGGCGGCATGATCAACGGGCTGATGACGCTCTCGGGCGCGTGGGACAAGCTGCGCACCGATCCCGGCCTGCGCTTCTCGGTCACCGCCGTCGGCTTCTACGGCATGTCGACCTTCGAGGGGCCGATGATGTCGATCAAGGAGGTCAACGGCCTCGCCCACTACACCGACTGGGTGGTCGGCCACGTCCATTCCGGCGCCCTCGGCTGGGTCGCCTTCATCAGCTTCGGCGCGATCTACTACATGGTGCCGTTGCTGTGGAAACGCGAAGGACTGTATTCGGCCAAGCTGGCGGCCTGGCATTTCTGGATCGCGACGCTGGGTATCGTGCTCTACATCACCTCGATGTGGGTGGCCGGCATCATGCAGGGCCTGATGTGGCGGGCGTACGACAAGTTCGGATTTCTCCAGTACTCCTTCGCGGAGTCAGTGAACGCCATGCACCCGTATTACGTGATCCGGATGCTGGGCGGGCTGATGTTCCTCACCGGCGCGCTGATCATGGTCTTCAACCTGATCATGACGGTTCGCTCGGCCACCACTGAGATCCGCCCGGCGCGCGCCGGCGCCGCGGTCGCGGGAGCATAACGACGATGTTTATCCGTCACGAAACCATCGAGAAGAACGCCCTCCTGCTGGCGGTGCTGACCGTGCTGGCGATCTCCGTCGGCGGCATTGTCGAACTGGTGCCGCTGTTCACCATCGAGACCACGGTGGAGAAGGTGCCCGGTGTGCGGCCCTACGCGCCGCTGGAACTGGCCGGGCGCGACATCTATGTCCGCGAGGGTTGCTACAACTGCCACAGCCAGCAGATCCGCGCCCTCAAGGACGAGGTCGAACGCTACGGCCATTACAGCCTGGCGGCCGAGAGCATGTATGACCGGCCGTTCCAGTGGGGCAGCAAGCGCAACGGCCCCGACCTGGCCCGCGTCGGCGGCAAGTTCTCCAACGACTGGCATTACGCCCATTTGACCAACCCCCAGGCGCTGGTGCCGGAGAGCCTGATGCCGCGCTACGGCTTCCTGGCCACCCGCGACGTCGATCCGGTGAAGGTGGCGCGCCACATGCGGGCCAACCGCGCCCTGGGCAATCCGTACACCGACGATCAGATGGCCAACGTCGCCGCCGACCTGGCGGCGCAGGCCGACACCCAGGCCGAGCCGGAGGCGCTGCAGAAGCGTTATCCGAAATCGGTCCAGGTCGCCGGCGACGGCCGCCGCGTCACCGAGATGGATGCGCTTGTCGCCTATCTCCAAGTGCTCGGCACCATGGTCGACTTCACCAACCCCGCCGCCGAAAGTCTGCAGCAATAGGGATCCGTGGCATGACCTTCACGACCATCATGCACTGGTTGCAGGACTATTCCGTGGCCTTCGTTGGCGGCGCCTTTCTGGTGCTGGTCGCCAGCGTCTACTGGCCCGGCCGCCGCGCGCGCTTCGACCGCGACGCCATGATCCCTCTTCAGGACGACAAGTAGGAGCACGCGCATGGCCAGCAACAATGCGCCGAACGAAGACCGCGACGCGGTCACCGGCCGCTCCACCACCGGACACGAGTGGGATGGGCTGAAGGAGCTGAACACCCCGCTGCCGAAATGGTGGTTCTGGACCTTCGTCGTCACCGTGATCTGGGGCATCGGCTATGCCGTGGTCTATCCCTCGGTGCCGTGGATCAACACCTACTACCCCGGCCTGATTGGCTACTCGCAGCGCGCCACCGTGACCGCCGAGGTGAAGGCGCTGGAAGCCCGCCGGGCCGGGGTGATGGACAAGCTGCGCACGGTGCCACTGGCCGAGGTGAAGAAAGACGAGGCGCTCTATGCGGTCGCCATGACCGCCGGTCGCCTGACCTTCGCTGAGAACTGCCAGGCCTGCCACGGTGCCGGCGGGGCAGGGCGGCCGGGCTTTCCCGCGCTGGCCGGCGATGCCTGGATCTGGGGCGGCACGCTGGATGCCATCCAGCAGACCGTCACCTTTGGCGTGCGCAATCAGCATCCCGATGCGCGCGTCAGCCAGATGCCGCGCTACGGCGTCGATGCCCTGCTCAAGGACGCGGAGATCGACGAGGTCACCGACTACGTCATGACCCTCTACAGGCCCGATGCCGCCGCCGGCGCCGGTGCGGTCAAGGGTGGCGTGGTGTATGCCGAGAACTGCGCCGCCTGCCACGGCGACAAAGGCGAGGGCCGACGGGAAATCGGCGCGCCGGCGCTGCGCTCCAGCGTGCATCTGTACGGCGATACCCGCACGGCGGTGCGGGCGCAGATTGCCAATCCGAAACAGGGCGTCATGCCGAACTGGAACACCAGGCTGGACGAGGCGACCATTCGCGCCGTGACCCTCTACGTCCACGGCCTCGGCGGCGGCGAATAGGCGGGCATCGGGCAGGCATGAGCAAAATGGCCAAGAAGCCGCAGGCAGCCGGCGCACCGGAGGCGGAACTGCAACTCTACGCCGACCGCGTGCGGGTTTATCCGCGCGCGGTCCATGGCATCGCCCGCAACGTGAAATGGGCGATCCTGATCCTCTGCCTGATCGTCTATTACGTGACGCCGTGGATCCGCTGGGATCGCGGCCCGGGCCGCCCCAACCAGGCGGTGCTGCTCGATATCGGCCATGAGCGCTTCTACATCTTTGGCGCCACCTTCTGGCCCGAGGACATCTATTTCCTCACCGGCGCGCTGATCCTGGCCGCCGTTGGCCTGTTCCTGGTGACCTCGCTGGCCGGCCGCGTCTGGTGCGGCTACGCCTGTCCGCAGACGGTCTGGACCGACCTGTTCATGTGGGTCGAACGCCTGGTCGAGGGCGACCGCAACGCCCGCATGCGACGGGACAATGGCCCGAACTTGCTCGACAAAACCTGGCGCAAGGTCGCCAAGCATGCCGTCTGGGTGGTCATCGCGTTCTGGACCGGCGGCGCCTGGATCATGTACTACGTCGACGCCCCCACGGTGACGGTCGAATTCTGGACCGGCCAGTCCAGCCTGCAGGTCTACTTCTTCACCGGGCTGTTCACCGCCTTCACCTATGTCTTCGCCGGCTGGGCGCGCGAGCAGGTCTGCACCTACATGTGCCCGTGGCCGCGCTTCCAGGCCGCCATGCTCGACGAGCAGAGCTTCATCGTCACCTATCAGAAGTGGCGCGGCGAGCCACGCGGTCGCGGCCGCCGCGACAACGAGGGCATGGTCGGCAGCGAGAAGCTGGGCGACTGCATCGACTGCAACGCCTGTGTGAATGTCTGCCCCACCGGCATCGACATCCGCGACGGCGTGCAACTCGGCTGCATCAATTGCGGCCTGTGCGTGGATGCCTGCAACGAGATCATGACCAAGGCCGGCCGGCCGAAATGGCTGATCCTGTGGGACACCCTGGCGCGTCAGGATGCGAAATCTCAAGGCAGGCACGAGCCGATCCACCTGTTGCGCCCGCGCACCCTGATCTACGTCACCGCGCTGGTGCTTGCGACCACGGTGATGGGTGCTGCAATGGCGATGCGCAACCAGGTCAGCCTGGCCGTGTTGCACGACCGCGCGCCGCTGTTCGTCAAGCTGCGCGACGGCGCCATCCGCAACGCTTACGCCATCAAGATCTCGAACAAGACCGCCGAACCCGCCAGCTTCACGCTCGCCATCGCCGGGGTGCCCGGTGCTGTCATGACCGTGGCCGATGATGGCGACCGCCAGCCGACGCTGAACCTCACTGTGCCGACCGACGCCATCGGCACCTTCCGTGTGCTGGTCTACGGCTTGCCGGCCCAGCTTGTGGACGGCGCGCAAACGCTCAACTTCACCCTGCGCAACACCACCACCGGCGAGACCGCCGAGGTCGCCTCGGTGTTCATGGGTCCGGCCCGCTAGTGGTCCGATGCTGACGGGCACTTCCGCCTGTCGGCTGAATCGGCTCACAAGATGAGGAGACGACGATGCCTCAAGCCATTGCCCCGCGCACCGCCTGGCGCTTCTTCCCGTACTTCATCATCGCCGGCCTCGGCCTGGTTGTGGCGGTGAACATCGGCATGGCGGTGCTGGCCCATCGCAGCGCGCCCGGCCTTGCCGTCCAGGGTTCCTTCGCCACATCCAACGCCTATGGCCGCATCCAGGAGGAATCCCGGCGCCAGGTTTCGCTCGGCTGGTCGCTGGACGTCGGCCTGAAGGACGGCCGCCTGCAAACCCGGCTCTCCGGCGCCAATGGTGCGCCGCTCCCCGCCGGCCGCCTGCGTGCCACCGCCACCCGCCCGGTCGGCGACGGCACGACCTTGGCATTGGAGATGCTGGAGGTGGAACCAGGAAAGTTCCGCAGCGACATCGCCCTGCCGGGCCAGGGCCAGTGGGACGTACTGTTCGTCGCTAGCTCTGAGGGCCGCAACTTCCGCCACACCCGCCGGATCCTCGTCCCGTGAGCGGTACCGCCCTGGTCAGCGAGGCGACTGGGGCATCGCGCGGCCAAACCGGCACTTGCGCTCATTGCGATGGCGAGACCGCATCGGGCCAGCGCTTCTGCTGCCCCGGCTGCGGCGCCGCCTTCGAAACCATCCAGGAACTCGGCCTCGGCAGCTATTACCGCGACGTCGTGCGCGACACCCTTGCGCGCCGGCTGCAACCCAACACTGAGCCGCGCACCGACCTCGCCCGCCATATCCGCGCCGCCGCCGATGGCAGCCAGGAACTGCACCTGGCGATCGACGGGCTGCAATGCGGCGCCTGCGTCTGGCTGATCGAATCCGTCCTGACCCGCGACCCCCGCGTCCGCGCGGCGCGCATCAACATGACCACCCGCCGCCTGCGCCTGTCCTGGACCGGCACGCCCGCCGACGCGCCCGGCCTTGTCGCCCGCATTGAACAGCTCGGCTACCGCCTGATCCCGTTCGACCCCGCCTGCCTCAGCGCCGCCCAGGACGCGACCGGGCGCGAATTGCTGCGCGCCCTGGCCGTGGCCGGCTTTGCCGCCGCCAATGTCATGCTGCCGGCGATCGCCATCTGGATCGGCCTGTTCTCCGACATGGGCCCGGCCACCCGCGCGCTGCTGCACTGGGTCAGCGCCGCCATCGCCCTGCCGGCGATCATCTACGCCGTGCGCCCGTTCTACCGCTCCGCCTGGGCGGTGCTGCGCCATGGCCGCACCAACATGGATGTGCCGATCAGCATCGGCGTCACCCTGGTCACCGGCATGAGCCTGGTCCAGACCATCAACCACGCCGAGCACGCCTATTTCGACAGCGCCGTGTCGCTGCTGTTCTTCCTGCTGATCGGCCGCGTGCTCGACCACTACACCCGCGCCCATGCCCGCGCCGCCGCCGAACAGCTGATCGCCCTGCAACAAAGCGATGTCGCCGTCATCGAGCCCGACGGCAGCATCGTCCGCCGCGACGCCGCCACCGTCCCCGCTGGTGCGCACATCCTGGTCACCCCCGGCGAACGCATCGGCGTCGATGGCGAGGTGGTGCGTGGCGACGGCTTGCTCGACACCGCGCTGGTCACCGGCGAAAGCCTGCCGGTCGCGGCCCCCCCCGGCACACGCGTGTTCGCCGGCACGCTGAACCTCGGTGCCCCGATCATGGTGCGCGCGTTGGCCACCGGCGGTGCCACGCTGCTGGCCGAATGCGTCCGCCTGATGGACGCCGCCGAGGCACGGCGCAGCCGCTTCGTGCTGTTCGCCGACCGCGTCGCCCGGCGTTACGCCCCCGTCGTCCACCTCGCCGCCCTGCTGACTTTCCTGTGGTGGTGGGGCGTCCAGGGCATGCCGGTCGCCGACGCCCTGCTGATCGCCGCCGCGGTGCTGATCATCACCTGCCCCTGCGCCCTGGCCCTGGCCGTCCCCGCCGTGCAGGTCATCGGCACCGGTTGGCTGTTCCGCCGTGGCGTGCTGGTCAAATCCCCCACCGCCCTGGAGCGGCTGGCCGAAATCGACACCGTTGTGTTCGACAAAACCGGCACCCTGACCGACCCGGCACTCGCCCTCGTCTCCATCCACGACCCCGAAACCCTGCGCCTCGCCGCCACCCTGGCCGCCACCAGCCGCCACCCGCTCTCCCGCGCGCTCGCCGCCGCCGCCGGCCCGGTGGTGCCCGCCGAAGACGTCCGCGAAACCATCGGCGCCGGCCTGGAACTGGACACCCAAGCCGGCCCAATCCGCCTCGGCAGCGCCGCCTTCACCGGCGCCGATGCAACCGCCACCACCCCCGCGCTATACTTGACCCGCCCCGGCGCCGCCCCCGTCCGCTTCGATTTCGCCGAAACCCTGCGCCCCGAGGCCGCCGCCACCATTGCCGCCCTGGCTCGCCTCGGCCTCGACGTCCGCCTCCTCTCCGGCGACCGCGACGCCCCCGTCGCTGCCGCCGCAACCCTGGCCGGCATCGCCACCTGGACCGCCGCCTGCACCCCAGTGGAAAAGGTCGCCGCCATCGAAGCCCTGCAGGCCCAGGGCCGCCGCGTCCTCATGGTTGGCGACGGGCTCAACGACGGCCCCTGCCTCGCCGCCGCCCATGTCTCGATCTCGCCCTCCACCGCCGCCGAGATCAGCCAAACCGCCGCCGACATCGTCTTCCAGGGCACCTCGCTCGCCCCGGTCGCCGACGCAATCCGCACCGCGCGCCGCATGCGCAGCCTGTGCCGGCAGAACATCGCCCTCTCCCTGGCCTACAACCTGCTGATGGTGCCCGTGGCCATGGCCGGCTACGTCACCCCCTGGCTCGCCGCCTTCGCCATGTCCAGCTCCTCGCTGCTGGTCATGGGCAACAGCTTCCGCCTGAGGCGCACCCCATGACCCCCATCCTCTGGCTGATCGTGCTCAGCGTCTTCCTCGGCGGCGGCGGCCTGGCGTTGTTCCTGTGGGCCAGCCGCAGCGGACAATACGACGACATGGACGGCGCGGCGCAGCGCATCCTGTTTGACGATGACAAGAAGTAAGCGCGTTCTTTTTTGAAAAAAAGAACCAAAAAACTTTCATCCATTTAGCAAACGAATAAAGTCTTTTTGCTTCTTTTTCTTCAGAAAAAGAAGAATCCTTCCTACCCTGAAAACCGGTACACCGTCTCCGACCGGAACACCGCCCCCGGCCGCAGCACCGTCGAGCCGAACTCCGGTCGGTTCGGCGCATTCGGCACGTGCTGCGTCTCCAGCGTCACCGCGCCATGCCGCGGATTGTCCAGGAAGTTGCCAGTATAGACCTGAACCGATGGCTCCGTCGTAAAGCAGTCCATCGCGATCCCGCCGGCTTCCAGCCGCGCGATCCAGCGCGGCGCCAGCACCGGCCCCGGCGACACCAGAAAACTGTGGTCATACCCCCCGGCCACGACGATCTGCGCATGCCCGGACCCCAAGCCATCGCCCAGCAACCGCGACGCACGAAAGTCGAACAGCGTGCCGTCAACGGGGCAGGGCGGGCCATTCTGGATTAGCCCGGGCCCCACTGGCACGAACGCATCGGCCGCCACCGTCAAGGCATGCCCCGAGATATCGCCACCGCCCAACAAGTTGAAATACGCATGGTTGGTCAGGTTGAGCACCGTCGGCGCATCCGTCGTCGCCGTGTATTCGATCGCCAGCGCATTCCCATCGCGCACCGAATACCGCACCGCCACCGCCAGCCGCCCGGGGAACCCGTTCTCGCCCGCCGGGCTCACATGCCGCAGCACAACGCCGTCACCATCCGCCTCCGCCTGCCACAACGCCCGCTCGAACCCCGGCGACCCGCCATGCAGGCACGCCGCCCCATCATTGGCCACCAGCCGATGCTCCACTCCGTCCAGGCTGAACCGCGCCCCCTCGATCCGCCCGGCAAACCGCCCCACCGTCGCGCCGAGATACGCCCGGTCCGCCTCCCACCCCGCCATGTCCGCGCAGCCCAGCACCACCTGCACCCGCCCGCGCGGCCCCGGCACGGTCAATGATGCCAACCGCGCGCCATATGTGATCACCGTGGCCTCAATCCCGCCCCCCAGCCGCCAGGCTTCCACCGCAGCACCGCCCGCCATCCGCCCATACGCTGTCGCCGGCATCGCAAATCTCCCCGCTGCACGCATGTCACCCCGAACCGCAGCGGGGCACAACGTCCGCCCTCGGCGCTTGACAATTCACGCCCCAATCGCGCGCAATGTCGACAATCACAGCGACCACAACGCCCAAGCGGAGACCAACAACCATGGCCGAACACCAGCCACCCACGCTCGATGTTCTCATCGTCGGCGCCGGTTTCGCCGGCCTCTATTTGATGCACCGGATGCGCGGCGCCGGCCTGTCCGCTCATGTCCACGAGGGCGCGGACGGCGTCGGCGGCACCTGGTACTGGAACCGCTACCCCGGCGCCCGCTGCGACGTTGAATCCATGCAGTATTCCTTCGGCTGGGACGAGGAATTCCAGCAGGAATGGAAATGGTCCGAGCGCTTCGCCGGCCAGCCCGAGCTGCTGAAATACGCCAACCACATCGCCGACCGCTACGACCTGCGCCGCCACATCACCTTCAACAGCCGGGTCAGTGCCGCCACCTACAACGAAGCCGCCGGCACCTGGTTGGTGCAAACCGAAACCGGCGAGACCATCACCTGCCGCTACTTCGTCATGGCCACCGGCTGCTTGTCCACCGCCCGCATCCCGGACTTCCCCGGCCTGGCGGACTTCAAGGGCCGCACCTTCCACACCGGCTACTGGCCGCACCACGAAATCGACTTCACCGGCCGCCGCGTCGCCGTCGTCGGCACCGGCTCCTCGGCCATCCAGTCGATCCCAGTGATCGCCGAACAGGCCGCCCACCTCACCGTCTTCCAGCGCACGCCGAACTTCTCCATCCCCACCCGCAACGGCCCGATGGACGACGAGTACGAAAATTGGTGGAAGACTGGTTACGCCCAAAAACGCGTCGAGGCCCGCCACACCCGCGCCGGCATCCTCAACCGGCAATCCGAACAGAAGGCCAGCGAAACCCCGCGCGACGAACAACTCAAAATCTACGAAGCGCGCTGGCAAACCGGCGGCACCAGCTTCATGGGCAGCTTCGCCGACATCGTCACCAGCAAACAAGCCAACGACACCGCCGCCGAATTCGTCCGCGCCAAGATCCGCGGCCTTGTCCAAGACCCCAAGGTCGCCGAACTGCTGTGCCCCACCAACCACCCGATCGGCACCAAGCGCATCTGCGTCGACAGCCACTATTACGAGACCTACAACCGCCCCAACGTCACCCTGGTCGACGTCAAGAACGCCGCCATCACCCACCTGACCGAAACCGGCCTGGCCTGGGGCGACAACAATCTCGCCGAATTCGATGACATCGTCTTCGCGACCGGCTTCGACGCCATGACCGGCACTATGACCCGCGTCGACATCAAGGGCCGCGCCGGCCAGACCCTGAAGGCGAAATGGGATGCCGGCCCCCTGACCTATCTCGGCCTGATGACCGCCGGCTTCCCCAACCTGTTCATGATCACCGGCCCCGGCAGCCCCTCGGTGCTGTCCAACATGATCCTGTCGATCGAACAGCACGTCGACTGGATCACCGACTGCCTGATCCACCTCAAATCCCGCGGCATGCCCAGCATCGAAGCTGCCCCGGACGCCGAAGCCAACTGGGTCGTCCACGTCAACGAAGTCGCACACAAGACGCTCTACCCCCAGGCCAACTCCTGGTACATGGGCGCCAACATCCCCGGCAAACCGCAAGTCTTCATGCCCTACATCGGCGGTGTCGGCGTCTACCGCGACAAATGCGACCAGGTCGCGGCGAAGGGGTACGAGGGGTTCCGCATCGTCGCGCCGGCCGAGGTGGCGCAGGCCGCGGAGTAGCAAGGCGAGGGGCTCTGCCCCTCGACCCCGCTGGGGCGTCGCCCCAGGCCCCAGCTCTTGATGGGCCATTCCAGCGGCAGTCCGACCTTGCTTGATCTCATGTGGGTTGGCTAACATTCGGGCAACTCGGTCTGCGGCCCGCAAATTCGGGATGTCGGATCAGGAGCGGTGAAAACGCCGCGACCCGGAGGGAACAGGGCCATGCTGCCTCGTACATCGAGCTACGCCCACAGCACTTCGTCGACGCCGCTGCTCAATGCCACGCTGGGCCAAGCTCTCGACGCCGCTGCGGCATCCTGGCCGGACCGCGAGGCGGTGGTGGTACGCGACCAGGGCGTCCGGCTGACCTTTGCCGCCTTGCGGACCGAGGTCGATCGCCTCGCCGCAGGCCTCGTGGCACTCGGGCTGCAACCGGGCGACCGGGTCGGGCTGTGGTCGCCCAACCGGCTGGAATGGGTAGTCACCCAATACGCCACCGCCAAGGCCGGCTTGATCCTGGTGAACCTCAATCCCGGCTACCGCGTGGGCGAACTGGAATACGCGCTCAACAAGGTCGAATGCCGCGCGCTGGTCATGGCCGACCGTTTCAAGACCAGCGACTATATCGGCATCCTGCGCAGCCTGGCGCCGGAACTGGCGCAGTGTGCGCCAGGGACCCTTCGCGCGGCACGGCTGCCGCATCTGTCCACCGTGATCCACATGGACAGCACCGACGAGCCGGGCATGCTCACCTTCGCCGCCGTCGGCGCGATGGGTGGCGCGGCTGAGCGCGCGCGGCTCGCCGAACTGGCGGCAACGCTACAGCCCGACGACCCGATCAACATCCAGTTCACCTCCGGCACGACCGGATCGCCCAAGGCGGCGACCCTGTCGCATCATGGGCTGGTCAATAACGCGCTGTTCTTCGCCGAGTGCGCGGGGTTCAAGGGCGGCGAGCGGTTCTGCAATCCGCTGCCGCTGTACCATGTCGGCGGCATGGTGCTCGGCAGCATCGCCGGCGTCCTGAAGGGCATCACCCTGGTCTATCTCGGCGAGGCCTTCGACCCCATCGCCGCACTCGAGGCCGTTCAGGACGAGCACTGCGACGCGCTGGGCGGCGTGCCGACCATGTTCGTCGCCATGCTCAACCATCCGGCATTCGCAAAATACGACACCACCACGCTGCGCCTCGGCTTCATCGGCGGCTCGCCATGCCCGGCGGACATCATGCGGCGCATCATGTCCGAGATGCACATCGCCGGCATAACCATCGTCTATGGCATGACCGAATTGTCCGGCAGCAGCATGCAGACCGCGCTCGACGACACCATCGAACGCCGGGTTGCCACCATCGGCCGGGTCCAGCCCCACATGGAAGTCAAGATCGTCGACCCCGACGGCCGCACGGTGGCCTGCGGGATACAGGGTGAAATCTGTTTCCGCGGCCACATGGTGATGCGCGGCTATTGGAATGACGAGGCGCAGACCCGTGCCGCCATCGATGCAGCGCGCTGGCTCCATTCCGGCGACCTCGGGGTCATGGACCCAGACGGCTACATCTCGATCACCGGGCGCAGCAAGGACATGGTGATCCGCGGCGGCGAGAACATCTATCCGCGCGAGGTGGAGGAGTTCCTGTTCGGCCACCCCGCGGTAGCCGATGTCCAGGTGTTCGGTATTCCCGATGCGAAATACGGCGAAGAACTGTGCGCCTGGGTGCGCCTGCGCCCCGGCACGGCGGCCACCGAGGAGGAGATCCGCGGTTTCTGCCGCGAGCGGATCACCCATTTCAAGATCCCCCGGCACGTCCGCTTTGTCGAAGCCTTCCCCATGACCGTGACCGGCAAGGTGCAGAAATTCATCATGCGGGAACAGATGGCCGCCGAACTGAAGGCGATCTGACCCCGCGCTACACCGCGGCCGCGGCAAACTCCTCCGCCCGCCAGCAACTCACCAGATGCCCGTCCTCGACCGGCGCCAGCACCGGTGCCGCACTCCGGCAATGGTCGGTAGCATGCGGGCAGCGCGGGTTGAAGGTGCAGCCTGGCGGCGGGTTCAGCGGACTGGGGACTTCCCCCCGCGCCTTCTCCCGCGCCAGCCCGCGCGTGAGGGGATCAGGGATCGCGGCAATCAACGCCCGCGTATACGGATGCCGCGGCTGCTCGAATATCTCGCGCCAGCCGCCGGTCTCCACGATCCGCCCGAGATACATCACCGCCACCCGGTCGCTCATATGCTCGACCACGCCAAGGTCGTGCGAGATCATCAGGTAGGACAACCCCATCTCGGCCTGCAGTTCCAGCAGCAGGTTGATGATCTGCGCCCGGATCGAGACATCGAGCGCCGAGACCGGCTCATCGCAGATCACCAGCTTCGGCTTGAGGATCAGCGCCCGGGCAATGCCAATGCGCTGCCGCTGCCCGCCGGAGAATTCGTGTGGATACAAATCGGCCTGGTCCGGCCGCAGCCCAACCTGGCGCAGCATCTCGGCCACCCGGTCGGCCACTTCGCCGGCATTGTTCACCCCATGCAGCCGCAGCGGATCGGCCAGCGTGCGCCGCACCGTCTGGCGCGGGTTCAGCGAGGCATAGGGGTCCTGGAACACCATCTGCACCGTGCGCGCGACCGCGAGCCGGTCGGTATCCGCGCCGACAGTTTGCCCGTCCAGCACCACCCGTCCCTGCGTCGCCTCGACCAGCCCGAGCACCGACAGCGCCAGGGTCGACTTGCCGCAGCCACTCTCGCCGACCAGCCCCAGGTTCTCGCCCGGCTTGATCGCCAGCGACACGCCATCGACCGCGCGCAGCATCTGCGGCGGCCCGCTGAATACCCCGCCGCCGATCGGGAAATAGACGGCCAGATCCTCGATGGAGAGGAGTGCTTGCCCCCCGTTGGTTGGGCTATCCATGATGATGGCACCTCACCAGGCTACCCTCGGCCAGCGGCGTCAAATCCGGCACCACGGTGTCGCAAATCTCCGTCCGCCTGATGCAACGCGGATGAAACCGGCAGCCACCGGGATAGGCGGTGATCCCCGGCACCACCCCGGCGATTTCGGTCAGCCGCTGCCGCCCATGCCGCGCCCGCATCCCCAGCCGCGGCAGCGAGGCCACCAGCCCCTGGGTGTACGGATGCTGCGGACTGTTGAAGATGTTCTCGGAGTCCTGCTGCTCGACAATGCGTCCGGCATACATCACGCAAACCCGGCTGCAGATATCGGTGACCAGCCCGAGGTCGTGGCTGATCATCAGGATCGCCGTGCCGCGCGCCGCGCACAACTCCTTCATCAGGTCGACGATCTCCGACTGCACCGTGACATCCAGCGCGGTGGTCGGCTCGTCGGCGATCAGCAAATCAGGCTCACAGGCCAACGCGATCGCGATCATCACCCGCTGCCGCATCCCGCCCGAGAGTTCGTGCGGATAGGCCCGCGCCCGCCGTTCCGGGGCCGGCACCTTCACCTGGGTCAGCGACTCGATCGCCTTCTTCTCCGCTTCGCGCCACGACGCCCCCTGATGCAGCACGAACATCTCGGCAATCTGCGTGCCCACCGTCTTCAGCGGATTCAGCGCCGTCATCGGCTCCTGGAAGATCATCGCGATCCGCTTGCCGCGCAGCGCCCGCAACTGCGACGCCGGCAGGTTCTGGATCTCCTGCCCGGTCAGAATGATCTTGCCGCCCGCCAATCCCAGGGGATCGCGCAACAGCCCCATGATCGCCAACGCGGTGATGCTCTTGCCACAACCGCTCTCGCCCACCAGCCCGACCGTCTCGCCGCGGCCGATCGTGAAGCTGACACCCTCGACGGCCGGAAAGCTCCCGGCATCGGTGCGCAACCCGATGTGCAGGTTCTCGACCGACAACAGCGGCATGTTGGCGCCGCTCATCTCCGGCTCCTCGACTGCGGATCAAGAATATCGCGCAGCCCGTCGCCCAGCAGGTTCAGCCCCAGCACGGTCAGGAAGATCGCCATGCCCGGGAACAGGCTCAGCCACGGCGCCGTGGTGATGGTCTCTCGTGCGTCAGACAGCATCGAGCCCCAGGATGGCGAGGGTGGCCGCACCCCAAGCCCGAGGAACGACAAGGCTGCCTCGGCCAGGATCGTCCCGCCCATCCCAAGCGTGGCGATGACGATGATCGGCCCCAGCGTGTTCGGCAGGATTTGCGTGAACATGATGCGGATATCGCCATAGCCCAGCACGCGGGCCGCCTGGACATAGCCCTGGCTTTTCACCGCCAGCGCCTGCGCCCGGCTGATCCGGCACGTGTAGGACCAGTTGGTCAGCCCGAGCGCGATCAGCAGCGAGGTCAGCCCCGGCCCAAGGATCGCCATGATGGCGAGGGCAAAGATCAGCGACGGGATCGCCAGCATCAGGTTGGTCAGCCCGTTGACGAAATCATCCCACCAGCCGCCCCAGTACCCCGCCGTCACCCCCAGCGCCGTGCCGATAAAAGTGTTGATCAACTGCGACACCACCCCCACGGTGAGCGATATCTGCGCCCCGTACATGACGCGGCTCCAGATATCGCGGCCCTGCTGGTCGGTGCCGAACCAGAACTCGCGCCCGGGCGGCAGTTCCGCGTTCATCAGGTTGGCGTCCATGATCGGGTCGGTATGCGCGAGCCATGGCCCGAACACCCCCACTACCAGGGCGAGCCCGCAGAGCGTGCCGCCGATTGCCAGATTGGCCCTGATCTTCATCACGTGTACCGAATGCGCGGATCGATAATCTTGTAGGCGATATCGACCGAGGTGTTGATCACCAGGAAGAACAGGGTGATCACCAGGATGCAGCCCTGGACCGCCGGAATGTCGCGCTGAAACACGCTATCGACCAGCAGCGAGCCGATGCCTGGCCAGGCGAACAGTTTTTCCACCACCACGCCCTGGCCCAGCAGCGAGCCGAATTGCAGGCCGATCGTGGTCAGCACCAACACCAGCGCATTGCGCAGCACGTGCCACACCACGACGCGATACTCGTTCATGCCCTTGGATCGCGCCGTGCGGACAAAGTCGGCGTTCATGATGTCGAGCACCGCCGCCCGCGTGGTCCGTGCCAGCAGCGCCATCGGGCTGACGCCCAAGGCGATCGCCGGCAAGGTCAGGTGGTACCAGCCGCCCTCGCCGTAGCCGAAACTAGGGAACCAGCCCAGCGTCAAGGCGAACAAGTACATCAACAGGATGCCAAGCCAGAATTTCGGCAGCGACAGGCCAGAGACGGCGATGATCATCAGGCCGAGATCGACCATGCTGCCGGGCCGCAAGGCGGCGACGAAACCCAGCGGCAGGCCGATGGCGATGGCGAACCCCATCGCCGCCATGGTCAACATCAGCGACGGCCACAGCCGGGCCGCGATCATATCCGCCACCGGCTGGCGCGAGCGGAACGAGATGCCGAGATCAAGCGTCGCCAACTGGCTGACGTAATGACCGAAGCGGACATGCAGCGGATCGTCGAGCCCGAGCTCCAGGCGCATGCGCGCCACCACCGCCATGTCCAGCCCCAAGCCTTCGTCCTGCTGCCCGGTGGCGAAGCTGCCGGGAATGACGCTGAACAGCACGAAGATCAGCAACGCGATGGCCGCCAGCATCGGCACCATCTGCAACAGCCGTCGAACAACAAACCCGAACATGTGGTCCCCTAGTAAAGCGAGGCGCGCGGAGGATAAAAGTTTTTGCTTCTTTTTTCAAAAAGAAGCGCTTGTTCTCTTATCCTCCAGGCACGCGGGATCACTTCGCCGGCGATGTGGCGTCGACCCAGATGAACTCGGGGTACTGGTGGACCAGCTCGGTCGGGTTGCCGAGCAGGCCGTGCACCCAAGGCTGATAGGCCAGGGCCGCCTTGTTGTAGTTGAAGAACCACACCGGGGCGGCGTCATACAGATGGGCGTTGGCCTGCTTGAGCAGGGCCAGCTTGCGGGCGGGGTCGTCGGTCGTGCCGGCCTCGTCCAGCAGCTTGTCGTAGTCGGCATTCTTGTAGCCGGTCACGTTGCACGAGGTGCGCGGGGTGGCCGAGTGGTAGCAGCGCAGAACCTGCAGCGGATCCGGCCCGGTCTGGCTGGAGCCGATATAGGCCTGGAACTCGCCCTTCAGCGCGAGGTCGGTCAGCACGGCGACTTCGACCACCTTGGTTTTCACCTTGATGCCGACCTGCGCCAGCATCGGGATCACCGCCTCGACGATCGGCAGGCCCCAGCTTTCGTTCTGGCTGGTCGTCCACTCGAACTCGAAGCCGTTCGGCAGGCCGGCCTCGGCGAGCAGGGCCCTGGCTTTGGCGGGGTCAAAGGCGTACGGCGCCATGTCCTTGTCGAAGCCAGGCACGGTGATCGGCAGCCAGGAGGTGGCCACGTAGGCCTTGTTGCGGGCCAGCCGCTCGACAATGAGCTTGGTGTTGATGGCGTGGTTGATCGCCTGGCGCACGCGCTTGTCGTCGAAGGGCTTCACGCCGTGGTGCATGGTCATCGAGCGGGTGAACACCTCGGCGACTTCGAGGATGTTCTTCTTCAGGTTGGCATCGGCGTTGTAGGCCACGTACTGCACGGGACCGAGGATCGAGGTGTCGACTTCCTTGTTGCGGAAGGCGATGTCGCGGGCCGAAGCCTCGGCCATGATCGGGAATTCGACCCGGTCCAGGTACGGCAGGCCGGGCTTGTAGAACTTGTCGAAGCGCTCGGCGACCAGGCGGGAGCCCGGGATGTGCTCCTTGAACTTGAACGGGCCGAGACCCACCGGGCTGGTAGCCCAGCTTGGCTTTGCCACTTCTTCCTGCGGCAAGATCGAGGTGGTCATGTTGTAGAACAGGAAGCCGGGCTCGACCTTCTGGGTGAAGGTGATCTCGACGGTGGCATCGTCGATCTGCTTGATGCCGGCGATGGTCTGGGCCTCGCCCTTCTCCTTCTCCACGGCGCCCTTGATCAGGCGGACCCAGCGGGCGCCGACGAAGCCCTTGCCGGATTCCATCAGGCGATTGAAGCTCCAGACCACGTCATCGGCGACCATCTTGCGACCGTTGTGGAAGAAGGCGTCGGTGCGCAGCTTGAAGGTCCAGACGGTGCCGCCGGCCGAGGGGGTGGCGGCGGTGGCGAGTTCCAGCGCCGGCTCACCCTTGGCGCTGTCCCAGATGTACAGCGTGCGGTGCAGGGTCATGTGGACCTGGCCGTCTTGCGATCGGCCGGACATGTGGGGGTCGAGGTTGCCGAAGGAAGAGGCGTAGGGGGCGGTCATGCGGACCACGCCGCCGCGGCGCGGGGTTGTCCCCTGGGCTTCGGCGGCGGGCGCCAGGGCGGCGATCAGCCCGGCGGTGGCCATGGCGATGCCGGAGAGCAAAGCAAGACGTTTCATGGTGCTTCCCTGTCGGTACGATGTTGGAGGCATACCAACACCGCATCGCGGGGATGCGCAAGGGGTCAGCGGTCCAGCGGCACCGCGGTGACGCTGTTGAAGGCCGAGCCGTCGGTGCCGAGGGTGAGGGTGGACCAGACGAGGTAGACCAGGACGCGCTTCTCGCGGTCGAACAGGCGGCTGACGCGGATTTCCTTGAAGAAGAAGCTGGCTTTTTCATCGAAGACGACTTCGTTGTCCGGTACTTCGCCTTTCAGGATGACGGCGCCGGTGGCGCGGCAGGCGATGGAGAAGCGGTTGGGGTCGGTGGCCAGGCCGAGGGTGCCCTTCACGCCGCCGGTCTCGGCGCGGGAGAGGTAGCAGGAGACGCCGTCGACGCGAGGGTCGTCGTAGCGGTCGACGACGATGCGGTCGTTGCGGCCGAGCAGGCGGAAGGTGGTCGAGACGGTGCCGATGCGGGTGGAGTCCTCGGCCAGCGCCGGGCCGGTTGCGAGAAGCACGGTCAGCAGTGCGAGAACGAGGCGCATCATTCCTCCACCGGGGTTGCGTAGCGGGCGAAATCGCGCGCCAGTGCGACATAGATGGCGTGCTTGAACGGGACTGCCAGGGCGGGCAGAGATTCGAGCGGTACCCATTGCCAGGCGTCGAATTCGGGGTCGGGGTCGAGGTCCAGGCGGATGTCGGAGTCGTGGCCGGTGAAGCGCAGGGCGAACCAGCGCTGGCGCTGGCCGCGGTATTGGCCGCCCAGGGCGACGCCAAGCAGTTCGGCGGGGAGGTCGTAGGTGAACCAGTCCGGGTGCTCGCCGATGACGTGGGCCGCGCCAGTGCCGATTTCCTCGGCCAGCTCGCGCAGGACGGCGGTGCGCGGGTCCTCGGTTTCGTCGATGCCGCCCTGGGGCAGTTGCCAGCCGCCGGGGGCGCCCTCGGCGTTGGGCAGGTCGGCGCGGCGGGCGACCAGGACGCGGCCGGTGCGGTCGAACAGGACGGCGCCGACATTGGGGCGGTAGGGCAGGGTGCTCGGGTCGGTCATATGCGGAGTGTAGGCTGGGACGGTGCGGGCGGGCAGGGGATTATTAATTTTTATATCGTAACAAAATGGCTGTGACTGGGCGAGCGCGGAAAACCCGGGTTTTGCCCGGTGCGTCGACATCGGGCGGGGTGGGGTGCGGCTGCTGGGGGCGCGGATGATGTGCCGCGGGGGTTGGCGGGGGCGGCGCGATGGGTGATTGCGCGGCGAGCCCGAGCGGGGGGCTGGATCGAGTCGGGGGCTTGGCGGGCGGACGGGCGCCGGGCGTGGCTGTGCCGGGTGCCGGAGCGCGCTACCGGGGTAGGACGCGCGGCTGCTTCGCGGGGTTCGCGAGGTTGGGGGGCGGGGAGTTGGCCGGCCTGCCAGAGCAGGAGGATCTGTTCCAGGCGGCCGAAAATGCGGGCGAAGATCGCCGCGATGACGGCCTGGATGGGCGCCGGCAAGAAGACACACTTTTCCCGTGGTGCCTGCACCGTGTGGCGCAGGCCGGCGAGGGCGTCGCCCAGGGAGGGTGTTTGGTTCTCCATGGGATGGATAATAACTAACAGATATTAGAAGAACAAGAGAAAAATTGCATGAGGGGGGGATTTTTTTGGTGGCGCTGAGGGAGGAAGATTCTTCTTTCTGTGAACAAAAAGAAGCAAAAAAACTTTATTCGATGGCGTGTTCCGCGAAGTTCGGGGTGGAAAGGTGTGGGCCCTTCGCTGCGCACAGGATGATGAAAGAGGGGGAGCCAGCAAGGCAGAGCCCCCCTCCGGCTCCCCCCGCCCAAGCGCGAGGGGAGAGAAGGTTTTTTTTTGTGAATGAAGTTTTTTTGCTTCTTTTTGTTCACAAAAAGAAGATTCTTTCTTGTTCTAGGGAACGACCAGCGCACTGACCGGGACCAGGACAACGCCCCGTTGGGCCAGCAGGGCGGTCCAGGCGGCGAGGCGTTCGACGGCGACCGGGGTTGGGGCGGAGACCAGGCCGATTGCGGTGCCGCGATCGCGGGCGAGTTGTTCCAGGCGTTCGAGCTTGGCTTCGATTTCGGTGCGCACGCCGGGCTCGTCCACGATCAGGTCGATGGCGCGGCGGGGGGCGGCTGGTGTCGTGGGGGGGAGTTTGCCGTCCGGGCGGGGGTCGATGTAGAGCAGGCCGCGTTGGGCCAGTTCTTCCAGGAGTTGGGCCATTTGGCCGCTGGCGGCGAAGCGTTCGCCGCGCAGGCTGCCCAGCGCGCCGGTGGCGCCGACGGGGCCGCCGAGGCGCGAGAGGGTCCAGCGCAGGGCGGCGGCGTTGCGGTCGGCGGTGGCGCCGGTCAGCAGGGCGCGGTCGCCGGGGTCGTCGAGCGGATAGCCGCGCGGCTCCATCGGGATGGCGATCAGCAGTTCGTGGCCGGTCTGGCGGGCGCGCTCGATTTGGCCGCGTGGTTGTGGGGGACGCAGGGCGTAGGGCGAGACGGCGAGGGATATGGCGGCGGGCAGGACGCGCAGGGCTTCCTCGCTGTCGGCTTCGCGCATGGCGAAGTCGGCCAGCAGGATGGCGACGCGGGGGCGGGCGTCGGCGGGCGGGCTGCCGGCGGCGTAGGCGCGCATGGGGGCCAGGCCGCCGGCGATGCGGGGCAGGAAGCTGTTGTCGCCGAGGCCGGAGGGTTCCTGCAGGGCTGGATCGGGCGGCGGGATGGCGGCGCCGGGGGCGCGCGGGCCGGGCACGATGCGGGCGGTGACCGGGGGGGGGCCGGTGGGGCCGTGGACGGGTGGCAAGGCGGTTGGGGCGGGAGCCGGGCCAGGGGTTGGGGCGGCGGCCGGGGCGGGCGGCGGCGCGGGTGTGGGGGACGCGAATGTGGGGGATGGGGGCGCGGGGGAACCGGGGCTGGCGGAGGCGGATGTGGCGGAAGCGGGCGGGGTGGGTGGGGGTGCGGGGGAGGTGGCGATGGGCGAAGGCGGGGCGCCGAGCAGCTGCAGGGCTGCGCCGCCGGCCAGCAGCAGGAGCAGGATGGCCGCCCAGAAATATCCCAAGGCGCGCAGCGCGCCGCGGCCCGGGGCTGCGTCGTCGTCGGTCACGCGCGTCGACTTGCGGCCAGGCTGGCGGGTTCGCTCAGCGCGACGCGCGCCGGGCGGGTTGCGGCATGGCGCGCAGCAGGGTCAGGCCCTGTTGCAGCTGGTAGTCGGTTTCCGGCTTGAGGGGGTCGAAGGCCGGCTGGTTTTCCGGCGGCAGCTTGACGATGTCCTTGGCGATGGCGGGCAGGTCGTTGCGCGGCGGCGCGATGTTTTGCGCGGCCGCGCCGGAATTCTTCAGGGTGCGGTTCAGGTCGGCCTCACGCGCCGGGCCGAAGCGGGCGGTTTCCTCGCGGGTGGCGGCGACCTCGACGTCCGGGGTGATGCCGAGCCCCTGGATCGAGCGGCCGGAGGGGGTGTAGTAGCGCGCGGTGGTCAGGCGCATGCCGCCATTGCCGGGCAGCGGCGAGACGGTCTGGACGCTGCCTTTGCCGAAGCTGCGGGTGCCCAGGATGATGGCGCGGCGGTGGTCTTGCAGGGCGCCGGCGACGATTTCGCTGGCCGAGGCCGAGCCGCCATTGATCAGCACGACGACCGGCAGGCCGCCGGTCATGTCGCCGGCCTTGGCGTTCCAGCGCTGGGTGTCCTCGGCGTGGCGGCCGCGGGTGGAGACGATCTCGCCGCGGTCGAGGAAGTCGTCGGAGACCGAGATCGATTCGGGCAGCAGGCCGCCGGGGTTGTTGCGCAGGTCGAGGATGACGCCGCGCAGCTTGTCGCCGGATTGCGCCTTGAGGTCGTTGAAGGCCTTTCGCATCGAGGTTTCGGTCTGTTCGCTGAAGCTGGAGATGCGGATATAGGCGATGTCGTCGCCCTCCATGCGCGAGCGGACGACGCGCAGCTTGATGACCTCGCGCACCAAGGCGATGTCGAGTGGCTTCTCGGTGCCTTCGCGGCGCACGGTGATGACGATGCGGGTGTTCGGCGCGCCGCGCATTTTTTCGACCGCGTCGTTCAGGCTCATGCCCTGGACGGTTTGACCGTCGAGTGCGGTGATCAGGTCGCCGGCCTTGACGCCGGCGCGCATGGCGGGGGTGTCGTCGATCGGGGAGATGACCTTGATGTAGCCGTTTTCCTGGGTGACCTCGATGCCGAGGCCGCCGAATTCGCCGCGGGTCTGGACCTGCATGTCGCGGAAGGATTTTGCGTTCATGTAGGAGCTGTGCGGGTCGAGCCCGGTCAGCATGCCGTTGATGGCGTTTTCGATCAGGTCGCGATCGTTGGCCGGCTCGACGTATTCGGCGCGGACGCGCTCGAACACTTCGGCGAAGAGGTTGAGCAGGCGGTAGGTTTCGGCGCGGGTGCTGTCCTGGGCGAAGGCCTGGGGCAGCAGGCTGATGCCGAAGCGGCGTTGCAACTGGTCGGAGACCGGGCCGATCGCGATGCCGGCGGCGAAGGCGGCGCTCAGCAGAAGGCCTGCACGAAGCTTCATGACGGATATCCTTTGGCGGCGCGGGGCAGGCTTGGTTCGCGACGTGGTCTGGTCCCTAGGGTATCCCAGAGACGGGCGGGATCAAACGGTTTCATGATGAGGTAGGAAGGGTCTTCTTTTTGTGAACAAAAAGAAGCAAAAAAACTTTATCCGATTGGCGTGGGGCGAAAAGCCCGGCGCCGGGTTGGTGGGCGAATGAATGAAGTTTTTTTGCTTCTTTTTGTTCACAAAAAGAAGATTCTTGATGCCGCTTGCCTTCCATGCGGTCAACTCCGCCCACGCAGGAACGGGGCCGGGTTGACCGCCTGTCCGGAGCGGCGGAGTTCGACGTAGAGCGCCGGGCGGCCGCCGCCGGTGCGCGGGTCCCAGCCGGGCATGACGCCGACCGGGGTGCCGGAGGTGACGCGTTGGCCGACGGTGAGGTCGATGCGTTCGAAGCCGGCCAGGACGAAATGGTAGCCGCCGCCGCAATCGACGATGACCAGTTGGCCGAAGCTGCGGAACGGGCCGGCGAAGACGATGCGGCCGGCGCAGGGGGCGAAGACGCGGGCGCGGGGGGCGGCGTGGTACGACAGGCCGGTGGAGGGGCCGCTGTCGGTGGCATCGCCGAAGCCGCGCACCAGGGTGCCGGAGACGGGGGCGGCCAAGGGGGGGGAGTCGCTGGCGGCGGGCATGGTGATGCCTGGGCCGGCGGGGGCGGCGAGTTCGGCCTGGCGGGTGCGGGCGGCGGCGGCGGCGGTGGCCTGGCGGCGGCGGGCGGCTTCTTCGGCTTCGCGGCGGGCGCGGGCTTCGGCGGCGCGGTGTTCGGCCTCGATCTGGGCGATGGCGGATTTGAGGCCTTCGGCGCGGGCGGCTTCGGCGGCGGCGCGGCGGGCGGCGCGGGTGGCTTCGTCTTCGGCGGCACGGCCTTCGGCGCGGGTGGTGCGGAGTTGTTCGTCCAGGGCTTCGGCGGCCTGGGCCTGGGCGGCCTGGGCTTCGGCGAGGCGGGGGAAGGCGGCGTCCATTTCGGCCTGGAGGCGAGCGATTTCGGCCTGTTCGGCGCGCAGGGCCTGAGCTTCGTGCTCCAGGGTGCGGACCAGGCCGCCGAGGACCAGGGCGCCGCGGACGGCTTGCTCCGGGGGGACGGGGACGGCGAGGAGGGTTTCGGTGGGGAACAAAGCGAGGCGTTCGATCAGGGGGAGCAGCGGGGTGATGTCGGCGGCGCGGACGGCCAGGCGGGTTTCCGCCATGCGGCGGCGTTCGGCGAGGGCTTCGATGCGGGTGGCGGCTACGGTTGTTGCTTGTTCGGCGTCGCGCAGGCGGGACAGGATCTGGGTTTGCTGGGCGGCGAGTTTTTGGGCGTCGGTGCGGGCGGCGGTGGCGCGTTGGGCTGCTTCGCGCTGGGCGGCGAGTTCTTCGCGGCGGGATTGCTCGGCTTCGCGGAGCTGGTCGTGCCTGGGTTGGGCCGCGGCGGGGGCAGCGAGGAGGAGGGCGATGAGGAGCCCCGGGGCCAGGGTGGTGAGGCGGATCACGTGGTGGCGAGCAGGGACCGGCCGGTCATCTCGGCGGGGGCCGGGAGTCCGATGAGGTCGAGCAAGGTGGGGGCGATGTCGGCGAGGCGGCCGGTTTGCATTGGGCGGTTGGTGGGGCCGAAGAGCAGGACGGGGACGGGGTTGGTGGTGTGGGCGGTGTGCGGGGCGCCGGTGATGGGGTCGCGCATCAGTTCGGCGTTGCCGTGGTCGGCGGTGACCAGGAGCCAGCCGTGCCGGGCGGCGATGGCGGCCTGGAGGCGGCCGAGGCCGGTGTCGACGGCTTCGACGGCGCGGATGGCGGCGGACAGGCTGCCGGTGTGGCCGACCATGTCGGCGTTGGCGTAGTTGAGGACGAGGAGGGAGTACTGGGCGGTTTCGATGGCGCGGATGGCGGCGTCGGTGAGTTCGGGGGCGGACATCTCGGGCTGCAGGTCGTAGGTGGCGACGTTTGGCGAGGGGATCATGACGCGGTCTTCGCCGGGGTTGGGGGTCTCGACGCCGCCGTTGAAGAAGTAGGTGACGTGGGGGTATTTTTCGGTTTCGGCGAGGCGGATTTGCTGGAGGCCGGCGGCGGCGACGACCTGGCCGAGGAGGTGGTCCATGGTTTGCGGCGCGAACAGGGCGGTCATGAGGGGGGCGAGGGCGTCGCTGTAGCGGGTCATGCCGGCGGCGGCGGCGAAACTGATGGCGCGCGGGCGGGGGAAGCCGGTGAAGGCGGGGTCAAGCAGGGCTGCGAAGATTTCGCGCACGCGGTCAGCGCGGAAGTTGGAGCACAGCAGGGCGTCGCCGTCGCGCATGCCTTGGTAGTCGGCGATCACGGCGGGTTCGACGAATTCGTCGGTTTTGCCGGCGGCGTAGGCTTGTTGGAGGGCTTCGGCGGGGGTGGTGGCGCGGGGGGCGTCGGCTTCGGCCATGGCGCGGTAGGCGCGGGCGACGCGGTCCCAGCGGTTGTCGCGGTCCATGGCGAAGTAGCGGCCGGTGACGGTGGCGATGCGGGCGCTGGGGGGGAGGCTGGCTGCGAGTTTGGCGAGGTCGGATTGGGCGGATTGCGGGGGGGTGTCGCGGCCGTCGAGCCAGGCGTGGATGGCGACCGGGATGCCCTGGGCGTCGAGGACGTGGGCGAGGGCGATGGTGTGGTCGAGGTGGGAGTGGACGCCGCCTTCGGAGGCGAGGCCGAGGAGGTGGCAGGTGCCGCCGGTGGATTTCAGGGTGGCGATCAGGTCGGAGAGGGCGGGCAGGGTGGCGAGCGAGCCGTCCTGGCAGGCGAGGTTGATGCGCGGGAGGTCCTGCATGACGACGCGGCCGGCGCCGATATTGAGGTGGCCGACTTCGGAATTGCCCATCTGGCCGTCCGGCAGGCCGACATCGAGGCCGGAGGTGCGCAGGAAGGCGTGCGGGCAGGATTGCCACAAGGCGTTGAAATTGGGCGTGTTTGCCTGGAGGACTGCGTTGTCCGCACGGTCTTCGCGCCAGCCCCAGCCGTCGAGGATCACCAACATGACAGGAGGGGGCATGACGGGTGGGCGCATGAGGGGTTCCCGGGGACGAGTCGTTCGATTCGCAAGATATACGGGCATTGCGATGAATCTGAGAGATATTCGTCCGGGACTCGGGGTTACGACTCGCGCGGGCCACGGTGGTAGGGGTGGCCGGCGAGGATCGATTGGGCGCGGAAAAGCTGTTCGGCGAGCATCGCGCGGGCGAGCATATGGGGCCAGACCAGAGGGCCGAGGGAGAGGCGGTGGGCGGCTTGCGCGACCAGCGTGGGGTCGAGGCCTTCGGCGCCGCCGATGAGGAAGCAGGGGGTTCGGCCGGTGGCGGTCCATTGGGCCAGGAGGCGGGCGAGGCCGGCGGAGTCCGGCGCGTGGCCGGTGCGGTCGAGGGCGACGGTGAGGGCGGCGGGCGGGATGCGGGCGCGCAGGGCTTCGGCCTCGCGGCGCATGATTTCGACCGGCGCGCCGCGGCCGTCGGCGATTTCGACGATGCGTAGCGCCGGGCGCAGGCGGGCGGCATAGCGGGCGACCAGCGCCGCTTCGGGCGAGGTGCCGATGCGGCCGACCGCCAGCAGCAGCCACTCGCCCAAGCGCGGCCTCGCCGGCCGCTCAGCCAGGCTCGGGCTCGTCGGCGACCGTTAGAGGCTCGGGGGGCGTTTCGTCCAGGTCGGCGCCCCACATGCGCTCGATGCCGTAGAGGGCGCGGGCCTCGGCCTTGAACAGGTGGATGATGATGTCGCCGGCGTCGATCAGGACCCAGTCGGAGCCCGAGGCGCCCTCGATCTTGATCCGCTTGAGGCCGACTTCGGCTAGTTTTTGCTCGAGGTGGATCGCCATGGCGGAGATTTGCCGGTCGGCGATGCCGGTGGCGACGACCATGCGGTCGGCGAAGGAGGCGCGGCCTTGCAGGTCCAGCGCGATCACGTTTTCGGCCTTGTCGTCGTCCAGGCTGGCGAGGATCACTGCTTGCAACTGGTCGAGGCGGGCAGAGTCGGTCTTCACCACAGGCTTGGCGCGGCGGATCTTCGCGGGACCGGCGGCGGCGGCTTTCTTGCGCGCGGTGCCCGGGGGGGTGGAAATCGCGGGGAGGAGGATGGTGGCGGTCGCGGTCGTGCGGGGGCTGGCGCGTTTGCGCGGGGCGGCGGCCGATGGACCAGTCGGGGGCGTGGCGGGGGGGGCAGGCGGCTTGCGGGCGATGGTCATGAACTCCGATTGAGGCGGATGGCAGTCGCCGAGGTGGCGTTTTGCGCCGTCGGCAGGAATACCCAGCGTGGGGTTGGCAGCCCGGCCAGTGTCGCGGCGGCATGTGCTGGCAGGCGGTGCGCGGCCAGGCGGTGGGCGGCCTGGCTGGCCAGCGCGCGGTGATTGTAGGTAGGGCGGGGCAGGACGGCAAATGCAACCTGGGCGGCGATGGCGCGCCAGCGTCGCCAGCGCGGCAATTGCACCAGGTTGTCGGCACCCATCAGCCAGACGAAATGGGCGCGGGGGAAGCGTTGGAGCAGGGTTTGCAGCGTGTCGACGGTGTAGCGCGTGCCCAGGCGGGTTTCGATATCGGTGGCGACGATGCGGCGGCCATCGGCGATGCGGCGCGCCGAGGCGAGGCGGGCGGCGGGGGCGGCCATGTCGTGGGCTGGCTTCAGGGGGTTGCCGGGCGAGACCATCAGCCAGACCTGGTGCAGACGCAGGCGGCGACGCGCCAGCCGGGCGATGTGCAGGTGGCCGGCATGGGCGGGGTTGAACGAGCCGCCGAGCAGGCCGATGCGGACGCGCCGGCGGTCGCCCCATTCGGGTGGGTCATCACTCAGGGCCGGATCTGCCCGGTACCGCGGACGAGGTAGCGGAAGGTGGTGAGCTGTTCGAGGCCGATCGGGCCGCGGGCGTGCATGCGGCCGGTGGCGATGCCGATCTCGGCGCCGAAGCCGAATTCGCCGCCGTCGCAGAACTGGGTGGAGGCGTTCCACATCGCCACGGCGGAATCGACGCTGTTGAGGAATGTGGCGGCGGCGGCGGCGTCTTCGGTGACGATGGCGTCGGTGTGCGAACTGCCGTGGTGGCGGATGTGGTTCAGGGCGCCGTCGAGGTTGTCGACGACGGCGACGGTGAGGATGGCGTCGAGCCATTCGCGGTCGAAGTCGCCTTTTTCGGTGGGCGGAAGGTCGGGGACGATGGCACGGGCGCGCGGGCCGGCGCGGAAGTTGCAGCCCAGCGCGCGCAGGTCGGCGACCAGCAGGGGCAGCAGGGAGGGGGCGATGGCGGCGTCGATCAGCAGCACCTCGGTGGCGCCGCAGACGCCGGTGCGGCGCATCTTGGCATTGGCGAGGATGGCGCGGGCCATGGCGGGGTCGGCGGCGGTGTGGATGTAGGTGTGGCAGAGGCCCTCGGCGTGGGCGAGGACGGGGACACGGGCTTCCTGTTGCACCCGTTCGACCAGGGATTTGCCGCCGCGCGGGATGATGAGGTCGATCTGGCCGGCGGCGCCGAGCATGGCGGCGACGTAGGCGCGGTCGGTGGCGGGGGGGATTTGCACGGCGGCTTCCGGCACGCCGGCTTTTTGCAGCCCTTCGGTCACTGCCGCGTGGATGGCGCGGGCACTATGAAAACTGTCGGAGCCGCCGCGCAGGATGACGGCGTTGCCGGCCTTGAGGCAGAGGCCGGCGGCGTCGGCGCCGACATTGGGGCGGCTTTCGTAGATCATACCGATGACGCCGAGGGGCTGGGGGATGCGTTGGATGCGCAGGCCGTTGGGCTGGGTCCAGTCGGCGAGCACGCGGGCCAGCGGGTCGGGCAGGGCGGCGATGTCGTCCAGGCCCTGGGCCATGCTTTCGATGCGGGCGGGGGTGAGCGCCAGTCGGTCGCGGAAGGCTTTCGTCCCGCCAGCGGAATCGAACGCGGCGAGGTCGAGCGCGTTGGCGGCCTCGATGTCGGTCGCATGGGCGCGGATGGCGGTGGCGGCGGCGTGCAGGGCGGCGTTGCGGGCGTCGGCCGGCATTGTGGCGAGCGTGTTCGAGGCGGCACGAGCGCGGGTGGCGGCCTCATGCGTCCAGGTGGTAGCGGGGTTTGTCGCCATGTCCATCGATGGTCTCCCAAGCAAATGGGTAAAAGTTTTTTGGTTCTTTTTTTCAAAAAAGAACGCGCTTGTCTTGCCTATCCCTCGCGCAGGACGAGGTCATCGCGGTGGATCAGTTCGTCCCGCCCCCGCCAGCCGAGGATGGCTTCGATCTCGGCGGAGCGGCGGCCGATGATGCGGGCGGCGTCGGTGCTGGCGTAGGCGGTGAGGCCGCGGCCGAGGGGGCGGCCGTCGGGGGCCAGGACTTCGACGACGTCGCCGCGTTCGAAGCTGCCGCCGATGTCGCGGACGCCGGCCGGGAGCAGGGAGCGGCCGGTGGCGAGGGCTTTTACCGCGCCGGCGTCCAGGGTGTATTGCCCGGCGGGGTGCAGGGTGCCGAGGATGAAGCGCTTGCGGGCGGAGTGGTCGGCGGTGTCGGGCAGGAACCAGGTGCAGCGGGCGCCGGCTTCGAGGGCGGCGAGGGGGTGGTCGGGGTTGCCCAGGGCGATCGCCATGGCGCAGCCGGCGCCGGTCGCGATGCGGGCGGCGAGCAGCTTGGTGCGCATGCCGCCGGAGGAGTAGCCGGGCGGGGGTTCGCCACCCATGGCTTCGATTTCGGGGGTGACGGCTTCGACGACGGCGAGGTGCCTGGCGTCGGGGTTGGAGCGCGGGTCTGCGGTGTAGAGGCCGTCGATGTCCGACAGCAGGATGAGCTGGTCGGCGCCGACCATTTCGGCAACGCGGGCGGCGAGGCGGTCATTGTCGCCAAAGCGGATTTCGGCCGTTGCGACGGCGTCGTTCTCGTTGATGACGGGGACGCAGCCGAGTTCCAGCAGGGTGCGCAGGGTGGCGCGGGCGTTGAGGTAGCGCTGGCGGTCTTCGCTGTCGCCCAGGGTGAGCAGGAGCTGGGCGGCGGTGATGTTCTGGGCGGCGAGCACGTCGGCCCAGGCGCCGGCGAGGCGGATCTGGCCGACCGAGGCGGCGGCCTGTTTTTCCTCCAGGCGGAGTTTTCGCCGGGTGAGGCCGAGGCTGCGGCGGGCCAGGGCGATGGCGCCAGAGGAGACGACGATGACCTCGACGCCGCGGGCGCGCAGGGCGGCGATGTCGGCGGCGATGGCGGTGAGCCAGGACATGCGTAGGGACGCCTGGGTCTGGTCGACGACCAGGGCGCTGCCGATCTTGATCACCAGGCGCTTGGCGGTGGCGAGCGAGGGCAGGGCGCTCATCTGTTGCGGGCCTCGATGATGGCTTGCCACAGGGCGCCGAGGACTTCGGGCACGCCCTGGCCGGCGACGCCGGAGATGACGAAAACCGGGGCGCCGGAGGCTTCGGCGAGTTGGCGCTTGCGGTCGGCAATCTGGCGCGGGGTCATAGCGTCGGACTTGTTAAGGGCGATGATTTCCAGTTTTTCGCCTAGGCCGCCGCCGTATTGTTCCAGCTCTTCGCGCACGGTGCGCCATTGCTTCACCACGTGGCCGGCGGCGCCGTCGACGAGGTGGAGCAGGACGGCGCAGCGTTCGACATGGCCGAGGAAGCGGTCGCCGAGGCCGGCGCCTTCGTGGGCACCCTCGATCAGGCCGGGGATGTCGGCGATGACGAATTCCTGGGTCATCGACAGGCGCACGACGCCGAGCTGCGGGTGCAGGGTGGTGAAGGGGTAGTCGGCGATCTTCGGGCGGGCGGCGGAGACGACGGAGAGGAAGGTGGATTTGCCGGCGTTGGGCAGGCCGACGAGGCCGGCATCGGCGATCAGTTTCAGGCGCAGCCAGATCCAGCGTTCCTGGCCCGGCCAGCCCGGATCGGCGCGGCGGGGGGAGCGGTTGGTGGAGGATTTGAAGGTGGCGTTGCCGTGCCCGCCGTCGCCGCCGCGCAGCAGGGTGATCTTCTTGCCCGGCACGTCGAGGTCGGCGAGCATGGTTTCCTGGTCGTCGTCGAAGATCTGGGTGCCGACGGGGACCTTGATGTGCACCGTGGGGGCGCCGGCGCCGGTACGGTCGGAGCCCGAGCCGTTGCCGCCCTTCTTGCCACGGAAATGCTGGGTGTAGCGGAAGTCGATCAGGGTGTTGAGGTTCTGCACGGCCTCGAACACGATATCCGCGCCACGGCCGCCATTGCCGCCGTCGGGACCGCCGAACTCGATGAAGCGCTCGCGGCGGAAGGCGATGACGCCGTCGCCGCCATCGCCGGAGCGGCAGTAGATTTTTGCTTGATCGAGGAATTTCATGGGAGCTTCAAACGCGAAATGGGGGCCGGCTGGTGCCGACCCCCATCACAGACTGGAACCGGCCTAGGCGTCGTTATTCGGCGGCGACGGCCACTGGTGCGTCGTCGTTGGCCGGGATGACGGAGCAGTGGACGCGGTCGTCGCCGCGGGTCTGGAACTGGACGGTGCCGGCGATCAGGGCGAACAGGGTGTGGTCCTTGCCCAGGCCGACATTGGCGCCCGGCTTCACCTTGGTGCCGCGCTGGCGGACGATGATGTTGCCGGCGATGACGGCCTGGCCGCCGGACTTCTTCAGGCCGAGGCGCCGGCCTTCGGTATCGCGGCCGTTGCGCGAGGAGCCGCCGGCTTTCTTGTGTGCCATGGGTGAGGTCTCCTTAGGCTGCGTTGATGGCCGAGACGCGCAGGACGGTCACCGGCTGGCGGTGGCCGTTCTTGCGGCGGCTGTTCTGGCGGCGGCGCTTCTTGAAGATGATGACGGTGTCCAGGCGGTCTTGTGCGACCACGGTGGCGACAACGGTGGCGCCGGCGACGGTGGGGGCGCCGATGGTCAGGCCGGATTCGCCGCCGATGGCCAGGACGTCGGTGAAGGTGATGCTGGTGCCGGCTTCGGCCTCCAACTTCTCGACCTTGAGCACCTGGTCGGGTTGTACGCGGTATTGCTTACCGCCGGTGCGGATGACTGCAAACATGGTCCAGATTCCTTGCGCTTGGCCGAGGCCGCTGCGCCGATGCAACGCGTGACGCGGCGCCAACGGTTGCCCGGGCACCAGGAGCGGGCTTTTAGGGGCGGGGCGGGGCGGGAGTCAATGGCGCTAGTAGATTGCGGAGGCGAGGCGGCCCTGGGCGGGCTTGGCTTCGGCGACGCTTGCTGCGAGGTCGCGGAGGTATTCGGGGCGGGCGGGTTCGTGGAGCAGGGACATCATGAGGTGCAGGCCCGGGGGGGTGCGGACCATGCCGGGGACCCAGTCTCGGGCGGTCATGCCGGCGGCGATGGAGTCGGCGTCTTTGCCGGGGTGGCCGAAGGCGAGGATGGAGAGGTCGGGTTTGCCGTACACTTGCATGCCGGGGATGGCTTCGATGCCTGCGATGTAGGCGTCGCGCATGGTGAGCATGCGTTCGGCGATCTGCATGTAGCCCGCCCGGCCGAGGAAGTTCAGGACGGCCCAGGCGGCGGCGATGCCACCGCCCGGGCGGGTGCCGACGAGGGTGTTGGTGGTGAAGCGGCCGTTCGGCCAGACGTCGAGGTCGAGGGCTTGGGCTGCGTGTTTTTCGGCGTCACGGTAGAAGACGGTGCTTGCGGGTTTGGGGCAGAAGCCGAATTTGTGCAGGTCGGCGGAGAGGGACATCACGCCTTGGTTTTCGAAATCGAAGGCGGGGATCGGGCGGCCTAGGGCTTTGGCGAAGGGGGCGAAGTAGCCGCCGACGCAGGCGTCGACGTGGAGCCAGATGCTCTTGCGTTGGGCGAGGTCGGAGAGGGCGGGGATCGGGTCGACGACGCCGTAGGGGAAGCAGGGGGTGCTGCCGACGAGCATGATGGTGTCGGCGTCGGTGGCGGATTCCATGGCTTCGGGGTCGGCGCGGAGGTCTGGGGTTATCGGGGTGCGGCGGACTTCGAGGTCCATGAGGTGGGCGCCTTTTTCGAAGGCGGGGTGGGCGGTGAGGGGGGCTACGATGTTGCCGCGGTGGGTGGGGTTTTGGCGTTTGGCGCGGTTGTAGTCTCGGCAGGCTTTGATGGCCATGACGATGGATTCGGTGCCGCCGGAGGTCATGTTGCCAGCGGCGGATTCGGGGGCGTGGAAGAGGTTGAGGGCCATGGCGATGACTTCCTCCTCCATGCGTTTGAGGGAGGTGAAGGCACGTTTGGCGCCCAGGGCGTTTTCGGTGAAGAAGGCCATGAAGGCATCGCGGCCAACTTCGGAGACGGCGGGGGTGGCGCCGAAGACATAGAGGGGCACGCGGCCTTCGCGCCATCTTGCGTCGGTGGCTTTCATGCCGTCGAGCAGGGCGGCGATGCGGTCGGCGGGTTGGCCGGTTTCGGGGAATTTCATGGTGGGCTCCCTTGGGTGGCGGGAGGGTGGCAGGCGGGGGGGGCGGTTGTCTATTGGGTTAGTTAGTTACGATAGTGGAATGAAGGTGGCGTGGGTGGGGTGAGGGGTCAGATTCGGGTTTTGGAACGCAAGCGGGTGGGGATGAGGGGTGGGGGGAGGCCGCGGCGATGGGTGCGGCGCCAGAGTTCATGGGGGGAGGGGGGTGCGGGGGGTTGGGGGGCGGGGTGGGGGGGGCGGATTCTGGGCGGGCGGGGGCGGATGGGGAGGGCGAGGTGGGGGGCGATGCCGAGAATGTGGCAGAGGGGGCGGAGGAGGCGAGTGGCTTGCGGGGCGGCGGCGAGGAAGTCCGTGAAATCGGGGGATTCGATGAGGTGGTTGAGCTGGGAGGCGCGGCCGCGGGTGTGGTAGTCGGCGGCGATGGCGAGCCAGGCGCGGCCGCGCGGGAGGCGGGGTTTTCCGGATTCGGCGGCGTCTTGGGTGCGGGCGGGACGGAGTCGGGGTGCCTGGGGCTTGGGGAGGGTGTTGGTGTGCCAGCGGGCGATGAGGTTTTCGAGGCGGCGGGCGGTGCGGCCGATATAGGCCCAGGCGAGGGTGAAGAGGGCGGTGGGGGGCTGGGGCCGGGGCGGGCGCTGCTGGGGTGGGCGGGACCAGGGGATGAGCGCGGATTCGGCGTGCGGCCGCGCCGCGTGAGCGGCGATGGCGGCGCGGAGGCCGGTTAGGATGTGGGTTAGTAGCGACGCCAGGTGATGCATGGTGGGTAATATATATCGCTAACTACACCACGTCAAGGGTTTTTTGCTCGGTTAGAGGATAATTTCCATACCGCATGGCGGGGACGTTGGATTCGATGCAGGGGGACCGGTCAGGTCGAAGCGAAAGAAGTTCCTCTAAAGCAAGTAAATCTACCTACGAAACGTTCTAGCAACTCGAAACCCCATATCATTGTCGCGCCCATCCCTTAATGTCCCGCTGCGCGAAGCGGATCGCAAGTCGCGTGGATCGTCAAACCACGACCCTCCACGTAGGGTCTTTGTATCATTCGACGCGGTATATCTCGCAAGAGATCCATCGGGATGTGCATCATTGTGGTCATCGTGCCAGGAATCTGCCACCCATTCCCAGACGTTGCCATGGACTTCGTGAAGTCTCCAAGGGTTTGCGGGTAGTGCGCCTACGGGAACAGTCCTTTTTCTCGATTGCCCTTTCTGACTATTTCCGTAAGTTAAAGCTCCGTCGTAATTCGCTACTCGGGTTGAAATTACTTCTCCAAATGAGAATGGGGACGTCGTTCCCGCACGGCAAGCGTACTCCCATTCTGTTTCTGTGGGAAGTCGGTATTCATCTGTTATGTTCAATACTCCATTTAGCCAATTACAATAAGTGTCCGTCCGGAAGGTTCATACCTGATTGCATAGTCTTCGCAGCATGAGGCGGATTGATGCCACTCGGATGAACGCCACCGCCATTCGTGTCAGATTCTCGAAGTCCTTTGCCAAACGGCGACAGCGGTTCAGCCAGGCCAGCG
>CAMBRC010000028.1 GCA_945869965.1 Asaia bogorensis
CAATCGTTCGACACACCGCGCTGAACCTGCTGTCTGCCGCCAGACCCACCACAAGCTTCAAAAACCGCCGCAAGAAGGCCGGGTGGAACGTCGATTACCTGGAGACAGTGCTCAGAGGGAACGCATGACGTTCAAGCGATTCGCCTGGCCGCGGCGGCGGCGCGATTGACCATTTCGGGCGCTACAAGGAAATGGGGCTGAAGATCGGCCTAGGCACCGACACTGCACCCGCCGACCTGGTCGCGAACATGCAGATCGGCATGATCCTGGCCCGTGTCATGGCCGGCAACCCGCTCGCCGTGCGCAGCGAGGACTACTACGATGCCGCAACACTCGGCGGCGCCGATGCCCTCGGGCGCCCCGACCTCGGCCGCCTCGCCCCCGGCGCGCGGGCCGACATCACTGTGTTCGATCTCGACCGCCCGCACACCGGCCAGGTGATCGACCCGATCCAGACCATGCTGCTGACCGGCCACGGCCGCGACTTCTCCACCGTGGTCATCGACGGCCGCTTCGTCATGGAGAACCGCATCATCCCCGACAGCGACGAAGCCGCCGACAACACCCGCGCCCAGGCGCAGTTCGAGCACGTCATGGCGCAATACCCGCGCCGCACGCTGAACCACCCGCCGGCGGGGGCGATCTTCTCGTCGAGCTACCCGGTAGATTGGGCGGATGCCGGGCCTCGGCTTTGGGGGCAGCCCGGGGCATGAGCAAGGAAAGCAAGGCGAGGGCGCTGCCCTCGACCCGCTGGGGCCGGCGGCCCCAGACCCCGTTCATGCGGGTGCCGGGGGCTCGGCCCCCTGCCGGGTCCAGGGCAGCGCCCTGGCCTTGCTTATGACCCCCCTCCTCTCCGTCCGCGACCTGCGCGTGGTGTTCGACACCCGCCGTGGTCCGCTCACTGCCATCGACGGCGTGTCGTTCGACATCGCCGCCGGCGAGATCCTCGGCGTGGTCGGCGAATCCGGAGCCGGCAAGTCGCTGACCGGCACGGCGGTAATCGGCCTGCTCGATCCCCCTGGCCGCATTGCCGGCGGCGAGATCTGGCTGGAAGGGCGTCGGATCGACACGCTGCCCCCCGAGGCGATGCGCAAGATAAGGGGCCGCGAGATCGGCGCGATCTTCCAGGACCCGCTGACCTCGCTGCATCCGCTGCTGACCGTCGGCGACCAGTTAACCGAGACCATCCGCACCCACCTGCCGCTGGATCGCGCGGCGGCGCGGGCGCGCGCAATCGACCTGTTGCGCGAGGTCGGCATCCCCTCGGCCGAGACCCGCGTCGACCAGCACCCGCACCAGTTCTCCGGGGGCATGCGCCAGCGCGTGGTGATCGCCCTCGCCCTGGCCGGCGAGCCGAAGCTGATCATCGCCGACGAGCCGACCACAGCGCTGGACGTCTCGATCCAGGCCCAGATCACCGCCCTGTTGCGTCGCCTCGGGCGCCAGCATGGCACCGGGGTGATGCTGGTCACCCACGACATGGGGGTGATCGCGGAAACCGCCGACCGTGTCGCGGTGATGTATGCTGGAAGGCTGGTGGAAATCGGCCCGGTGGCCCAGGTCATCCGCGCGCCGCGCCACCCCTATACGGCGGGGCTGATGGCCTCCATCCCGCGCATGGGGCGGCGCGAGCACGAACTGCGCCAGATCGACGGCAGCATGCCGCGACTGGGGTCAATCCCGCCGGGTTGTGCCTTCAACCCGCGCTGCCCGGCCGCCAGCGATCGCTGCCGCGGCGAGACGCCCGTGCTTGGCGGTGGCGCGCACGATGCCGCCTGCTGGCACCCGGTGGAAGAGTCCGCCCATGCCGGATGACGTCGCCCCCGAAGATTGGGCCCTCACCGTCGCCGATGCCGTCTGCCTGTTCGACGTCTCGCCACCGTGGCTCAACCGGGTGTTGTCGGGCGAGCGGCGCCGGGTGCTGCGTGCGGTGGACGGCGTGTCCTTCACCGTGCGCCGCGGCGCCACCTTCAGCGTGGTCGGCGAGTCCGGCTGCGGCAAATCCACCCTGGCGCGAATGATCGTCGGGCTCCAGCCACCCACCGCCGGGACCCTGCGCTTCACCGGCAATCCCCGCGTGCAGATGATCTTCCAGGACCCCTATGCCAGCCTCAACCCGCGCTGGCGCGTCGGCGACATCATCGCCGAGCCGATCCGCGAGATGAAACTCCGCGACGGCGACAGCGTCATCCGCGAACGCGTCGGCGAATTGCTGGAAACCGTCGGCCTGTCGCGCGACGATGCCGGCCGCTACCCGCACGCCTTCTCCGGCGGCCAGCGCCAGCGCATCTCCATCGCCCGCACCCTGGCCACCGAGGCCGACATCCTGGTCTGCGACGAACCGACCTCGGCGCTTGACGTCTCGGTCCAGGCGCAAATCCTCAACCTGATGCGCCGGCTGCAGGACCGCTTCGGCCTGACCTACATCCTGATCAGCCACAACCTGTCCGTGGTGCGGCACATGTCCGACGACATCGCCATCATGTATCTCGGCCGCTTCGTCGAAACCGGCCCGGCCGAGGCGATCTTCGCCGCCCCCCGGCACCCCTACACCCGCCTGCTGCTCGACACGATCCCAAATGTCGAACACCCCAACCGCGACCGCCAGCCAATGTCCGGCGAGGTCCCCAGCCCAATCGACCCGCCACCCGGCTGCCCGTTCCACCCGCGCTGCCCGCACGCCGAGGCCGCCTGTCGCACCACCCGGCCGGCTCTGGTGCCATGGCGCGATCGCGACGTCGCCTGTCCCGTCATGGCGCAGCACGCCGCGGCTTCGTAAACCAAACCTTCATCCGGCCGCCACAAACTGCTTCGTCATCGCCAGCGACGGAGCCGCCCATGCACCTTCCCGTGTTGCGCCTGTTGCGCGGCGCCGCCCTGCTTTTGCCGATCCTTGGCACCCCCGCGGCCCGGGCCGGCCTGATCTGTGACGAACCCGACGGCAGCGCCCGTTTCAGCAGCGCGCTCGCCCTGAACGCCTATCTCGCGGAAATCGGCATCGACGCGGCCCGCGACCGGATCGCCCTGGCCGAGGGCCGCTCCGGCGACAACAGCCTCAGCGGCGTTTGGGAAGTCGGGCTGTCGATCGCCGGCCAGAACGCTGATGCACCAGCTGGTGGCGTCGCCCAGTATCGCTGGTCAAAATCGGACGACAGTTCCTGGGTGTCGTTCGCGCTGACCCGCCGCGCTGACCGGCTGACGTTCACCGTGGGCAAGACCGTGACCTCGTTTCTTGACCCAGGGATCAGCGCGATCACCACCCTCGCCCTGATCACCAGCTCCGGCGGGCGGGATGACGCGGTGCGGCTGCATGAGCTGAGCCTGGATGGCACCAGGCTGCGCGAAATCGAGTTGAACGCCGAAGACGGCAAAAGCGACATTGCGTTGCTGGAGCGGCTGAGCGGCAATTTCACCCTGGCCGGCGAGGTTCGGATGCGCTGGGAAGACACCATCGATGCCAAGAACCCCGGCCGGATGATGTTCCAGCTGGCGGGCTTTGGAACGCCATCCGGCGATGTCGTGATGACCGATGGCAGCCTCAGCAGCGGCGCCGCCGCAGCGATCCCCGAGCCAGCCAGCGCGTTGCTCCTGTTGACCGGGATGCTCGGCCTGGCGGGCGGGCATCACTTGCGCGCAAGGCCCGCATGGCGGTCAGGGAAATCTCCGCAGGCTGGTAGCGGCGGGCGGATTTGAACCACCGACCAAGAGATTATGATTCTCCTGCTCTACCGCTGAGCTACGCCGCCATACCAATCCCTGCGGAGGTGGGGGGAATACCCCCGTCCGGCGCGACACGTCAACAGGCTTGGCCGCATCACGTGGCGCAGATGAACCCGCCGCCCAGCACCTGCTCATCACGATAGAACACGCAGGCTTGGCCGGGCGCCGCCAAAGCCGGCTCGTCCAGCATCACATCGGCGCCTTCGGCCGTCGGCACCACCCGCGCCGCCCGCATCGCATCGCGCGCCCGCAGCTTCACCGTGCACGCCATCGGCGCCGGCGGCACCAGCCAATTCACCTCGCGCAGCCGCACCACCCGGCTGCCAGTGCTCGGCGCCCCCACCACCACGCGCCGCCCGGCCGCATCCAGCCCGATCACCACGCGCCGCGCACCGCCGGTTTGCCCGGCACCGCCCAGCCGCTTTGCCTGCCCCACGGTGTAGTTCGCCACGCCCGCATGGCTGCCCAGCACAGCACCCGCCGCATCGACAATCTCACCCGGCGCCAGCGCATCCGGCCGCAGCTTGCCCACCACATCCGCATAGCTGCCACTCGGCACAAAACAAATATCCTGGCTGTCCGGCTTGGCCGCCACCGCCAGCCCCAGCCGCGCCGCCTCCGCCCGCACCGCGTCCTTGTCCACCATCCCACCCACCGGGAACATCGAGCGCTCCAGCTGCGCCCGCGTGGTGGCGAACAGGAACCAGCTCTGATCGCGCTGCGAATCCACCGCCCGGTGCAGTTCCGCCCCGCGCGCCCCGTCGATCCGCCGCACGTAATGCCCTGTGGCCAGCCGCTCCGCCCCGAGATCACCGGCCAGCCCCAGCAGATCGCCAAACTTCACGCTCTGGTTGCAGCGCACGCAGGGCACCGGCGTCTCGCCCTTGGCATAGCTGTCGGCGAAATCCTGCATCACCGCCGCCCGGAACCGCGCCTCGGCGTCGATCACGTAATGCGCGATGCCCAGCTGGTCGGCCACCCGCTTGGCGTCATGAATATCCTGCCCGGCACAGCAGGCGCCCTTGCGCCCCACTGCGGCGCCATGGTCGTACAACTGCAACGTGACCCCGATCACCTCGTGGCCAGCCTCCGCGAGCAGCCCGGCTACCACCGAGCTGTCGACCCCGCCCGACATTGCTACGACTACGCGCATCAAACCCTCCGAAAGAAAGGCCAGGGCTCTGCCCTGGACCCGCTGGGGCGTCGCCCCAGGCCCCATTCTTGTGGGTCCCGGGGGCGCGGCCCCCTGGTGGGGTCGAGGGGCGAAGCCCCCGCCTTGCTACCCGTTCAACAAATTCCGACTCCCCGCCGGCAACCGCACGACAAGCCCATCCAACGCCTCGGACATCACGATCTGGCAGCCAAGCCGCGACGTCTTCTCCAGCCCGAAGGCCAGGTCGAGCATATCTTCCTCGTCCTCGGTCGGTGTGCCCAGCCGGCCGAACCAGTCGCCCTCCACGATGACATGACAGGTCGAGCACGCCAGCGAGCCCTCGCACGCCCCCTCGATGTCCACCCCGTGCTTGTGCGCGATCTCCAGCACCGACAGCCCCAGCGGGGCCTCGACTTCGCGGCGCGTGCCGTCCCGCTCGACAAAAATCATCTTGGGCATATCCGGCGTCAGGCCTCGACAGGAGAGGAGGAAGCGGCGATCGCATGGGCCCGCGCCAGCATCGCGGCGGCGGCATCAATATCCGACGGCGAGGTAAAGCGTCCGATCCCGATGCGCAAGGTCCGCGCCGCCGCCGCCTCCGATAGCCCCAACGCCCGCAACACGTAAGACGGCTCCACCTCCGCCGAGGAACAGGCCGAACCGGTCGACACGCACAGCTCCGGCATCGCCGCCATCAGCGCCTGGGCGCTCGCGACGGGAAAGGTCAGGTTCAAATTGCCAGGAATCCGCCGCTCCGGGTCGGCATTCAGCACCACCCCCGGGATCGCCCGCCGCAACCCGGCCAGCAACCGGTCGCGCAACCCGGCAATCCGCCTGTGATCCTCGTCCATCTCACCCGCCGCAATCCGGCACGCCTCGCCCAGCCCCACAATCAGCGGCGCCGGCAGCGTGCCCGCGCGCAGCCCGCGCTCCTGCCCGCCGCCCGAGAACAGCGGCATCAGGCGAACGCGCGGCCGCCGCCGCACATACAGCGCCCCCACCCCCTTCGGCCCATACAGCTTGTGGCCGCTGACCGACAGCAGGTCGATGCCCATCGCCCCGACATCCAGCGCGATCTTACCCGCCGCCTGCGCCGCGTCGGTGTGAAACAGCGCCCCCGCCGCGTGCGCCAGCGCCGCCAGCCCCTTCAGGTCCTGGATCACCCCGATCTCGTTGTTCACCGCCATCACGCTCAACAACAGCGTCGGCACCGCCAGGGCCGCGCGCACCGCGTCGGCGTCCACCGTCCCGTCCGGCCGCACCGGCAGCACCACGGGCTCGAACCCCTCCGCGGCGAGGTCGGCCACCGACTCCAGCACGCATTTATGCTCAGTCGCCACGGTGACGATCCGCCGCCGCTCATCTCCCGAACGCAGCGCCTGCCGCGCCGCCCCCTTGATGGCGATGTTGTTGCTCTCGGTGGCCCCGGAGGTGAACACCACCTCGCGCACATCCGCCCCGATCAGCGCCGCCACATGCCCGCGCGCCGTCTCCACCGCCGCCTCGGCGAACCGTCCCATGCTGTGCTCCGCCGAATGCGGATTGCCGAAATGCTCGGTGAAGAACGGCAACATCACCGCCACCACGCGCGGATCGCACTGCGTCGTCGCCTGGTTGTCGAGGTAGATCGGCCGGTTCGGGATGCTCATCGGGGCAAAAGACCTCAAGCCGCGCGGCGCACCAAGCGCCCGGCCATCTCCACATAGGCAGCCGCAAAGCGCTGCGCATCCTCGGCGCTGACATTCCACGGCAGCGACACGCGCACGGCCGCATCCGCCAGCCCCCCCATCCCCATCGCCGCCAGGACATGGCTCGCCGCCACCTTGCCCGACGAACACGCCGCCCCGGCCGAAACCTGGAACCCCGCGAGATCCAGTGCGATCACCTGCGTGTCCGCCCGCACCCCGGCCAGCGCCAGGCACGTCGTGTTGCCAAGCCGCTCGGCCCCCGCCCCCATCACCACCGCCCCGGCCCCCCGCGCCGCCGCCTCGATCATGTCGCGCAGCCCCGCCAGCCGATCCTGCTCCCCCAGCGCCGCCACCGCTTCCACCGCCGCCGCCGCCATCCCGGCAATTGCCGGCAACGCCGGAGTCCCGCCGCGCCGCCCGCGTTCCTGCCCGCCCCCGCCAAGCAGCGGCGCCAACGCCAAATCCCCGGCCAGCACCAACGCCCCCGCCCCTTGCGGCCCGCCCAGCTTGTGGCCGGAAATCGCCAGGCTATCCGCCCCCAGCGCCGCAAGGTCGATCGCCACCCGTCCGGCCGCCTGCACCGCATCAACATGCAACCGCGCGCCATGCGCCCGGCACAGTGCCGCCGCCGCCGCCACCGGATGCAGCACCCCAGTCTCATTGTTCGCCAACATCAGGCACACCAGCGCCGGCCGAGCATCCTGCCCCCCGGGGGCCAGCAACCGCGCCAGCACCTCGAGATCAGCCATCCCATCCCGATCCACCGGCAGGACCAAGGCCCCCCCCGCTGCCATGGCCGTCGCCGCCCGCACCGCGTCATGCTCGGTCGCCCCGACAATGAGCCGCCGGCCCGCCCCCAGCCCGTGAATCGCCAGGGCATCCGCCTCCGTCCCGCCCGATGTGAACACCACGCCAGCCGCCGCCGCGCCGAAACACCCCGCCACTTGCTCGCGCGCCGTCTCCAGCAGCCGCCGCGCCGCCCGTCCGGCGCCATGCACCGATGCCGGATTGCCCACCCCGTCCAGCACCGCCAGCACCGCCGCCCGCGCCGCCGGCCGCACCGGCTCGCTCGCGTTGGCGTCAAGATATGTCATGCCGATATCCCAGCGCAAAAAGAGGGGCACACACCACAACAGCGCCGAACCGGCCCACCGCCAGCGCGCTCATTTACGCAACAAATTGAATTGGAATCTTCGTCATCTTAGCCAGCCGGACATTTCGGCGTCAACGAATCTCGTTGAAATCGCCCCTGCAAGGGTGGCATGCCTTTCTGGCGTTGGTATCGGCCAGTCGCGAAGGCGCATTTTATGACGGTCTCGTGAGCCCTCCTCTCGGCCTCCAGAGATATCTCACTATGTAACACTACTCTCAGGGCACCCGGATATCCATCCGCGGGCCGGCAGCAACAGGAACGGGTTTCCGCACACCATGCCTGAAGTCATGTTCGCCGGCCCAGACGGCCGGTTAGAGGGTCGTTACCACCATTCCAAGGACACCGGCGCCCCGCTCGCGCTGATCCTGCACCCGCACCCGCTGCATGGCGGGACGATGAACAACCGCATCTCGTACACCATGTACCAGTCCTTCCAGAAGCTGGGCTTCTCGGTGATGCGCTTCAACTTCCGCGGCGCCGGCCGCAGCCAGGGCCGCTATGATGGCGGCATCGGTGAAATCAGCGACGCCGCCGCCGCACTCGACTGGATGCAGGCGGTCAACCCGAACCATGGCGGGCTGTGGATCTCCGGCTACTCCTTCGGCGCCTTCGTCGGCATGCAGCTGCTGATGCGCCGCCCGGAAATCTCCGGCTGGGTCAGCGTCGCCCCGCCCGCCAACCACTACGATTTCGGCTTCCTCGCCCCCTGCCCCTGCAGCGGCCTGATGCTGCACGGCGACTCCGACGAACTCGTGCCGGAACCCGCGGTGCGCAAGCTGGTCGACAAGCTGAACACCCAGAAGAACGTCAAGGTCGACTACCGCATCCTCGAAGGAGCCGACCACGTCTTCGCCGCCCATGCCGACCCGATCGCCGAAGCGATCGAGGATCACGTCAGCAAGACGATGGCCCGCCGCACCATGGCACTCGCCGCCGACTGATCCCGCCGGCCCTCTCCGCCTGCAAGAGCCCCGCACCCCCCAGTGCGGGGCTTCTTCATGTCGAGGCTTCGCGCTAGAACCCCGCCGACCCAACCCCGGAACGCCAGCCATGCCCAGCCCTTCGCCAGCACGCAGCGATTTCCTGCACGAAGCCACCGAACGCGGCTTCGTCTTCCAGTGCACCGATACCGAAGCGCTGGACGCCGCCCTGAAGGCCGGTCCGGTCGCCGGGTACATCGGCTACGACCTCACCGCCGACAGCCTGCACGTCGGCCACATGGTCCAGATCATGCTGCTCCGCCTGCTGCAACGCACCGGCAACAAGCCCGTGGCCCTGATGGGCGGCGGCACCAGCAAGATCGGCGACCCCTCCTTCCGCGAGGAAGCCCGCCAACTCCTGACCGACGCCCAACTCGCCACCAACATGGCCGGCATCCGCCGCAACATCTCGCCCTTCCTGACCTTCGGGGACGGCCCCACCGACGCGATCATGCCCAACAACGCCGACTGGCTCGACCGCCTCGGCTACATCGAACTCCTGCGCGAAATCGGCCCGCATTTCAGCATCAGCCGCATGCTCTCCTTCGACAGCGTCAAATCCCGCCTGGAGCGCGAGCAAGGCCTGACCTTCCTCGAATTCAACTACTCCATCCTGCAAAGCTACGATTTCCGCGAGCTGAACCGCCGCCACGGCGTCACCCTGCAAATGGGCGGCTCCGATCAATGGGGCAACATCGTCTCCGGCATCGACCTGGTCCGCCGCACCGACGGCAAACAGGTTTTCGGCCTCACCACCCCCCTGATCGCCACCGCCTCAGGCGCCAAAATGGGCAAATCCGCCCAGGGTGCGGTCTGGCTGACCTCGGACAAACTGCCCGCCTTCGACTACTGGCAGTTCTGGCGCAACACCGAAGATGCCGACACCGGCCGCTTCCTGCGCCTATTCACCGACCTCCCCCTCGCCGAAATCGCCCGCCTGGAAAAACTCGGCGGCGCCGAGATCAACGAAGCCAAGAAAATCCTCGCCACCGAAGCCACCACCCTGGCCCACGGCCCCGCCGCCGCCGCTCAGGCCGCCGAGGCCGCCCGCAACCTCTACGAAACCGGCGCCGGCAGCGAGGACATCCCCGCCGCCACCATTCCCGCCGCCGAGATCGGCGACGCCCTGCCGGCCTTCCGCCTGGTCACCCTCGCCGGCCTCGCCGCCAGCAACGCCGAAGCCCGCCGCTTGATCCGCGGCGGCGGCGTGCGGGTGAACGACGTGGTGGTCACCGAGGAAGGCCAGTCCTTCCCGGCCGGCCAGTTCGCCGACGGGCTGAAACTCTCGGTCGGCCGCAAATTGCACCGGCTCGTGCGCTCGGCTTAGCCAAGCAGTAGAAAAATCTTCTTTTTGTGAACAAAAAGAAGCAAAAAAACTTCATTCATTCAGATAACCCCATCTCCCCTTCGGGAAGATAGGTGCCAAACCAGCGCATGATCCACCAATGAGCCCGAACCAAAGCGGATAAAGTTTTTTTGCTTCTTTTTGTTCACAAAAAGAAGACTCGTCCTATCCTTTTGACCTTCCCGCCCCTCACCCCACCCGATTCGCCCGAACCCAGGCCAGATGCTCCCGCGCATGGAACAGGGTAAAACTCTCCCGCCGCCGATCGCCGCCAAAGCGCCGGATACGCCGCTCGGTCACTTTCTCCAGCACCCCCAGCAGCTCTTCCGCCGCCTCCATGTCGGCCACGGCGCAGGCATGGTTGAACGCCGCCAGCACCTTGTCCGACACTCGCATCCCGTCGGCATATTCCGCCGGCGGCACCGCGGCCGACGGCGATTCCTGCGGCGATGCCTCCGGCTTCAGCAACATGTCCCTCATCGGTGCCCCGGTCCCTCCACGCGCTTACCCGCCAAGTGTGCGCCGCGAATCTTGCCGATCGGTAAACGCGGTCACGGAAGGGGGGGCTGGGGCCTCAGGCCCCAGCGGGTCCAGGGCAGAGCCCTGGCCTTCCTTCCCCGCCATCCCGCTCTAGAGCCCGAGCTGCGTTGCCATGTCTTCGATATCGCTGGCGACGATGTCCCAGTCGCTATCGGCGGCGAAGTCGCGTTTTTGCAGCGGCCCGTATTCGATGACGCGCGGCCAGAACGCGGTGCGCAGTCCGCAGGCGCGCGCGGCGGCCAGGTCGCCGTTATGGGCGGCGGCCATCATCACCTCGCCGGGTTCCAGGCCGAGGATACGGGCGGTACCCAGGTAGGTCTCGGGGTCCGGCTTGTAGTGCCCGAACAGCTCGGTGGAGCAGATCATGTCCCAGGGGATGCCTGCCGCCTTGGCCATGTTGACCAGCAGCGCGACGTTGCCGTTCGACAGCGGCCCGATGATGTAGCGCCGGCGCAGCCGGGTCAGCCCCGGCACGGCATCCGGCCATGGCTTGAGGCGGTGCCAGCCCCGGTTGATGTGGTCCAGCTCAGCGTCGCCCAGTTTCACGCCACCCGGGCCGGTGATGCCGAACTTCGCCACCAGCACCTCCAGCGTCGCCCGGTGCAGCGCGTCCAGGATGGTCCAGGGCAACTCCCCCTTGCGCACCCGGTCCATCGACGGCGCATAGGCGGCGCGCCAGGCATCCACCAGCCCGGCCCAATCAGCCGCCCCAATGCCACGCTCGGCGGCCCAACCGCCGAGATCGGCAATCAGGCTGCCGCGCCAGTCGACCACCGAGCCGAAGGTGTCAAACACGATCGCCTTTACGCCGGCGAGGTCGGGACGCGGAAGCGGGGATGAGGATGTCATGACACTACTTTCCCCCGCCAAACCACCGCCGGCAAGCCACCTTATCGCTGCCCGCCCTCGCGCATCGCCGGCGGCGGTGGCGGCGCAGACCGCGGCGCATCCCCGCCACCGCCCGGCGAGCCCTCGAACACCCCGAACAACCCGCGCAGAAACCCCGGCGTCACCGCCGATAGCGGGTTCACCCACACCGAGGGGTCGTCGAACGGCCCCTTCACCCCATAGGACATGGCGAACAACCCGCCGCCGGTCTCCGGGCTCACCAGCCGGCCGAGCAATGGCACCCGGCCCAGCAGCGAATTGATGAAATACGCCGGCACCACGGTGCCCTGGATATCGAACAGCTGCCGCCCCGTGTCGATCCGCCCCTTCGCCGTGACCCCCAGCGAGGTGCTGAACGCCCGCGCATCCACCAGGTCAATGGCATCCCCGGCCCGGCGGAACGGCGCCACCAACCGGCTGAAGCGCAAATCGGGTCCGCTGAACGCATCGATCGCGCCCACCACGGTGATCGCCTGCAACAGCTTGCCGATCGCCGGCGCGTTGCGCATGCCGAAATCCGTCACCTCGGCAGTGCCCGACAGCGCATTGTCCGCCCGGCTGTCGTCATAGAAGCCGTTCAGCACCAGCTTGCCGCCGCGCATGTCCTCCATCACATCCAGCGCCGTCAAAAGCCCGCCGGCATCCTGTGCCGTGATCGTCAGGCTGCGCCGCTGCACCTGCCCTGACGGCAGGATCGACAACTCGAACGGACCCGTCCCCGCCCGCCCGGTGACCCGCGCCGTGCGGCTGATCAGCCCGTCATTGTCGCTGCGCGCCAGCACCCCGGTCATCACCCGCCGCGGCCCCAGCACCAGCCGATCGACCCGCAGCTCGGCGTTGAAAGCCGGCCCCCGAATTTCCTCCCCCGGCTTCGCGGCCCCCTCCCGCCGCGCCATCTCGGCGCTGATATCCAGGCTCGGCCCGTTCAGCCGCACCTGCCATGGCTGCCCTTCCGCCACCGGCCAGACGATCTCGCCCTGCACATCCGTCCCCGGCGCCAGCCCCAGCTTGCCGAGCCGCACCCGCCGCGCCCCCCGCCCCGACCGATCGAGAATGGGCCAGTCCAGCGCCGCCTGCACCGAAACCCCCTCGCCATCGATGCGCAGCCGCTCGATCCCGGCAAACCGCTCGCGATCCAGCACCAGCAGCATCTCCGCCACCGCCGCCCGCCCCGCCGGCTTGCCCCAGTTCAACCGCTCGGCCTTCAGCCCCATCTTCCCCAGGTCGGCCCGCACCGACAGCTCCGACCGCCCGCTGCGCCGCCCCACCAGCTCCAGCTTCACCGCCGCATTCCCGTCGACCAGCAACTCCGGGCTCGACAGCCCCAGGCCGGCAATCTGCCCCGCATCCGGCGCCCCGCTCACCGTCACCTTCTGGATCACCTGTGCTGCCGGCCCATCGGTGAAATCCATCTCGACCGCCACCTGCGAGACAATCCCCGCCAGCGTCGCCGTCCCGCGCGCCTGCAGCCCGCTATTGCCCGCCTCGAAGCTCAGCGCCCCATTGGTCAGATCCCGCCCGGCCGCAATCCCGCCCAGGTTCAACCCGCTCAGCTTCCCCACCGACGACAACCGCACATCGTCGAACGTCACATCATTCTCCAGCGGCAGCGCGGTGATCATCACCCGCCCCTCCACCCGCCCGGACGGATTGCGCATCGTCACCGGCCGCCGGCTCAGGATGTTGACCCGCGGATGGTTCAACACCCCGATCACATCCACCACCGGCCCCGCCATCTCGATCGCCACGTTCACATACTGGTCGCGCTGCGCCAGCCCGGTCAGCGTCACCCGCCCCCCGGTCATCGCCAGCCCGCCCTGGTTCCCGCCCAAAATCGCAATCTCGATCTCGTCCGCCGACACGAACGACAACCTCGCCGAAGCCCCCTCCACCGGCGGCACCGGCCGCAGCCAGTGCACCACCATCTCCCGCCCCTCGAACCCCCCGCTCAGCGCCGTCACCGCCCCATCCGACAAGTCCGCCGCCGCCATCACCTTCAGGCTCAGCCGCAAATCATGCGCCGTCCCCGCCGTGATATTCCCGGTGATCCACGGCTTTGCCCCCGACCCCCCCACCCCGTCCGGCCACAGCGCCGCCAGGTCGGCAAACGCCACCCGGTCGAGCGACAACTCCAATTGCCCCAGCAACATCCCCGCCAGCGGCTGCAACGTGGCCGTCCCCGTCAAAACCGTCTGCCGCCCCGCCCCGCCCGGCAGCACCAGCCGCTCCAACACCAACCGCGTCGTCGCACCCATCGCCTCGACCCGCGCCACCCCGCCCAGCACCGGCACCGCCCCGCGCGCAATCCGCAACTCGCCGGCAAACAACTCCGCCCGCACCCCGCCCCGGCGCAACACCAGGTCCGGCCCCAACTCCCCGGTGGCCGTCAGCTCCACCGGCGCCCGCACCGCAGCCAACGGCGCGAAATTCGCCCCCAACCCAGCAAAATCCGCCGGCACCACCCGCGCCAGCGCCGCCTCCACCAACAGCGCGTCGCCACCCGGCGGCAACGCAACCTTCGCCGTCACCGCCAGCCGCCGATTACCGTTCGGAACGGGGACCTCAACCTCCAGCCCCGCCACCCCCTCCGCCCCACCGCCCGCCAGCCGCGTGACATCCAGCTCCAACCGCGGCGCCCGCCACACCAGCCCCAGCGCATCGTCCTGCACCACCAGCACGGTATCGCGCAGCTGCAGCCGCCGCAGCTGGCTCAACAGCGTCGCCCGCCCCCCGAGATCCGTCCCAAGCGGCTGCCCCAGCGCTTCGAACAACCAACCGAAATTCGCCGAAACCCCGCCCGCTGCCGCCCCGCCCTCGGCCGCCCCGCCCTCCTGCGTCCCGGAAAAATCCACCGCCAGCCCGCCATCCGCCCGCCGCACCGCGCGCACCTGCGCGCCCTGCACCAGCAACCCGCGCGGCGCGATCCGCCCGGTCGCCAGCGCCCGCATCGACAGCGACACCCGCACCTCCGGCACCTGGGCAATCCGCCGCCCGGCCCCATCGAAAACCACCAGCCCGTGCGCCACGATATCCAACGGCCGGTCCACCCCGCCGCGGAACCCCTCCCACACCAGCGTCGCCTCCCCGACCTCCAGCCGCAGCGGCGCGATATGCTGGTTCGCCACCGCCACGATCTCATCCGCCAGCCACGGAATCGCCAGCGGTCCCTGATCAAGCCGCCACACCAGCCCCCCCAGCCCCGCCGCCGCCATCACCCCCAGCAACAGCCCCACCCGCATCAGCCAATGCAGATGCCGCCAGACCCGCCCCGCCGCTTGACCGATCACGCGGCGCATGCCCAGCCTCCGCGGTCATGCCCATACCGATCGCCACGCTCCTGACCGGCACCTGGCCTCACCCCGCCGACGCCCCCGCCGGCGAACGCTTGGTCGAACGCTTCGCCGAGCTCGGCCGCCCCGAGGCCCGCCTCGCCGCCGACCCCGCCATGCGCGCCATGCTGATGGCCATCGGCGCCAACGCCCCGTTCCTCGCCGACCTCGCCATCCGCGAAGCCGCCGCCCTGCGCCAGGCCGTGCGCGACGGCCCTGACGCCGTCATCGCCAGCGTCATGGCCGGCCTCGCCACCATCCCGCCCACCATCCCGCGCGCCCAGCTCGCATCCCGCCTGCGCGCCGCCAAGCGCGTGGTCTCGCTGCTGGTCGCCCTGGCCGATATCGGTGGCCTCTGGCCGCTCGACCGCGTCACCGCCGCCCTGTCCGACCTGGCCGAGACAGCGCTGTCCCTCAGCGTCGCCCATCTCCTGCGCGCCGCCCACGAAACCGGCGAGCTGCACCTCCCCAACCTTAAAGGAGCAAACCCCGCCAACCCGTCCCACGCCTGCGGCTTCACCGTCCTCGGCATGGGCAAGCTCGGCGCCCGCGAACTGAACTATTCCAGTGATGTCGATGTCATCCTGATCCATGACCCCGCTGCCGGAGTCTACCACGGCGAAACGCCGGTTGCATTCTACACCCGCCTGTCCCGCGCCCTGGTCACATTAATGGAAGCCCGCGATTCCGACGGCTACGTCTTCCGCACCGACCTGCGCCTGCGCCCCGACCCCGCCGCCACCCCCCCCTGCGTGGCACTCCCCACCGCCATCGCCTACTACGAATCCATGGGTCAAAATTGGGAACGCGCGGCGATGCTGAAGGCGCGCCCCATCGCCGGCGACCTCGCCCTCGGCCACGCCTTCCTCGACGCCATCCGCCCCTTCATCTGGCGCCGCCACCTCGATTTCGCCGCCGTCGCCGACATCCACGCCATGAAGCGCCGCATCGACGACCACAAAGGTTTCCGCGCATCCGACGAAACCGACCCGGTCGCCCGCCTGCTCGGCCACAACGTCAAGCTCGGCCACGGCGGCATCCGCGAGATCGAGTTCCTCGCCCAATCGCTCCAACTCGTCTGGGGCGGCCGCGACCCCAGCCTGCGCGTTCTGCGCACCATCGACGCCCTCCGCCTGCTGGTCCGCGCCGGCCACATCCCTAGCCGCACCGCCGGCGAACTCGCCACCGCCTACCGCTTCCTGCGCCGCGTCGAACACCGCCTGCAAATGGTCCACGACCGCCAGACCCACACCCTGCCGGAACGCCCGGACCAGTTCGAAGCCTTCGCCACCTTCATGGGCTACCCGGATGGTGCCGCCTTCGCCGCCGCCCAACTCCGCCACATGGCCCGAATCCGCACCGCCTATGGCGCCGTCTTTGAACAGATCCCCGAACTCGCCCCCACCGGCCTGGTTCTCGACTTTCGCGGCGTCGGCGACCCCCTGCCCGAAACCACCGCCAGCCTCGCCGCCCTCGGCTTCAAGGAAACCGAACGCATCGTCGCCGCCGTCCGCGCCTGGAAAGCCGGCCGCCTGCGCGCCCTGCGCTCGCCGCGCGCCCAGGAACTGATGGACCAGGTCCTGCCCGCCCTCCTCGCCGCCCTCGCCCGCCAGGGCCAGCCCGACGCCGCCTTCGCCCGCTGGGACAACTTCCTCGCCCGCCTCCCCGCCGGCGTCCAACTCCTCTCCCTGTTCCAGCGCAACCCCGCCCTGCTCGACCGCATCGCCGGCGTGCTCGGCGCCGCCCCCGTCCTGGCCGACTACCTCGCCCACACCCCCGGCGCGCTCGAAGGCCTGCTCGACCCCGCCCCCAGCCCCGACTACCCCCGCATGCTGCGCCTGCGCCTCGGCGACGCCCGCGTGCTCGAAGACGCCATCTCGATCACCCGCGCCACCGTGCGCGAGGAGGAATTCTCCCTGGCCGTCGCCACCATGGAAGGCCGCCTGGACGCCGACACCGCCGGCCTGCTGCGCTCCGCCCTGGCCGAAGCCGCCCTGGCCGCCCTGTTCCCCCCCGTGCTCGACGATTTCGCCCGCCGCTTCGGAAAGGTCCGCGGCGGCGCCATGGCCCTGGTCATCATGGGCAAGGCCGGCGGCCGCGAAATGATGGCCGGCTCCGACCTCGACATGATGCTGATCTACGATCACCCCGAAACCACCATCCAAAGCAGCGCAAAACCCCCCGCCCGCCCGCTCGCCAGCAGCCAGTGGTTCATCCGCGCCGTCCACGCCTACGTCGCCGCCGTCACCGCGCCCGACGCCGAAGGCCCGCTTTACGCCGTCGACATGCGCCTGCGCCCCTCCGGCAACAAAGGCCCGGTCGCGGTCTCGCTCGCCGGCTTCGAGCGCTACCACGGCCCCGCCGGTGCCACCGAAGGCGGCGCCTGGACCTGGGAACGCATGGCGCTCACCCGCGCCCGCGTCATCGCCGGCCCGCCCAAACTGCGCCGCCGCATCGAAGCCGCTATCAACGCCGCCATCACCAGCGCGGGGTCCCCATCCAAAATCCGCGCCGATGCCGCGGCCATGCGCGCCCGCCTGCTGCGCGACCTCCCCCCCACCGGCCCGTGGGACGTCAAACTGCGCCCCGGCGGCCAATTGGAGGTCGAATTCATCGCCCAAACCCTCCAACTCGTCCACGCCGCCACCATCCCCACCAGCCCCACCACCCGCGAGGCGCTGGCCCGCCTGCGCGATGCCGCCATCCTGCCCGAAGCCGACGCCGAACTGCTGATCCGCGCCGACCGCATCTGGCGCACCATCCAGGGCATGCTGCGCATCACCTACGGCCGCGCACCCACCGAAAAACTCTCCGAAGCCGCCACCGCCGCCCTGCTCCGCGCCGCCAGGTCAGCTGGCGCCCGACTGGGTGGAGCCAAACTGGGTGGAGCGGGCGCCCTTGACGTGGCCGCATTGCACACCACCATCACTGCATTGGCGGACCAGGTGCGCGCGGTCTTCGCGCGCCATATCGGAGAATGCGAACCATGACCGAAGGCGACAGAGCCCCCGACTTCACCATGCCGGCCAGCGGCGGCCGCACCGTCAGCCTCAAGGACCAAAAGAGCAAACCCTTCGTGCTCTACTTCTACCCCCGCGCCGACACGCCGGGATGCACCAAGGAAGCCTGCGCCTTCGAAGAATCCATCCCCGCCTTCCAAAACATCGCCGTCATCGGCGTCTCCCCCGACGCGATGCCGCCGATCGAGAAATTCGCCAAAAAATACAACCTCACCTTCCCCCTCGCCTCTGACCCCGACCACAAAGTGGCCGAAGCCTTCGGCGTCTGGGTCGAAAAAATGAACTACGGCAAAACCTACATGGGCATCGAACGCTCAACCTTCCTCATCGACGCCCAAGGCAAAATCGCCAAATCCTGGCACAAAGTAAAAGTCGACGGCCACGCCGCCGAAGTCATGGCCGCCGCCGCCGCCCTGATATAACCCGTAGGGTGCAATGCGCTTGGGCATTGCACCATCGCCGCGCGGCAAGAAAGCAAGCGCTTCTTTTTGAAAAAAGAAGCAAAAACTTTTATCCATTCAGCGCGTCGTCATCCTGAACTTAACGACGGACCGACGCTTCTTCCACATCCAAGCCCCTCCCTAACGGATAAAGTTTTTTTGCTTCTTTTTGTTCACAAAAAGAAGAATCCTACCCCTTAGCTTTTTTTCTCTTGCGCCGCCCCCTCCACATCGCTATAGAACATTTCATGAACATGGAACAAGCAGCCCCCGTCCCGGCATCCCCTCCACCCCCGTCCCTTGCCACCCGGGTTGCGTCGATTTTCGTAGGCCTGCTCACCCTCATCGCCAACCGCGCCCCTGCCCTCGGCGCGCTCACCTGGCCGCTGCACACCCGCATCACCCGTGTCCGCAACCGCTTCGTCCGCTTGCTCACCCTGCTCGCCGCCGGCCGCTTCCCGCGCCTGCGCGCGCCCGAGACATCCCGCAACGGCGGCCCGCCGCCAGCCCGCATCCCCACCCGCAAGCTTTGGCTGGTCGCCACTCTGGGCTACCAGGCCGCCGGCTATGCGTCCCAGCTCCAGCATCTGCTCGACGACCCCGAAACCCTCGCACTCCTGGCCGCCGCCCCGCCGCACGCCCGCGCCTCGGCCGCCCGCACCCTGCGCCCGCTGGCCCGGATCATTGGCGTCACCTTGCCGGCCATGCTCCAGCCGCCGCCGCGCCCGAAGCCAATCCGGCCGCCCCGCCCCAAACCGGCGCCGCTGCCCCCCCTGCTCCCGCTCTATCCGCAGCGCCGCCCACGCCCCATGCCGTTCATGAATTTCGCGAAAAAACCCCGACCCGCCTGACCCAGCGACGCGCGCTCTAATTGTTACGTTTATGTAACAATTTCCGCCCGCCGCCGCAACCGCCGCAATCCCGCCACCCCCACCACCACCAACCCTACAACAAACACCTGCGACGCCGGCCGCGCCCAGGGATCGAACACCAGGTTAGCCTCGAAGACCCGCCACGCCGACACCGTGGTCGCCAGCCCATACCAGGACACTTCCACCGCTGCCGTCAGCAGCGTCGTCGCCGCCGTGATCGCCACCAGGAACCACAGCCGTATGTGATGTCGCCGCGGTAGCGCCCGCCACAGCATCAGCCAGACGAACAGCCCGAACCAGAAAACCGCGTCCTTGGCGTTGATCTTCGCCTGCAACGCATAATGAAACAGCGCCAGCGCCGTCAGCCCATAAGCCCAGCGATGCAACTGCTTCCACCGCGCCCGCAACCGCTTCTGCCAGCCATCCGTCGACGTCCACGCCAACGCCGCCAACCCCAGCAAGGTGACGAACCCGACCGTCAGATAGAACCGCAACACGATCTCGCTGCCGACCGCCCACAGATTCCATTTCTGATCCGCAACATACAACAACAGGTGCAGCCCCGCATACAACGCCGCCGTCACCCCCAGCATCCGCCGCAGCAGCAAAACCCGCGGAAAAGCAAACACCGCCCGGGCGGGCGTCACCGCCAGCGCAAACACCAGGAACCGCACCGACCAGTCCCCGCTGCGATGGATCGCCTCGGTCAACGGCCGTGCCCCAAGATCGCCCACGAACCACCGCCCGACCAGCCACACCGCCGGATACAGCGTAAAAATGAAAACCGCCGCCTTCAGCCACGAGAACTTTCCAGCCGGGTCTTTCCAGGGCATCGCCGTCGCTCCACCTACCCCCGAACGACTCGCAGTCCCCGCCAACGTGACACCTACCGCCGGGGCTGCCCCACCCCAGCCGGCATTTCGATCTTCGAAAAACCCGCCGGCGGCTTGAAATTCGCCGCCGGTTGCGGCCCATACGCCACCGCCGTCGCCACGATCGCCCCCTTGCCGTCCAGCCCATCGCCCCGAAGCATCACCCCGTCCTCGGTGATACAAGCCCGGCCATTGCCATCCGCCGAGGTGATGTCCCACACCGTGCACTTCAGCCCGGCCACCGACTCCCCGCCCCGGCGGACAAACTTCATCGTGTCCGACACCAGGAACCCGCGCGAAAACGCGTTGTTCACCGGCATCTCCATGAACCGCCGATCCTCCCCCATCACCATCGTCATCCGCTGCGTCGTATGGTCAACGATCACATAGGCCCCCGCCCCTCGCCCCCCGCCGATGCCCTCCACCCGCATCAACTTCCCCCCGGAAGTGAAAGCCACCTTCAATTCCTGTTCCCGCTGCTGCCCCTGCACCGGCCCGGACGCGCGATAGGTCACCGCCACATCCCGCGTCGGCAGAATCGCCGGCCGCTCCTGGGCCATCGCCGGCGCCAGGATCGCCACCGCCATCACCCCGCCAAGAATGCCTCGTGTCATGACCCGATCTCCCTCTGGCCGGCGCAAGTTTTCACCCGTCCACCCGGTCGTCAAATCGCTCTTTCGAGAGCCCCCGGATCGCCCCGGCCAAGACCTCCCGATCCGGACTCGCCAGCCAGATCGCCGGAACCTCCAGCGCCTCGGCCAGAAGCTGCTTGTAGCGATCCCGGAAAATCTCGATCGCTCCGAACCGGCCCAGATGGCTGGTGACAAATTGCGTGTCCAACAACACAAACCCGCCCAGCCGTAGCCGGGCCATCAGGTGCACCAACGCCACTTTCGAGGCATCGGTCGCCCGGCTGAACATGCTCTCACCGAAAAACGCCCCCCCCAGGGCCACCCCGTACAACCCCCCCACCAATTCCCCACCCAGCCAACTCTCCACCGAATGCGCCACCCCCCTCCGGTGCAACTCGGTGAACAGGTGCTCGATCTCCGGATTGATCCAGGTATCCTCCCGCCCCGGCGCCGCCTCGGCACATCCGGCGATCACCCCCTGAAAATCCTGGTCGGACGTCACGCTGAACACCCCGGACTCCACCGTCCGCCGTAACCGCCGCGGCAGGTGAAACCCATCCAACGGCAACACCCCGCGCAGTTCCGGGTCCAGCCAATACAGCCGGTCCGCCTCACGAGCCTCGGCCATCGGGAAGAACCCGGCCCGATAGGCCCGGATCAACAGCTCCGGCGTGATCTCAACGGCGCGACGCGACATGCCCCCATTGTGCCCGACCTCAGGCCAACACCCAACTCTTGAACAACGCGAGATCGATATTCCCACCGCACAACACCACCCCCACGCGGCGGCCGGTGTGCCGGTCCTTCTCCTGCAACAGGGCCGCCAAAGGCGCCGCCCCGGCCCCTTCGGCCAGGTTGTGGGTATCGGTCCAATAGGCCCGGATGGCGCCGGCCACCTCGTCGTCACTGACCGTCACCACCCTGGCCGCCCCGCCGCGGATGATTGCCAACGCCGCGGGATCCGGCTGGCGCGTGGCCATGCCGTCGGCCTTCGTGTTGGCGCTATTGGTCTCCACCACCTGCCCGGCGGCGAAGGACAGGGCATAGGACGGTGCCTCGGTGCTCTGGACTCCGACGATTTCGGTGGACAGGCCCAGCAAATCCCGGGTCAGGATCGCCCCACAAATCCCGGAGCCAAGGCCGATCGGCACATACAGGGTATCCAATGGCGGAGCGGCGCGGAAAAACTCCAGCGCCCAGGTAGCGACACCCACCACCAGGTCGGCATCGAAGCTCGGGGCGAACAACAGCCCCTGCTGTTCGGCCAGGGCACGGGCATGCGCCCGGGCCTCGTCGAAATCACTGCCATGCTCGATCAGCCGGGCGCCAAAGGCCACCATCGCGGCGTTCTTCTCGGTGCTATTGCCGCACGGGACCACGATGGTCACGGGAACGCCCGCCCGTTGCCCGGCAAAGGCCAGCTATTGCCCATGGTTGCCACGGGTCGCCGAGACCACCCCGCGCACTTTCACGCCGCTGCGGCGAAGCCGTTCAAAGAAGGTCAGTCCACCGCGAACCTTGAACGCCCCGGTTGGCGTGTGGTTCTCGTGCTTGACCCAGACCTCACAGCCGGCGCGGGCGGCCAATAGCGGCCAGACATAGCTTGCGGTCGGCGGAAAAGCCGCGTGAACGATCTCAGCGGCTTCTTCGAGCTCGGGGAGTGTGAACATTGCGGGCTCCAGACATGAAAAGGGCCGCCCCGGCTTACCGTGGCGGCCCCCATCAGGGAAGGCGTCGAGGTGAGCTCAGGCCAGCTTGAGGTTGGTGGCGGCGGCCTTGCCGCGCTCCATGACCACGTCGTAGCTGACGTTCTGGCCGTCATTCAGCCCCTTGAGGCCAGCGGCCTGGACGGCGGTGATGTGGACGAACACGTCCTTACCGCCATCCTGCGGCATGATGAAACCAAAGCCCTTGGTGGCATTGAACCACTTGACGGTACCGACGGCCATGCGGATAGACTCCTGTGTTCAGCCGCGCGCGAACGCGCGTGTTGGGGTGATATTGTTAAAAGCGGAGGATCGCGCGCTGTCGAAGCGCGCTGCGCCGATTGCTGCCGAGGCAACAAACGAAAAAACCGCCCGAGTGCCACGCGGGCACCCGGCGCGCCAGATATCCTTGTGCGAACATGTCGACAAAGAAATCGCGGTCTTTGGTCGCAGGAAAGGCGTTAACGGACGCCTTAGGCCAGCTTGAGGTTGGTGGCGGCGGCCTTGCCGCGCTCCATGGCAACCTCGTAGCTCACCTTCTGGCCCTCATCGAGGCCACGCAGGCCGGCGGCCTGCACTGCGGTGATGTGAACGAAGACATCCTTGCCGCCGTCCTGCGGCATGATGAAACCAAAGCCTTTTGTGGTGTTGAACCACTTGACAGTCCCGATAGCCATAGCTGCGTCAAACTCCGTGCGGACACTGCGCAGGGGTGCGCAGCCTGTGTAGGCAAACGGTATCCGGTGTTCCTGAAGCCCCCCGGCGACCCTGTCTGCGCGAGGATATTCCTCCCTTGGACAAGGCTTCTCAAGCCGACGGCACCACAAGCGTGGCCAACATACGATTGCGGCAGTAATTTGGCGCAGAAATACCGCCGCGAGTCAATCATTACCGCGCCGGGTGCATTTTAAGGCTGGGCTCTGCCCAGACCCGCCAAGGGGCCAAGCCCCCTGGACCCTTAAATTATAAGGTCCAGGGGCTTGGCCCCTGGCGGGTCTGGGCAGAGCCCAGCCTTCACTACGACTGCGTGGCCCAAAAGAAAACGGCTTCGGAGTTGCCCCCGAAGCCGGTTCCTAGGCTGTAGCGTGCGGACTTTAGAAGTCCATGTCGCCCATGCCGCCCATGCCGCCCATGCCGCCGCCCGGAGGACCGCCGGCAGCCGCCTTGCGCTCCGGCTTCTCGGCGATCATGGCTTCGGTGGTCACCAGCAGGCCGGCCACCGAGGCGGCGTCCTGCAGGGCGGTGCGCACGACCTTGGTCGGGTCGATGATGCCGGCCTTGACCATGTCCTTGAATTCGCCGCTCTGTGCGTCGAAGCCCCAGTTATAGTCGTCCTTGTCCAGCACCTTGCCCGAGATCACGGCACCGTCTTCGCCGGCGTTCTCGGCGATCTGGCGCAGCGGGGTCAGGACGGCGCGGCGGACGATATCGATGCCCACGCGCTGGTCATCGTTGTCGCCCTTCAGCTTGGCCAGGACCAGCGAGGCGCGCGCCAGGGCGACGCCGCCGCCCGGGACGATGCCTTCCTCGACGGCCGCACGGGTCGCATGGAGAGCGTCGTCGACGCGATCCTTGCGCTCCTTCACCTCAACCTCGGTGGCGCCGCCGACGCGGATGACGGCAACACCGCCCGCCAGCTTCGCCAGGCGCTCTTGCAGCTTCTCGCGGTCGTAGTCCGAGGTGGTTTCCTCGACCTGGGCGCGGATCTGGTTGCAGCGGCCGGTGATGTCGGCCTTCTTGCCGGCGCCCTCGACGATGGTGGTGTTCTCTTTCTCGATCAGGACCTTCTTGGCCTTGCCGAGCATGGCGAGCGTCACGGACTCAAGCTTGATGCCGAGGTCGTCGCTGATGACCTGGCCACCGGTCAGGATGGCGATGTCTTCCAGCATCGCCTTGCGGCGATCGCCAAAGCCCGGCGCCTTGACGGCGGCGACCTTGAGGCCACCACGCAGCTTGTTCACCACCAGGGTGGCGAGCGCCTCGCCCTCGATGTCCTCGGCGATGATCAGCAGCGGACGGCCGGACTGGACGATGCTTTCCAGCAGCGGCAGCATCGGCTGCAGGCCGGACAGCTTCTTTTCGTGGATCAGGATGTAGGGCTGATCCATGTCGACGACCATCTTCTCCGCATTCGTGATGAAATACGGGGAGACGTAGCCGCGGTCGAACTGCATGCCCTCGACGACGTCGAGCTCGGTCTGGATGCCCTTGGCTTCCTCAACCGTGATCACACCCTCGTTGCCGACCTTCTGCATGGCTTCGGAGATCATCTTGCCGATCTCGGATTCGCCATTGGCGGAGATCGTGCCGACCTGGGCCGTTTCGGCCTGGGTGGTGATCTTGCGGCTGCGCTTCTTCAGTTCCTCGACCAGGGCGATGACCGCCTTGTCGATGCCGCGCTTGAGGTCCATCGGGTTCATGCCGGCGGCCACCGACTTGGCGCCCTCGCGCACGATCGACTGGGCCAGGACGGTGGCGGTGGTGGTGCCGTCGCCGGCGGTGTCGTTGGTCTTCGAGGCCACTTCGCGCACCATCTGGGCGCCCATGTTCTCGAACTTGTCGGCCAGCTCGATCTCCTTGGCGACGGTGACGCCGTCCTTGGTGATGCGCGGGGCGCCGAAGCTCTTGTCGATCACGACGTTGCGGCCCTTGGGACCGAGAGTGACCTTGACGGCGTCAGCGAGGATGTCGACGCCGCGCAGCATACGGGCGCGGGCGTCGCCGCCGAAACGTACTTCCTTGGCAGCCATATTGCTATTCCTTGTGTTTGGTCAGGTCAGTCGAGGGGGGCAGGCCAGGCGAAGCGGGCTTAGGAGCCCTTCTTCTTCGCGGCCGGCGCCGAGGTGACCTCGATGATGCCCATGATGTCGGACTCTTTCATGATCAACAGTTCTTCCCCGTCGATCTTGACTTCGGTGCCCGACCATTTGCCGAACAGAACGCGGTCACCGGCCTTGACGTCCAACGCCACGATGGCGCCGGTTTCGTTGCGCGCGCCGGCGCCGGCGGCGATAACCTCGCCTTCCATCGGCTTTTCCTGGGCGGTGTCGGGGATGATGATGCCACCCTTGGTCTTCTCTTCGGCCGACAGCCGCCGGACCACGACCCGGTCGTGCAGGGGACGGAACTTCATGCGGATCGCTCCTGGATATTGAAGGCCACTGCCGCCGGGCGCATGGCTGCGCGGGCGGGAGGGCCAGGTTGTTAGCACTCCCCACCGGGGAGTGCCAGCGATCTAGGCGCTTGGCGGAGCGGAGTCAAGCGGTCGTTGGCACTCTTGCGGGTAGAGTGCTAATCGCTTGAGATGTCATGCGTTGTGGCGGCACCGGGCAGGTGCAACCAAGCTGGCGGGCGCGGATTCAATGGCGCACCAGCGCAGGTCAGGGCGGCCGTCATGGCATCGAGGCGCAGCGTGGCCAGGGCGATGCCGTCGCGGCCGGAGCGCAGGGTGCCGACCTCGGTGCCGTCGCGCAGCACCGGCGTGCCCGGCGGCGGCAGGGCGCCGGCGATGGCCACCGGGACCAGCCGGCGCTTGATCAGGCCGCGGTACTTGGTCCGGGCGGTCAGTTCCTGGCCCATGTAGCAGCCTTTGGACCAGGACACGCCGGCCAACTCGTCGAAGCCGGCCTCCAGCAGGACGGTCTTGTCCGCCTCCAGGTCGCGCGAGCCGTCCGGCAGGCCGAGGGACAGGCGGTGGGTGTCCCAGGCTTCGGCGGTGGCGGTGGCCGGCAGGGGGGCGGTGGACAGGATGCGCCAACCGGCCTCGGGCAGGCGCGGGTCCGGGCCGGAGATGGCGCCCGCGGGAATGGCGGGTGGCGCGCCCCAAGCGGCGTGGACATGCCATTCGGCGCTGAGGTCGGTGAGCGTCACCTTGGAGCGCAGGCGGAACCGGGTCAGTTTCTGCACCAGCATCGGTGCCTGGGCACGCTCGACATCGAGCAGCAGGCGTTCGGAGTCGTTCCCCCCTGGGGCGAGAATGAAGAAATCCGCCAGCCATTTGCCCTGTGGCGTCAGGAAAGCGGCCCAGATGGCGCGGCCCGGCGTGGCCTGTTCGACATCGTTGGAGACCAGGCCCTGGAGGAAGGCCACACGATCCGGCCCGTCCACGGCGACCACGCCACGATTTGGCAGAAGGGCGATTTTTGTCATGGGTCGGAAATGGCGCCGCGCTGGCTCGCAAGCAAGCGGGTGAAAGTCTTTTGGTGCTTTTTTTCAAAAAGGGAACAAGCGCTTCTTTTTGGAAAAAGAAGCAAAAACTTTTTTCCGGAAGAAGCTGGGGGTTGCATCCGCGGGGGCGGTGGTCGACACGCTGGACGGAAAGCGAGGAGGCGGTTCCATGGCGCATTTTGACCTGTTGATCCGTGGTGGCACGTGCGTGCTGCCGTGGGGCATGGAGCAGACCAGCGTGGGGGTGCGGCATGGCAGGATCGCCGCCCTGGGGGTGGGGGCGGATGCGACGGCGGATGAGGTGATCGACGCGGGCGGGCTGCATGTGCTGCCGGGGCTGATCGACCCGCATGTGCATCTGCGCGATCCCGGCGATGCGAGTGTGGAGAGCATTCCGACCGGGACCAAGGCGGCCGTGCTGGGCGGGTTGACGGCGGTGTTCGACATGCCGAACACCTCGCCGTCGATCACCAATGCCGAAGCGCTGTCCTGGAAGCAGGGGTATGCCGAGGCGAATGCCTGGTGCGACATGGGGCTGTATGTTGGCGGAACCAAGACCAATATCGGCGCGCTTGGAGCGCTGGAGACCGGGCGCGGGGTATGCGCGATCAAGGTTTTCGCAGGGTCATCCACCGGGGATCTGATGGTGGAGGATGACGAGAACCTGGAGCGGGTGATGCGCGCCGGGCGGCGGCGGATTTCCTACCATAGCGAAGATGAATACCGGTTGCAGGCGCGTAAACCGATGTTCAAGTCGGGCGATCCGTATTCCAGCCATATGGTCTGGCGCGACGAGGAGGCGGCGTTTCTGGGGACGCGGCGGCTGATGGCGCTGGCCAGCCGGACGCAGCGGCCGGCGCATATCCTGCACGTGTCGACGTGGCAGGAGTTGGACTACCTCAAGGATTATCGCGACATCGCCACGGTGGAGGTGCTGGTCAATCATCTGACCCAGGTGGCGCCCGATGTGTATGACACACTGAAGGGGTTTGGGGTGATGAACCCGCCGATCCGTGGGCCGGAGCATATGGAGGCGGCCTGGCGGGCGGTGCGGGATGGCACGGTGGACACGATCGGCTCGGACCATGCGCCGCATCCGCGGGCGGCGAAGCTGAAGCCGTGGCCGGATTGCCCGGCGGGGTTGACCGGGGTGCAGACGCTGGTGCCGGTGATGCTGAACCATGTGAATGCCGGGCGGCTCAGCCTGATGCGGATGGTGGACCTGATGTGCGCGGGGCCGGCGCGGGTTTATGGGGTGGTGGGCAAGGGGCGGCTGGCGGCGGGGTATGATGCCGATTTCACCCTGGTGGACATGCGGCGGCAGCGGGTGATCGAGGAGAGCTGGATCGTCTCGCCCTGTGGCTGGACGCCGTTTGCCGGGATGAAGATCACGGGCTGGCCGGTGGCGACGATCGTGCGGGGGGCTGCGGTGATGCGCGAGGATGAAGTGCTGGGGACGCCGCGCGGGAAGTTGGTGAAATTCCTGTAACGTTGGCGCCGTCTGTGGGTCTTGTAACGACATAACGAGGAGTGCCGAATGGCTCGCATTGAGGATATTCCGGAGCCGACGCGCTCGGCCGTGCTGGCGTTGGAGATACTCCGGGCGGAGACCCAGCCGTTTGTTGCCGGGCCCGCGCTGTCCGAGCGCCGGGTGGCGATGGTCAGCTCGGCGGCCCTGATCCGCCGGGGCGAGCCGCCGTTCCTGCCGGGGACCACCGAGTTCCGGGCGCTGCCGGCGACATTGCCGGCCGGTGACATCCTGATGAGCCATGTCTCGATCAACTTCGACCGGGCGGGGTGGCAGCGCGACATCAACACGGTCTATCCGATCGACCGGCTGCGCGAGCTGGCGGCCGATGGGGTGATCGGCGCGGTGGCGGATACGCATTACAGCGTGATGGGTTCGACCGATCCGGCCACCATGGCGCGCACCGCCGATGCCATGGCCGCCTTGATGCTGGCCGAGGGCGTCAACGCGGTCGTGCTGAGCCCGGTCTGACCGTTCTGCACGCGCGCCGTGTGCGCGCTTGGGCAGATGCTGGAAGAACGGGGCTTGGCGACGACGGTGATCGGGCTGGTGCGGCCGCATATGGAGGCGACGCTGGGGCCGCGCGGGTTGTTCGTGCCGTTTCCGCTGGGCCGGCCGCTGGGCGAGCCTGGCGATGCTGGTTTTCAGCGCCGGGTGTTGCTGCAGGCGTTGCGGTTGCTGGAACGCGAAGGCGGACCGGTGCTGTTGGAGGATTTCGCCGAGGATGCGCCGAGCCAGAATGACCGGATCGGATGGGCGGCACCGTTCGCCCTGCCAGCGGTGGCAATGCCCGCGGATGGCGCGGGGTGGGCGGCGGCGCTGACGGCCGAGATGGCGCTGGTGCTGCCGTGGTGGGAACGGGCGAAGAGCCGGTTTGGCCGCAGCTCGGTGGGGGTGTCGTTCCAGGCGCCCGCGGCGTGGCCGGGCTATGCCAGTGCGTTCCTGGCCGGGGAACGGCCGGCGGCGCCGGCGGGTTTGCCGTCGCCTGCTGTGGCGCTGCGGTTTCTGGCTGACGATCTCAAGGCGCTTTACACGGAAGCGGTGCAGGCGGTGGGCGAGACGCCATCGCCGGATCAGGTGAATGCCTGGTTGTTTCGCGACACCGTGGCCGGGCGGTTGCTGATGGCGCTGCGGTCGGCGGCGCTGGAGAGCGATGACAACGGCTTCAAGACGGCAGGCGGGCGCTTCCTGGTGCCGGTGCCGTGGCTGCCGCCTGGGTAAGGGCGGCAGCGACCGTGGCGATCACCGTCGCCCAGTCTCCGGGGTGCGGCTGACGGAACCGGCGCAGCGTGGGGTACCACGGGCTGTCATCGCGCTCGCGCAGCCAGCGCCAGCAGGAATCGTAGCGGTCGAGCAGCCAGACCGGGCGGCCGAGGGCGCCGGCGAGGTGCAGCGGCGAGGTGTCGGCGGAAATCACCAGGTCAAGCGCCTGCATCAGGGCGGCGGTGTCGGCGAAATCGGCGAGTTCGGCGGTCCAGTCGTGCACGGCCATGCCGGGGGGTAGCGTGGCGGTCTGGGCGGCGCCGGCGCCTTTTTGCAGCGAGATGAAGGTGACGCCGGGGATGCGGGCCAGCGGCGCCAGGGCGGCCAGGGGGAGGGAGCGGCGGCGGTCGACGCGGTAGGACATGGCGTGGTCCGGGCGGGGATCGCCGCTCCAGATCAGCCCGATCTTGCGGCCGGGGAGCGCGTCGAGCCGGGCGCGCCAGATGGCGACTGCGGAGGGATCGGCGTGCAGATAGGGCACGGCGGAGGGGATGGTGGCGAAGGCCCAGGGCAGGTGCATCAGCGGGACGGCGATGTCGTGCGGGGGAGTGGGATCGCCGACTGCCATCACGCGCGGGTGGCCGGGCAGGGATTCGGCGAGGCGGCGCAGGGGGGGATAGACCTCGACGGTCACCTCGGCGCCGGCGGCCATTGCCAGCGGGACGTAGCGCAGGAATTGCAGGGCGTCGCCGAGACCCTGTTCGGCGAAGAGGAGCACGCGGCGGCCCCGCCAGCTGGCCGGGTCAGGGCGGCGCAGGGGCTCGGCGGGGGCGCGGTGGGCAGTGGGCATGCGGTGCCAGCGCCAGGCGTAGTGTGGCCAGGCTTCGTCGAACTGGCCGCAGGACAACAGGGCAAAGGCGAGCGCGGTGTGGCGGGCGGAGTTGGTGGGGTCGGCGGTCATCCGTTCGCGCAGGCCGGCGATGGCGTCGGGGCCGTGCTCGTACCACAGCACGGTGGCCAGGGCGCGGCCGAGCCAGTCATGCACGGGATGGGCGTGGTCGGCGCGGGCGGCGATCGGCTCCATCAGGCGGACCGCCTCGACCATGCGGCCGACCTGCATCAGGGCGATGCCGAGGCGCAAGGCGAGGTCGATGTTGTCGGGCTGGTGGGCCTGGAGAGCGGTGAAGGTCTCGATGGCTTCGGCGCGGCGGCCCTGGTCCCAGAGCTGGGCGGCGTGGGCCTGGAGGGTGGCGTCGGCGCTGCTCATGCGGCGCGCTCGGCCAGGGCGGTGGCGACGCGGGCGATGACGGCGGGCCAGTCGCCGGGGGTGGCTTGGCGGAAGTGGCGCAGCGTGGGGTACCAGGGGCTACCTTGGGGACTGCCCTCGCGGTCACGGAGCCAGCGGTAGCAGGAATCGTAGCGGCCGAGCATCCAGACCGGGCGGCCGAGGCTGCCGGCCATGTGGACCGGCGAGGTGTCGACGGAGATGACGAGGTCGAGCGCCTGGACCAGGGCGGCGGTGTCGGCGTAGTCGGCCAGTTCGGCGGTCCAGTCGTGCAGGGTCATGCCGGGGGGCGGGGTGGCGGCCTGGGCGGCGCCGGCACCTTTTTGCAGGGAGACGAAGGTGACACCGGGGATTTGGGCCAGCGGAGCGAGGGCGGCGAGTTTGAGCGAGCGCCGGCGGTCGATGCGATAGGCGCTGGCGTCGAAGGCGCGGGGCTCGCCGGCCCAGACCAGGCCGATTTTCTGGCCGGGCAGGCGGGCGAGCCGGTCGCGCCAGGTGGCGACGGCGTGGGGCTCGGGGGTGAAGTAGGGGATGCCGCCGGGAATCGTCGAAAGATCGGTGCCGAAGGCCCAGGGCAGGTTCATCAGCGGGATGGCGACGTCGTGCGGCGGTACGGGTTCGCCGGTCACCACGACGGCGGGGCGGCCCGGCAGGGTGGCGGCGAGCCGGCGCAGGGGGGCGGGGATTTCGACGGTGACCTGGGCGCCCTGGGCCATCACCAGCGGCACGTAGCGCAGGAATTGCAGCATGTCGCCGAGCCCCTGTTCGGGGAACAGCAGCACGCGCCGGCCGCGCCAGGACGCGGGGTCGGGCCGGGCGAGGGCGCCGCCGGGGACGTGATGGCCGGCCGGCAGGTCCTGCCAGCGCCAGGCATAGTGCGGCCAGGCCTCCGCCAGACGGCCGCAAGACAACAGCGCGTGGGCCAGTTGCATGTGGCGCAGGGGGTCGCCGGGATGCTGGGCGACCGCGTCGCGCAGCGGGGCGATGGCGTCGGGACCGCGCTGGTGCCAGTGCAGGGTGGCGAGCGCGCGGCCGAGCCAGTCGTGCACGGGGTCGTCGTCCGCGGCGCGCCGGCTGAGCGGTTCCAGAACGTCGGTCGCCTCGTCCAGCCGGCCCACCAAGTATAGCGCGATGCCCAGGCGCAGGGTGATTGCGGCGTCGCTGGGGGTGCGGTCATGCAGCGTGCGAAAGATGTCGATCGCCTCGGCGTGGCGGCGCTGGTCCCACAGGGCAGCGGCGCGGGCGGCTTCGCTCATGCGGGCTCGGCCAGGGCGGCGGCGACGCGGCCGATCACGGCGGACCAATCGCCGGGCGCCGGTTGGCGGAACTGGCGCAGGGACGGATACCAAGGGCTGTCATCGCGATCACGCAGCCAGCGCCAGCAGGAATCGCTGCGGTTGAGCAGCCAGGCGGGCCGGCCCAGGGCACCGGCGAGGTGCAGGGGCGCGGTGTCCACTGAGATGACCAGGTCCAATCCGTCCATGAGGGCGGCAGTGTCGGCGAAATCGGCCAGTTCAGCCACCCAGTCGTGCAGCAGCAGGCCGGGTGGCCGGGGTTGGGCCGCCGCCGTGCCTTTTTGGAGCGAGATGAAGGCCAGGCCGGGTTGGGCGGCGAGCGGGGCCAGGGCTGCGAGCGGGGCCAGGGCGGCGAGCGGGATCGAGCGGCGGCGGTCGGTGGCCAGGGCGGCGGGGTCTTGCGGGCGGGGCTCGCCGGCCCAGACGAGGCCGATCTTGCGGCCAGGGATGGCCGACAGCCGGGCGCGCCACCGCGCGGAAGCGGTGGGGTCGGCGTGCAGATAGGGTGCGGTGGGGGGCTCACCGGGCGTGGTGTCGAACGCCCAGGGCAGATGGAACATCGGGATTGCCAGGTCATGGGCGGGCAGCGCGTCGCCCTGTGCGACCACGGCCGCGACCCCCGGCAACGTCGCCGCCAGCCGCAGCAGCGAGGGCTGGACTTCCAGCAGCACCTGGGCGCCGGCGGCGATGGCGGGGGCGACGTAGCGCAGGCATTGCAGCGTGTCGCCCTGACCCTGTTCGGCGTGGAACAGGACGGTACGACCGCGCCAGGAGGCTGGGTCTGGCCGTTCCAGCGGGTTCATCGGCATACGTCGAGGGTCCGGCCGGATGCCGTGCCAGCGCCAGGCGTGCTCCGCCCAGCCCTCGCGCCACCGGCCGAGGGCCAGCAGGGCTTCGGCGCGGGCCATGTGCCATTGCTTCTCGCCGGGCCGCAGCGCCAGGGCGGCGTCCAGCGGGGCAAGCGCTTCGGCGTGGCGTGCCTGGGCGAACAGCGCCATGGCCCACCAAGCCTGGGCCTCGGCATAGCCGGGCAGCTCGGTTGCGACGACGCGCAGGCGTGCCTCGCCCTCCGCCAGGGCGCCGGTCTGCATCAGGGCGCGGCCGAGCGAACAGGCGATGCCGGCATCCTGCGGATGGCTGGCGGCGAGGTGGCGGTAATGGCCCACGGCGTCGCGGTGCCGCCCCGCGGCCCACAGGCAGGTGGCGATGGCCAGCCGGGCGGCGTCATCGCCGGGGTCGGCGGCGAGCCGGGGTGCCAGGGCCAGGGCCATTGCGGCGGGGTCGGCGTGCTGCACCTCGGAGAGCAAGGCGCGGGCCGCCTGGTGCAGGTTGGTCATGGCGCGGCGAGCGCGGCGGCGACGCGCCGGACCACGTCGTGCCAGTCGCCCGGCGCCGCCTGGCGGAACTGGCGCAGGGTCGGGTACCACGGGCTGTCGTCGCGGCCGCGCAGCCAGCGCCAGTCGGCGTCGAAGCGATTGAGCAGCCAGACCGGACGGCCGAGTGCGCCGGCCAGATGGGCGACGGCGGTGTCGACGGTGATGACCAGGTCGAGTGCCGTTGCCAGCGCCGCGGTGTCGGCGAAGTCGGCCAGTTCGCCGGTCCAGTCGATCAGGGCCATGCCGACCGGTGCGGCGCCCTTCTGCAACGAGACCAGGGTGACGCCGGCGATGGCGGCGAGCGGCGCCAGAGTGGCCAGCGGGATTGAACGGCGCGCATCCATCGCGCGGTCGGACAGGGAGCGGCGGGGATCGCCGGCCCAGGCCAGCCCGACCTTGCGCCCCGGCAGCGCCGCCAGCCGGGCGCGCCAGGCAGCGACGGCGGCGGGATCGGCGGTGACATACGGTACCGCGGCCGGGATGGTGGCCAGCGTGGTGCCGAACAGCAGCGGCAGCGAGGCCAGGGGCAGGTGCAATGCGCCCTCCGGTGGTACGCCGTCGCGGTCCAGCACCTGCCGGACACCTGGCATGCCCGTCAGCAGCCGCACCAGCGCCGGCTGGACCCGCAACGTCACCTCAGCGCCCGCCGCGGCGACCATCGCGGCGTAGCGGGCGAAGTGCAGCGTGTCGCCGTGGCCCTGTTCGCCCTCCAGGACGACACGCCGATCAGCCAACGCGGCGGGCGCGGGCAAGGGCGGGGCGTCGCCGCGCCGCCGTTCGAAGCCGGCGAAGCCTCGGGCCAGGTCGCCGCGCGCAAGGTGGACCATGGCGGCATCGCAGCCGGCCGCGATGTGGCCGGGATCGAGTGCCAGCGCCCGTTCATAGGCCGCCAGCGCCGCTTCGAGCCGGTCCTGCTGGTGCAGGGCGAGGCCGAGGGTCACCCAGCAGTCCGGCCGGGTGGAATCGTGCGCCAATGCGCGCCGGGCTGCCGCCTCGGCGGCCTCGGCACTGCCGGCCTCGGCGAGCAACAAGGCGATCTCGGCCAGCACTGGCGCGGCCAGATCGGCCCGCCTGTCCAGCAGCCCGGCCAGCAGCCGCGCGGGCGCCACGCGTTCGCCGGCGGCGAACAGCAGCCGGGCGAGATTCAGATGCGCCTGTTCGTCGCCGGGGTGGTCCGCGACCACGCGCTGCAACAAGGCGACGCCCTCCTCGCGCCGGCCGGCGCGCACCAGGGTCAGGGCCTGGGCGTGGCGGGTCTCGGCATGGATGCGAAGGATGTCGGCGCGCACTGGTGACTGCGCCATCAGCGGGTCGAGCACGGCGATCGCCTCGTCCAACCGGCCCTGTGCGCGCAACGAAAGCGCCAGCGCGCGGAGGTCGGCGGGGGCCGTCATCTCGGTTTCCCGGTCGCAGCCTTCTCCCGGAGTGCCGCGGCCACATGCCGGACGACGCCGTCCCACGCGCCCGGTTCGGTCTGCCGGAACTGGCGCAGCGTCGGGTACCACGGGCTGTCATCGCGGCCGACCAGCCAGCGGAAATCGGTGTCGTAGCGGTTCAGCAGCCAGACCGGCCGGCCGAGTGCGCCGGCCAAGTGGGCGGGGGCGGTATCGACGGAGATCACCAGGTCGAGCGCGGTCATCAAGGCCGCCGTCGCGGCGAAATCCTCCAGCTCACTGGTCCAGTCATGCAGCACCATGCCGTCGGGCGGCGTGGCGGCCTGGGCGGCGGCCGCACCCTTCTGGAGCGAGACGAACACCACCCCGGGCACGCCGGCCAGCGGCGCCAGGGCGGCCAGGGTCAGCGAGCGACGGCGGTCCATCGACGACTGGACCTGCGAGTACGGGCGCGGGTCGCCCGACCAGACCAGCCCGATTTTCAACCCCGGCAGCGCCTGCATCCGCCGGCGGAACTGCGCGGCGCGCGCGAGGTCGGCACGCAGATATGGCACCGTGGCGGGAATCGTCTCGATGCGGGTGTCGAACGCCCAGGGCAAATGCAGCAGCGGCAGGGCGATGTCGTACGGTGGCAGGTCGTCGCCGCGGGCGAACACGCCGGCAATGCCGGGGATGCCGGCAGCCAGCGTCTTGAGCGCGCCTTGCACCTCCAGCAACACGCGCGCGCCGGTGGCCGCGACCATGCGGACGTAGCGCAGGAACTGGATCGTGTCGCCCTGCGCCTGTTCGGCATAGAGCAGGACAGTTCGTCCAACCCATTCGGCGGGATCGGGCCGGTGCCGCGGGTTGTCGGGTATGCGCGGGGAGGCGTCCTCGATCCCCGCGCGTTGCCAGCGCCAAGCGTATTCGGGCCAGCCATCGGCATAGTGGCCCTGGGCCAGCAAAGCCAGGCCGCGGCCAAAATGGGCGGCGACATTGTCCGGTTGCAGCAGCAGCACCTGGTCCCATTCGGCGACCGCCTCGGCCGGGCGTTGCAGCATTCCCAGGGCAATCGCCCGGGCGGCATGGACCTGGCCGCGCGGCAGGCTCGGGTCCAGTTCCACCGCGCGGTCGATCAGCTCGACCACCCGGGGATCGGGGCCGTGCGCCTGTAGCGCTTCGGCCAGACCCAGCATCGCGGCCGGCAGGTCGGGGTGCAGACCGAGGGCAGTGCGAAAGCTATGCGTCGCCGCCGCCATGTCGCCGCGCCGGTACAGCGCCTGGCCGAGTGTCACATGCAGCGACGCCACCGCCGGGTTGAGCTTGAGCGCCGCGCGCAGGCTGGCCAGCCCTTCGGCGGCGTCCGGGCGTTCCAGCAGGAGTTGCGCCAGTCCGGCGGCGGCCTCCGGCTGGCCGGGCCGTAGCGCCAGGGTGCGGCGGAATGCGGTGATGGCGGCATCCAGCGTCAGCCCGGCCCAGTCGCCGGCATCGGCGCCCGGTGGCAGGATCGCGCGGGTGGCGACCAGGACCCTGGCCAGCGCCATCGGCCAGACGGGGTCGAGCGGTCCGCTGGCCAGGCCTTGGAGCGGCCGGGACAGGCGGTCGGCCAATGGGTCGCCCACCAGGGCATCGGGGCGGTCAGGCTGGTGTGCCAGGGCGTCAGCGGCAGCGGCATCGCCGGGGTTCAACGCCACTGTCCGCCGCAGCCAGGCGCGCGCGGCCTGGTACATGCCGATCCCGGACAGCAGTGCAGCAAGGTCGCGCGCTGCCTCGGCGGAGTCCGGGGCATGCAGCACGCCGCCGAGCCGCGCAACCAGTGCCTCGGCGGCACGCCGGCGCCAGGTCAGCATCGCGCCGATCCTGGCATAGCCGTCGGGGGCGGGGGCCCCGGGGGTGGCGCCGCCGAGGCTGCGGACCATCGCGCCAATCGCCTCGTCATGGCGCCCGGCTTCCCAAAGCAGCCGCGCCAGCCGGGCGTCGACGTCACGCAGCTGGTGGTAATTGGCGGCGGCGGGCGTCTCGCTCATGGCCTGGAGCGATGCGATCGCCTCGGCGGCGGCGGTGCGGGCGGCCAGGGCGGCGTCCACCCGCCCGGCGGCGATGCAGGCAAACGCCAGGTTGAGGAACATCCGGGGGTCAAGCCGGCGGGTCCGGCTGCGGGTCAGTGCGACCGCCTGTTCCAGTGCTGCGACGCCGCGATCCGCATCGCCGGTCGCCAGCGCGATCGCCGAGTCGAGTTCCCAGAACGCCGCCTCGCGCGCCGCGCCGGCGCGGGCCTGTTCCAGCAGCGCGATCGCCTCGCTGGTGCGGCCGGCGGCATAGGCATGCGAGCCTTGCGCCACCAGCGCCATGGCGCCCGCCAAGCCCGCGGTGGGATCAGCTGGTGCGGACATCCGCCCTGTTCGCCCGTCGTCTCACCGCGGGTTCAGCGCCGTGCGCACCGCCGCCAGCACCGGGGCCCAATCGCCCATCGTGGTTTGCCGGAACAGCCGCGCGGTGGGGTACCACGGGCTGTCGCGGCGATCCTGCAGCCAGCGCCAGTCGGCGCCGTACGGCAGCAGGATCCACACTGGCCGGCCGAGCGCCCCGGCCAGGTGCGCCACCGCGGTATCGACGGTGATCACCAGGTCGAGCTGCTCAATCACCGCCGCGGTGTCGGCGAAATCGCCAAGGTCGCGGCGCAGGTCGACCACGCCCGGGGCAGCCGAGACCACCGCGTCGTCGCCGTCACGGATGTCGGTCTGGACCAGATGCACCGCCAGCCGGGGATCGGCCAGCAGCGGCTGGAACTGCGCCAGCGGGATCGAGCGGAACCGGTCGGCGCTGAAGCCCGGATTGCCCGACCAGCACAGCCCGACACGTCGGCGTCCGGGTGTTGGCGTTCCCAGCTTCGCGCGCCAGGCTTCGCGCCGTTCGGCCGGCACGGCGAGGTAGGGCACGGTGGCGGGGATCGTGTCCAACTGCGTGTCGAACGCCAGCGGCAGGCTCATCATCGGGCACGTAAAGTCGGCCTGTGGCGGCGGGCTGCCCTGGGCGGTGACGCCGGCAATGCCCGGCATCGCCTCCAACAGCTTGACCAACGGCGCCTGGACTTCCAGCAGCACGGTGGCGCCGCGATCGGCGAGCTGGCGGGCGTAGCGGACGAAGTGCAGCGTGTCGCCCTGGCCCTGTTCGGCGGCCAGCAGCACGCGCTTGCCGGAAACTGATCCTTGGGCGATCGATCCCGCGGACAGGGACGGCAGGCGGCTGCCCTGGGTGCGGAAGGCGGCCAGTTGCGGCAGGTCGAAGCGCGCCTCGAACCCCGGCAGGCCCTGCGTGAAATCGCCGTCCGCCAGTTGCATCATCGCCATCGTGGCGCGCGCCACGGGCTCGTTGGGTGTCAGCTCGAGCACCGCGCCAAAGGCCGCGCGGGCCTCGTCATAGCGCCCCTGGACATAACGGATGCTGGCGATCGTCGCGAGTGCGTCGACTGATCCGGGCTGCAGTGCCTGGCAGGCCTCGGCGGCGGCGACCGCCTCGTCGAGCAGGCCTGCGCGCGCCAATGCCCGCGCGAGACGCAGCTGCGGGGCGGCGGCGGTCGGCTGGCGGCTGGCCATCACCCGTTCGACCTCCACCAGCGCACCCAGGTGGCGATGTCCGGTCAGCATCCCGATCAGCGTGTTGTAGGCCAGGGTCGGGTTGGCCAGGGTCCCCAGCGCCATGCGCAGGCTGGCCAGCGCGCCGTCGGCATCGCCCTGGGAGCGCAGGATCTGGCCGAGGGCGAAATGCGCCTCGCCGAGACGAGGTTCCAGCGCGATCGCCTGGCTCAGGCTGGCCGCCGCCTCCTCGACGCGGCCGGCCTGCAACAGGAACAGGCCAAGATTGGCCAGGGCCTGCGGATAGGCCGGGCGCAACAGCAGCGCCACGCGCAAGCTGCCGATCGCCTCGTCCAGCTTGCCGAGCATGCGCAGCGCCAGGGCCAGGTGCATGTGGATCTCGGGATCGCCGGGGGCAATGCCCAGCGCATGGCGCAAGCTGGCCTCGGCTTCGTGGAAACGCTGCTGGGTCAGCCGGGCGATGCCCAGGCCGACATGGCCAGCGGGGTCCTCCGGGGCCAGTCGCACGACTTTCATGAACAACTCGGCGGCGGCGGCGGCATCGCCATCCCTCAGCAGCGTGAACCCCAGGTTGCGGGCCGCATTCGGATCGTCCGGGCTGGCATCCGCCGACGTGCGCAGCAACGCCAGCGCCTCCGCCGGGCGCGCCGTCAGGCGCAGCATGGCGGCCAGGTTGCCAACCGCGGTGCTGAACGACGGCGCCAGCGCCAGCGCGCGGTGAACCAGCGCGACGCCCTCGTCACTGTGTCCCTCGCCGAAGCGCACCAGCCCCAGCAGATGCAACGCGTCGGCATTCGCGGGGTCGCGCGCCAAGACTGCTTCGAGCCCCGCCCGCGCCTCGGCGAGTTGGCCGGCCTGATGCTGCTCCATGCACGCATGCAGCAACGCCGTGGTCTCGGCATCCGGCAGCGGCGGTTCGCCCGGGGCGATGGACGCGTCGGCATTCGGCTCAGCCATGGGGTACTCCGAAAACTCACTCACTCAGCCAGGTCAGGGGCAGGTCAGGCGCAGGCGCAGGCGCCCCATATACGCCATCAATCACGGTTCAGCGACGCCGCACCTCAACGTGATGATCCAATCGCGGCAGCAAGGCGATCAGCAGTCCGATCAGCGGCAGAAAGGCCGATACCTGATACACGAACTCGATACTGGTGGCATCCGCCAGGCGCCCCATGCCGGCCGCCCCCAGCCCGCCGAGGCCGAACGCGAAGCCGAAGAAGATCCCGGCCACCAGCCCAACCCGTCCGGGCATCAGCTCCTGGGCATAGACCACGATCGCCGAGAACGCCGAGGACATCACCAGCCCAATTGCAATCGTCAGCGCGATCGTCATCGGCAGGTTGGCGTATGGCAGCAGCAAGGTGAACGGCAGCACGCCCAGGATCGACACCCACATCACCGCCCGCGTGCCCAGCCGGTCGGCGATCGGCCCGCCCAACAGCGTGCCCAGGGCGTTGGCCGCCAGGTAGACGAACAGCAGCACCTGGGCATTGTAGACCGACACACTGAAACGCTCGATCAGGTAGAAGGTGTAGTACGACCCCAGGCTGGCGCCGTAGACGCTTTTGGAGAACATCAACGCCAGTAGGATGGCAATCGCGAACGCCACCTGACCGCGCGGCAGCGCCGTGCCGCCCGCCTTGGCCGCCGCCGCGCGCGCCCGGTGCGCGCCGGCATTGGCGGCATACCAGCGCGACACGCCGGCCAGCACGAGCATCGCCAGCAAGGCGGCCGCCGAGAACAGCGCGATCGCCCATTGCCCGCGCGGCAGCACGATCGCCGCGGCCAGCAGCGGCCCGATCGCTCCGCCGGTATTGCCGCCGACCTGGAACAGCGACTGCGCGAAGCCGTAGCGCCCGCCCGAAGCCATGCGCGCCACCCGCGACGATTCCGGATGGAACACCGCCGAGCCCACCCCCACCAGCATCGCCGAAAACACCACCATCGGATACGAATGCGCCGCCGACAGCATCAGCAGCCCGACCAGCGTGAACCCCATGCCGATCGGCAGCGACCACGGCATCGAGCGCTTGTCGGACACAAACCCGACCAGCGGTTGCAGCATCGAGGCGGTCAACTGGAAGCCCAGCGCGATCAGCCCGACCTGGGTGAAATTCAGCTCGAACTCCTCCTTCAGCAGCGGATACAGCGACGGGATCAGCGACTGCATCATGTCGTTCAGCATGTGGCAGAAGCTGAGCGCCACCAGCACCGGCAAGGCGGTGGCCGATGCCGGGCTTGCCGCAACAGCGGGCGGGGCACCAGCGGCCGGGGTAACAGCGGGCGCAATCGTGTCGGTGACAGCTTTCTGCATCTGGCGCATCCGAAAGTCAGAGGATCTGATAACTATGACGCTATCGGCCGCGCGGCGACCAGCCTTGGCCAGGCAAACCAGCCTCCCATCTGCCCGCCTACCAGAGACCTGGCCAACGCCGCGTCCGGTTAGCCTCCTGCGCCGGGGTCAGGCTGCGCGCGCCATCGGCCACCTCGGTATAGGCCGCCCCCAGCGCCTCGGGATTGCGCCAGCAATCCACAACGCCGAGGCTGCGCGTGCACACCAACGGCCTGGCCGGCAGCGACTCCTGCGGCGCGCAATACGGCTTGCCGGCATCCAGCCGCACCAGCGAGCAGTCCTTGCCGCTGATACCGGACACGATGATATCGGGCACGGTGCGCCCCACCAGCGGCACCGCGGCCACGCCGACGCCGGTGGCGATGGCAAGCGTTTCCAGGCAACCGCTGGTGGCGCCAGCCAGCGCCAGCAGGGCAATCACACGCAGGGCCTTGGTGACATCGGACATGCGCCATGCTCGCGCAAAAGGATGAACGGGCGATTGCCGGCGCTGCGCGGCAGCGCCGGTTTGCCCCCGCACCGCACCGCCGCTATGGTCCGCGCCGCCCCAAACTGCTTGCCAAGCGGGCGAGACCGACCGAAAGGACCAGCGTGCCCGACATCTTCGACGAGGTCAGCGAGGACCTGCGCGCCGAACGCGCCCAGGAGATGATGAAGAAATACGGCGGCGTGCTGGTGGCCGCCGCCCTTCTGGTGCTGGCCGCGACCGGTGGCTGGCAGGGCTGGCGCTGGTACCAGGCCCGCGAAACCGCGCGCGTCGCCGCGATCTATCTCGACGCCCTGCGCGCCGCCGACCGCCCGGCGGGCGCCGAGCGCGACGCTGCCCGACCGCTGCTGGACAAGGTGGCGGCCGAAGGCGCGCCGGGCTACCGCACCCTCGCGCGGCTGCGCGAAGCGGCACTGAAGGCCGATGGCGGCGACCTCGCCGCGGCGCTGGCGCTCTATAATCAGGTCGCCACCGACTCCGCCGCGGACCCGCTGCTGCGCGACCTCGCCACCCTGCACTGGGCCTCACGCCAAGTAGATTCCGCTGAGCCTGGCCCGCTGGATGCACGGCTGGCCCCGCTCACCGCCGCCGACCACCCGCTGCGCGCCTTGGCCGCCGAAACCCAGGCACTGCTGGCGATCCGCCAAAGCAAGCCGGACGCCGCCCGCGACATTCTCAAGCGCCTGAGCCAGGACGTCACCGCGCCGGACGGCGTGCGCGGCCGGGCCAACGGGCTGCTGGCGCAACTCGGCGGGGGAGCCGCACCATGACCACATCCCGCATGACTCGGCGTGGCGCGCTGCTGGGCTGCCTGTCCGCCCTGCCGGGCTGTTCGGCGTATGACTCGATCTTCGGCACCGACAAGAAGCCGCTGCCCGGAGACCGCCAAACGGTGCTGGCTGGCGGTCGTGCCCTGGGCGATGCCACCGCCGCGCGCAGCGTCGCCGTGCCGCCGCCGGTCGATGTGCCGGAATGGCCGCAACCCGGCGGCACGCCCGCGCATGAGGGCGGGCATCTTGCCCTGCCGGGCGGCTATGGCCGCGGCTGGACCGCCAGCATCGGCGAAAGCACCGGCTACCGCCGCCGCATCACCGCCCAGCCGGTGGTCGCCGGCGGACGCGTCTTCACCATGGACGCCGACGGCTCCGTCTCGGCCTTCGACGCGGCCGGCGGGCGCGGCCTGTGGCGCACCGCAACCGAACCCAATGACGACCGCAGCACCAATATCGGCGGCGGCGTCACGGTGGCCGGTGACACGGTCTACGCCTCCACCGGCCGGGCCGAGGTGGTGGCGCTGGATGCCGCCACCGGCGCGATCCGCTGGCGCGCGCCGCTTGGCGTGCCGGCGCGCGCCGCCCCCACCGTCGCCGCCGACCGCCTGTATGTCGGCACGCTGGACAACCAGATCCTCGGCCTGTCCGCGACCGACGGAAAGAAGCTGTGGTCGTACCAGTCACCGGCCACCGAGACGATGGTGCTCGGCATGCCCGCGCCGGCCTTCATCGACGGCATCGTCATCGCCGGCTTCGGCTCGGGCGAACTCGTCGCCCTGCGCGCCGCCAGCGGCACCGTGGTCTGGTCCGACAGCCTGGCCGCCACCCGCGGCCGAACCTCAATCTCCGATCTCTCGGCCATTCGCGGCATGCCGGCGGTCAAGGACGGGCGGGTCTATGCCGCCAGCCTTGGCGGCCAGTTTCTTGCCAACGACCTGCGCTCCGGCCGCCGCCTGTGGGAGCTGGAATTCGCCTCCGGAGAGTCCCCTTGGGTGGCCGGCGACTGGGTGTTCGCCGTCGGCGTCGATGCCCAGGTGGCCGCGGTCAACCGGCTAGACGGCACGGTTGCCTGGATCACGCAGCTCGAACGCTACGAAAACCCGGCCAAGCAAAAGGACCCGATCAGCTGGTGCGGCCCGGTCCTGGCCGGCGGCCGCCTGTTCATCGGCAATTCCACCGGCAACGCCGTGTTGCTCGACCCCTCGAATGGCGCGGTGGCCGGCACCATGTCTCTCCCCGGCGCGCTCAGCCTCGCGCCCATCGTCGCCGGCGGCACCATGTTCATGGTGACCGACAACGCGACCTTGCTCGCACTTAGATAGGATTCGCACATGCTGCCCGTGGTGGTCATCGCCGGGCGACCGAACGTGGGCAAGTCCACCCTGTTCAACAAACTCGCCGGCCGGCGCCATGCCCTGGTCGCCGACACGCCTGGCGTCACGCGCGACCGCAAGGACGCGACCGCGATGCTGCGCGGCCGTGAGGTCCGGTTGGTCGACACCGCCGGGCTGGAGGAGTCCGCCCCGGAAACGCTCTACGGCCGCATGCGCGCCAGCTCCGAGGCCGCCGTCCACCTGGCCGACCTCGTGCTGTTCGTCATCGACGCCCGCACCGGCGTCACCCCCGCCGACGAGCATTTCGCCGACTGGCTGCGCCGCCAGGGCCGGCCGATCCTGCTGGTGGTCAACAAAGCCGAGGGCCGCGCCGGCGCCGCCGCCGCGCTGGACGGCTACGCCCTTGGCCTGGGCGAGCCGATCGCCGTGTCCGCCGAACACAGCGAGGGCATCGCCGACCTGATGGGCCATATCGCCGACCACCTGCCCGCCGGGCCATCACGGGAGGAACGCGCGGAGACCCTGAAGCTCGCCATCGTCGGCCGCCCCAACGCCGGTAAATCCACCCTGCTGAACCGCATGATCGGCGAGGAGCGGATGATCACCGGCCCCGAACCGGGCTTGACCCGCGACTCCGTCGCCGTGCGCTTCCACGACCATTTGGGTGCCATCGAACTCGTCGATACCGCCGGCCTGCGCAAGCGCGCCCGCGTCGACGAGGGGCTGGAGAAGATGTCCACCTCGTCCACCATCGAAGCCCTGAAAATGGCCGAAGTCGTCGTCCTCGCCGTCGACGCAACCGAGGCCGAGCAGGGCAAGGGGTTGCACGACCAGGACCTGCAAATTGCCAGGCTGATCGAGCGCGAAGGCCGCGCCTGCGTCATCGCCATGACCAAATGGGACGCGGTCACCGATCGCGACTTCGCCCGAAAAGCCGTCTCCGACCGCCTGGAAGCCAGCCTGGCGCAGATGAAGGGCATCCCGGTCGTCACCCTGTCGGGTATCACCGGCCAAGGCGTGGAAAAACTGCTGCCCGCCATCCGCCGCGCCCACGACGTCTGGAACCGTCGCGTCGCCACCGGCGAACTCAACCGCTGGTTCGAAGCCGCCCTGGAACGCCACCAACCGCCCCTGGTCGACGGCCGCCGGCTGAAAATGCGCTACATTACCCAGGCCAAAGCCCGCCCGCCCACCTTCATCGTCTTCGGCACCCGCGCCGAACAAACCCCCGACGACTACCAGCGCTACCTGGTGAATTCCCTGCGCGATACCTTCGAACTGCCAGGAACCCCCGTCCGACTGCTGTTCCGCGGCTCGAAGAACCCCTACGCCGAGGGCTCAGAGAGGTAAGCTGGGGCTTTGCGCCTAGAGCGAAACCCGTCCGATGTGAATCGGATTGGATTCCCCGACGCGGCTGAGATGTGGTTCATCGTGCAGGCTGGTGATGGGGCCAGCATGCATGGCAAGCCACTCTCCAAGCACCTTCGATCCAGGCTGGTGACCGCGGTCGCGGGCGGGCTGTCCCGCTGAGCTGCCGCTGAGCGCTTCGGTGTGTCGTGTGTCCGTCGCGAGCGCCGCGCGCAGCATCAACGAGCTATGGGACGCGATCCGCGATGCATTGGACGCCCTCACGCCACAGGAATGCGCCAACTACTTCGCAGCGACAGGCTATGTGCCAGATTGATCGGATTCTGCTCTAGGCTCAAGACCTATTAATTTTCTTGCGGCACGGTCGCGCGTCTGATTCAAAGGCGTTGAAGGAGCCGCTGATGAGTGATCTGTTCTGGCTGACGACGCAGCAGATGCGGCGGATTGCGCCGTATTTCCCGCTTTCGCATGGGGTGCCGCGCGTGGATGACCGGCGGGTCGTTAGCGGGATCATCTTCGTCATCCGCAATGGCTTGCGTTGGCGCGATGCACCAGCAGAGTATGGACCGCACAAGACGATCTACAATCGGTTCATCCGGTGGAGTCGGCTGGGCGTGTTCAACCGCATCTTCGCCGGGCTGGCGGCACAAGGCGCAAAGCCGGATCAGTTGATGATCGACGCTACCCACCTGAAGGCGCATCGCACGGCGGCCAGCCTGCTCAAAAAAGGGCTGTTCCCCGACGTATCGGCAGAACCAAGGGCGGCTTGAACTCAAAGCTCCACGCAGTCTGCGACGAGCGTGGTCGCCCTCGCGTCATGCTGCTCACCGAAGGCCAAATGAGCGACTACAAGGGTGCCGCCCTCATGTTCGATGCCATGCCTCACGCACCAGTGCTACTTGCAGACCGCGGCTACGATGCTGACTGGTTCCGCCACGCGCTGGCCTCTCGCGGCACCGCCGCCTGCATCCCGTCGCGCAAGAACCGGAAAGTCCCGATCCCGCACGACGCGATCATCTACCGGCGTCGCCACAGGATCGAAAACATGTTCGGACGCATCAAAGACTGGCGCCGCATCCATACCCGCTATGATCGGTGCGCCCATGCCTTCATGTCCGCAATCGCTCTCGCAGCCACCGTCATCTTCTGGATCAATGAATCCTGAGCCTAGGGGGCGCAGAGACAGCGACGATGGATATGGCACTTGGCCCATGGTAACACTTCTAAACTATCTCAATCAGATAGAGGTCCCGGCAGTGATAAAGAAGATCGACCCAAGGCGACCGAAATAATGATCGGGAACGCCTTTGGCGTCCTGCGCTCCTGGTTGTTCCATTGAACCGAAACGCATTATGAGTGTATTTGGTGCGCGCGTGCCAATTCATAGGAACCCGTTATGTTCGGCCAAAAATCTAAGCCTGAAGTCAAGATCGACCCATGCTGTGCAATCTGCCATTTCTTCCGCGACCAAACATGCCGACGGCATGCCCCTAGTCCAGTCATGTGGGGGCCATTTGAAGCAGCAACAAAGGACTTCCCATTCCCCAAGAAGATAGCCGATGAATCTGTCGTCTGGCCGGAAACGAGAAAGACAGACTGGTGCGGAGAATGCCAACATAGTCCTGAAAACGAACAACAAATTCAGTATTATTTACGGCAGGCCCAAAAGCCTAGCATGCGCTAGCAATCGCTGTCGCTGGTCATCCCGAGTTGCAAACCAAGACAAACCGATAGCTACACACCGAGCCATGCAGCAGGTCCGAGTTTCCAACCTGGAAAGACACGGCAATGAGCGATGATGCGGTTGATTTGGTAGCACCTTGGACAATCAAATCCGTGCCGACCCCAGGGCTGTTCAACGCTGACAACTTAATCGCGTGAGCGGCGCGATGTCGGGGAAGAAAGTTGGTTCCCTCGGCGCGTTTTGTCTGAATCTATGTCGGGCAACCGCCACGAAGGTTTGCCCCGATGTCGAGTGTGTTGCTGACGTT
>CAMBRC010000029.1 GCA_945869965.1 Asaia bogorensis
AAAAAAGAAAGCGCTTTCTTTTTTGAAAAAAAGAAACAAAAAACTTTTGTCCATTAAGGAAGCCCGCATGTCCGATCCCGCCTTGATGACCGCCGAAGACCTGCTGGCGGCCTATGCCCGAACGGACCTGTCGCCGGTCGAGGTGTTGCAGGCGGTGACCGCGCGCGTCGCCCGGCTCAACCCGGCGCTGAACGCCTTCGCGGTGATGAACCCCGGTGCATTGGCAGAGGCCGGGGCGAGCGAGGCCCGCTGGCGCGCCGGCCGACCGATCGGGCCGCTGGACGGCGTTCCGGTCACCATCAAGGACCTGATCGACGTCGCCGGCCTGCCGACCCGGCGCGGCTCACGCCTGACCGACACCGCCGCCGCCGCCGAGGACGCGCCGATGACCCTCGCGCTGCGCAGCGCCGGCGCCGTCATCCTCGGCAAGACGACGACGACCGAATTTGGCTGGAAATCCCCCGGCGACTGCCCGCTGCACGGCATCACCCGCAACCCGTGGAACTTCCATCACACGCCCGGGGGCTCCAGCGCGGGTGCGGGTGCGGCGGCGGCGGCGGGCTTCGGGCCCCTGCATATCGGCACCGATGCCGGCGGCTCGATCCGCATCCCGGCCGCCTGGTGCGGCGTCGTCGGCCTGAAGCCGACCTTCGGCCGCGTCCCGCAATGGCCGCTCGGCGCCTTCGCGGCCGTCGCCGTCGCCGGGCCGATGACCCGCACGGTGCGCGACTGCGCGCTGATGCTCAACGTGCTCGCCCGTCACGATTTGCGCGACCCGTATTGCCTGCCCGACGATAACAGAGACTGGCGCGACGGCATCGAAAACGGCATCGCCGGCATGAAAATCGCCGTGCTGCGCCGGCCGGGCTTCGACGCCCCAGTGGACTGGGAGGGCATCGCCGCCGTCGAACAGGCCGCCCAGCTGATGACCGAACTCGGCGCCGAGGTCGAGGAAGCCGATGCCGGCCTGCCCGACACAAGAGCCATCTTCAGCCGCGTCTGGGGCGTGGCGCTCACCCGCCTGGTGCACAGCTTCCCCGAAACCCGCCGCCACATGCTGGACCCCGGGCTCTTGGAAGTGGCTGCGGCCAATACCGGCCTCTCAGCAGAGGACTTCATGGAATTCGAGTCCGCCCGCATCCAGGCCGCCCACGCCATGGCCCGCTTCACCCGGCGCTATGACCTCGTGCTGTCCCCGGTGGTCGCCAACCCGCCGCCCCTGGCCGACGCGCCTACCGTCAATCCGGTCGAGGCGCTATGGACCAGCTGGGCGCCCTGGACCGCGGCCGCCAACCTGACCCGCCAGCCAGCGATCTCGGTGCCGATGGGCTTCGCCGCCAACGGCCTGCCGCGCTCGGTCCAGCTCGCCGCCGGGCTGTATCGCGATGACCTGGTGCTGCGCGGGGCGCGGGCGATCGAGATGGCACAGCCATTTCCGATGCCGGACCTGGGATAAGGAAGCAGTTCTTTTTTGAAAAAAAGAACCAAAAAACTTCTATTCACTTGCCTAATGGATGAAGTTTTTTTGCTTCTTTTTGTTCACAAAAAGAAGTCTTCCTTCATGCTTCCTGCCAAGCCAGCGTCCGAAAATCGAACCCGCCCGCGATCGTCGGCTTCACCAGCTGAAAATACGGCGACACATCGAAATCCCGCGGCGCGTACAGCGAGTGGTGCCGGATCGAAAGTAGCTCCTGCACGCAGAATGGGCACTCCTCGGTGGCCGCGGGCTCATAGGCCACGCCCGGCAGCACGGGATAGCGGATCGCCTCGAAGGCCTGGGCGATCAGGGTGGAGCAGATCGCCCGCGTCGGGTCGCCGCTGCCCAGGCTGATCATCCGCCGCCGCAGCCGCCCCGGCACCGGCGGCGTCGGCATCAGGTAGCGCGCCAGGTCGATCACATTGCGCAGGTCATAGCGATGCCCGATCCGCCCGATCACATGCCCTGCCACCGCCTCGCGCTCGGCCTCGTTCAGCCCCACCGGCCGGCAGATCCTGGTGTGGAACCCCTCGAACTCGGCCACACTCACGCTGCGCACCCCGTTGGCCAGGTCCGCCTCGACAAAGCAGTGATCCTCGCCCTGCAAAACCCCAGGCGCGCGCGGCCCGACATAAAGCGCCGCATGCGACCAGGTGGATTGGGTCAGGTACTTGATCGCGGTCGAGATGCGCGAATGCCCCTCCACCAACAGCACATCGCCGGGCATCAGGCTGGCCAACAGCCGCTCCGGCGGCGTGGCCGGGCTGCTGCCGTGCTCATGCAACTGCTTGGACAGGTATTTTGCCAGCCGCCGCCCCAGAAACCCCAGAATCCCGTTCATCGCCGTCCCGCCGCATCCCCGCCTCCCGCCCAGAGCGGGGGCTTTGGCAATAGGACGCGCCGAAGGGCGTTAATGTTACGCCGGCGCCGAGGGCCGCCCCGCTACCGGCACGCTGCGACCCCCCCCCGCCCGGCATCCCAGCAGAACGCCGCCTTGGCCAACGGCTTGCCCCGCTTGCCCGCCTCGCTCCGGCTCCCCGTCACCGCCACACGCTGGCCATCAGGCGCGAACGTCCATCCCCATTTTTCCTCGAAGGCCGTTGCCGGCGCGCCCGCGTCGGTCTTCAGCGACGGGTGCTCCCACAGGACCTTCACCGCCCCGTCCACCAGTGCCAAAACCCGCACGCGGTCCTCGCGAAACCCGGTCCCGGTGCTGGTGGTGGCCTCCAGCAGCACCGTCGGCCCCACCCCCGCGATCACCGGCCCCGGCTTGAGCTGGCGCATGAACCCGGCCTCCTCGACCCGCCCCAGCAGCTTGCCGGCACAATCCAGCGCGAACAGCCGCCCCTGCATCGGCCCGAACCAGCTCGCCGCCAGCCACTGCACCCGCCCCGCCCCCTCGCCCAGCCGCAGCGACTTGGCGGCCAGCTCGGGATAGACGTAGGAGGCCGGCTCAGGAAACAGGCTGCGCACCGGCGGCACCAGGCAGCGCCCCGGCGGCGTGCCGCGCCCGCGCTCCTGCGCCGCCAGCGGCCCGCTCCACAGCAGCGCCGCCAGCAGCAAAAGCCCAACCCGCGCCAGCACCCGCCTCACAAGCGCCCCGCCAACTCGGCCAACTGGTCCGTGGCGATGCCCCAGCCCTGGTGGAACCCCATCGCCTCGTGCTGCGCCCGGTCCTCGCCGGTCCAATGCGCCACCTCCGCGCGATAGCGCGTGCCGCGCACCCCATCATCGCCGGCCTCGTCGGCAAAGGTGATGGTCGCCACCATGAACGCCTTCCCGGATGGCACCCAGGCGCGCACGAAAGCGTCGGTGAATACCAGCCGCCGGCCGCCCACCACGTCCAGATAGACCCCGCGATTCGGCACCTCCTCGCCCTCGGGTCCCTGCATCACCACCAGGCTGGACCCGCCGACGCGCAGCTCCATCTCGGCATGCGTCACCCGCCAGGGCTTGGGACAGAACCACTGCTTCAGCAGTTCGGGCTCGATCCAACAGCGCCACAGCGTCTGCCGCGGCACCGGGATCCACCGGTCCAGGGTCAACAACGGCACCGCGCTTTCGCTTGTCATGCAGGAATTCTCGCTCATCTCGCGCCCTTCGGCCGTGGCCATGTTGTCACCTTCGGGCCGGCTCACGCCATCTGAACCCGCACCGGCGCCCGGAACGTCATCGCAATCGCCAGCGCCCCCAGCCCGATCGCCGCCGAGGCGCCGTACAGCCAGGCATAGTCCCCGCCCCAGCCATGCAGCCAACCGCCCGCCACCGGCCCCACCGCCATGCCGAAGGTGCCCGCCATGCTGACCGCGCCATAGGACAGCCCGAACAGCGCCCCCAGCGCCAGGAACTGCGCGGGCTCGCGCACCGTCACATACAGCGAAATCGCCACCGCCTGGCTGAGCAAAGCCAACAGCACCGTCGGCTTGACCCCCAGCCGGTCCGCCACCATCCCGCCGCCGATCCGCCCGACCAGCCCGGCCATCCCCGCCGCCCCCAACAGGCTGGCCGCCGACATCGGCGCGATGCCGCAATCCACCGCATAGCTCACCATGTGGAACAGCGGCCCCGAATGCGCGGCGCAACAGGCGAAATACGTCCCCGCCACCGCCAGCAGCTGCGGCGAGCGCAACGCCTCCCCGGCCGTCATGCCGCCGGCCACAACCCCGCCCGCCACCACCGGCGCGGGCCGCAGCAACAGCGCCGCCGGCACGATCACCGCCCAGGCCAGCCCGCCCATCCCCATGAACGCCGCCCGCCAGCCGAATTCGCCAATCAGCCAGGTCGCCAACGGCGCCATCAACAGCGAGCCCATCCCCGTCCCCGCCGTCACCAGCGCCACCGCCAACCCGCGGTGCTTGTCGAACCAGCGCGCGGCACTGGTCGTCAGCGGCGCCATGTAGGCCCCCGCCCCGGCGCCGCCGATCACCCCGAACGCGATCTGCAACTCCAGGACCGATCCCGCCCGGCTCGCCAGCATCAGCCCCAGCCCATGCACCGCGCCGCCCGCCAGCACCACCACCCGGGTGCCATACCGGTCGGTCAGCATCCCCCAGCCGAACCCCGCCACCCCCATCGCCAGGAACGCCATCATCGCCGCCCCGGCCACTGCGGTGCGCGACCAGCCCTGGGCTGCCTCCAGCGGCGGCAGGAACACGCCGAGCGCCATCACGCTGCCCATGCCGATACAGGTGATGGCGATGCCCGCGGCCACGATCACCCAGCCATAATGCCGTTCCATCAACGCGTCTCCCCCAGCAGGATTCCAACATAGCGCCTGAGATGGTCCACCTGTCCGCGCGCCACCGCAACATCGCCCGCCGCCTTGGCCATCACGAAGGCGCCCTGCAGCACCGTCTGGGTGAACAACGCCAGGTTGGCCACGCCGTCTTCGCCATGTGGCCAATCGGCATCCGGACAATACGCCGCCTTCGCCGCCGCGATATCCGCCTCCAGCGTCGCCGCATGGCCGGCAATCGCCGCACCGCAGGCTTCGCGCAGCGCGGGGTGGGTCGCGTGCACCTCCTGCACCAGCGTGCCGGCGAAACAGGAGCACGCGGCCAGGTCATCGGTCAGCAGGCTCGCGCGAAAATCGATATAGGCCAGCACCCGGTCGCGCGGATCGGCCAGCCGGTGGTAGGCAGCCCCGGCAAACAGCGCCGCGGTCACCGCCCCCCAATGCTGCGCCGCGGCCACGCCCAGCGCCTCCTTGGTCTTGAAGTGGTGGAAGAAGCTGCCCTTGGTCACCCCGGCGGCGGCGCACAGCTCGTCCACCGACGTTCCCGCCCAGCCGCGCGCCCGCACCAGGCGCAAGGCGGCATCCAGCAGGCGGGAGCGGGCGTGGGAGCGCTGAACATCGTCCATGGCGCACCATACCAACCAGTTGGTATCACAACAAGCACCACCCGCTCGCCCAGCTACCGGCAGGACGCGCAAAACATATTCCAAATGTCCGGTATCAAATTGCACCCCTGCCCTCTATATTAAGCGGATCGGCCGAAATCATCCGGCCCGGCGCGGGCAATTCTTCCCGAGGCTTTTAGGGCGCAATACAATGAAACTTCCTGTGTGGACCTCGACCGCCATATGGAGCGGCCTGGGTGGCGCTGCCGCCATGACCATCCTCGGCTTCTCCACCCTGGGCTGGAGCACCGGCGGCTCGGCCAGCCGCATGGCCGGCGAGCGCGCCAGCACCGCCGTCGTCTCCGCCCTGGTGCCGTTCTGCGTCGCCAAGGCCAAGGGCGACCCGGACGCCACCCGCATGACCAAGCTGCGGGCGGAGACCTCGTCCTATACCCGCAGCGACCTGGTGCGCAGCAACGGCTGGGCCACCCTGCCCGGCATGAGCGCACCCGACTACACCCTGTCCAGCAGCTGTGCCGAAAACCTCGCCACGGCCGGGAGCTGACCAGCATGTACGTCGCCCGTCCGGAACTCGGCACCAAACGGCTCTGCGTTGGCTGCGCCGTGCGCTTCTATGACCTCGGCCGCACCCCCGCGCGCTGCCCGACCTGCCTCACCGAACAGCCGCCGCCGCGCGTGCGCACCGCGCCGATCCCACGCGGCGCCGGCATGCGCTGGCCCACCCGCACCGCCGCCGTCGCCGTGGTTGATCCGGCCGAGGCCGCCGATGACGATGCCGTGCCCCTGCTCGACGCCGCCGATCCCGAAGACGACGCCGATGACGACGAAGACACCGCCGAAATCGTGGTCCCCGACGAGGAAACCTGAACCGCCGATCGCCTGATGACCCACTACGTCCTGGTCCGCCACAGCGCCTACACCACCGCCGCCGATCCAGCCTACGAAGACGCGCTGGAACCGGCGCCGGTGAGTGACGCCCAGATCTACCGCGTCCGTGCCGCCGGGGGTACGCTCTATCCGTCGCGCGCTGAGGCCGAGGCCGCCATCCCCGGCGCAACAGGGCACTTCGCCAATCTGCGCATTGGCGGCGCGGAGTTGTTCGTCGGAGCGGCGTAAGGAAGAATCTTCTTTTTCTGAAGAAAAAGAAGCAAAAAGACTTTTATCCATTTGGACCCGTGCCACCCATCACGGCACGGGTGCCAAGCGAATGAAAGTTTTTTGGTTCTTTTTTTTCAAAAAAGAACGCCTTTCCCGCCCCTGCCTGCAATGCGAAACTCCCCGCACGCACCCGGGAGCTCCGCCATGTCCACCGAACCCCAGATCACCGCCTGGCTCGCCACCCAGCACCAGGCCATGGTCGACCTGCTGCGCCAGACCGTGGACATCGACAGCGGCAGCTACAACAAGCCCGGCATCGACGCCGTGGGTGCGGCCATCGAGGCCTACCTGGCCACCCAGGACATCCCCACTGAGCGCGTGACCCAATCCAAACACGGCGACTGCATCCGCGCCATGGTCGGCGCTGAACCCGTCTCCACCAGCCCCACCAACGCGCCGACCAACATCGTCCTGATGGGCCACCGCGACACCGTCTTCCCCGACGGCGAAGTGAGCCGCCGCCCCTTCACCATCAAGGACGGCATCGCCTATGGCCCGGGCGTGGCCGACATGAAGGCCGGCCTGGTGATGAACGCCTTCGTGCTGGCCGCCTTCCGCAAGTTTGGCGGCGCCCCATCCCCGCTGGTCGGCCTGTTCACCGGCGACGAAGAAATCGGCTCCCCCGAAGGCCGCCCGGTGATCGAGGCCGAGGCTCGACGCGCGCGAGTCGTTTTCAATTCCGAGCCCGGCCGCGTCTCCGGCAACGTCGTCACCGGCCGCAAGGGCGGCGTCTTCTCCGCCTTCCGCATCACCGGCCGCGCCGCCCATTCCGGCGGCAATTTCTCCGAGGGCATCAGCGCCATCGAGGAACTGGCACGCAAAATCCAGGCGATCCACGCCCTGACCGACCTCGCCCGCGGCATCACCCTGAACGTCGGCCTGGTCTCCGGCGGCCAGTCGGTCAACACCGTCGCCCCCTGGGCCGAGGGTCAGATCGACCTGCGCTACATCCACGCCCCCGACCGTGACGAGGTCATGGCAAAGATCCAGGACATCATGGCCCGCAGCTTCGTGCCCGGCACCAAGGCCGAGCTGACCATCCGCGGCGAGTTCCTGCCACTCAACCAGACCCCCACGGCCAAGAAGCTGTTCGAGCTCTACGTCGCCTCCGCCGCCGATACCGGCTTCAAGACCGACGGCGAATTCACCGGCGGCTGTGCCGATAGCGGCTTCACCGCCGCCATGGGCGCCCCCACCATCTGCGCCGTCGGCCCGGTCGGCGGGAAGGCGCACTCGCCCGACGAGTTCCTGCACATCGACAGCCTGGTCCCGCGCGCCCAGGCGATGGCCCGCGCCATCCTGCGCCTCGAAGCCGCCGGCCTCTAAGCCCACCGTGCTCGACCTGCTCTTCGCGCCGCTGACCTGGATCGCCGAATCCAGCCTTGGCGTGATAACGGTCGTGCTGTTCCTGCTGCTGCTCGCTACCATGGAAGCGTGCTTCCGCGCCAGCCGCCACGCCACCCGCGACGCATCCGCGTCCGAGAGCCTGCGCACCGCCACCGGCATCGTCACCGCCGCCATGCTCGGCCTGTTCGCCTTCCTGCTTGGCGTGATGTTCTCGCTGGCCGCCGATCGCTACGAAACCCGCCGCCAGGGCGTGCTGGAGGAGGCCAACGCCATCGACACCGCCTGGCTGCGCGCCGGCCTCGCCGCCGAGGAAGCCCCCGCCATCCGCGCCCATCTGCGCGCCTACATCCCGCTGCGCATCGAAGCCGCGCGCGGCATCGCCACCGACGCCGACGACCGCCGCATCGCGGCTGCCACCAACCGGCTGCAAACCGAAATCTGGTCCCTCACCACCGGCATCGCCGCGCGCGCGCCAGACCCGGTCAGCGCCAGCATCGTCGCCGCGATGAACGCGATGTTCGACCTCGCCACCACCACAAGGCGCAACGCCCGCCACGGCGTGCCGCCCTATGTGCTGCACCTGGCCTTCGCCGTCGCCATGCTGTCAGTGGCCGCCATGGGCTACCAGTTCGGCCTGCACGGCCACCGCCAGCTTGGCATCACCGCGCTGCTGCTGCTGACCTGGACCCTGTCGATGAGCCTGGTGCTGGACATCGACTCGCCCAGCCGCGGCAGCGTGCGCATCAGCCCGGATCCGCTGATCTGGACGCTGGAAAGCTGGGGACCTAGCCCGCCATCCAGGCCCTGAGATCGTCGCCCCGCACCACGCACGTCCCCGGCTTGGCCCCCACCACGCCGGCCGCCGCATTGGCCAGCATCGCTGAAACCCGCACCGAAAGCCCCGCCGCCATCCCCGCCGCCAGCGTCGCCACCGCGGCATCCCCCGCGCCCGACAGATCCACCACCCGCGCCGGCTCCAGCCGGAAATGCACCGCCCCGTCCGCATCCACCAGGCTCAACCCCTCGTCGCCGCGCTTGACCAGCACCGCGCCGATGCGATGCGCCGCACGCACCGCCTGCGCCGCCGCCACGACCGCCGCATCGCCCTCGGCCTCGCCATCCGGCCCCGTGGGCAGGTCGCCGCGATGCGCCACCAGCACATCCGCCCGTGCATAGCGGGCGAAATCCCCGGCCCGCATATCCACCACCACCCGCCGCCCCGCCGCATGCGCGGCGGCAATCAACAACCCCGGCATCGCGCCCGCCAGCACGCCCTTGCGGTAATCCGACAGCACCACCAGCGATGTCGCCGCCATCGCGTCGCGCGCAATCCGCGCCAGCCGCTCGGCCAGCTTGGGGTGCACCGGGCGGGTATCCTCGCGATCGGTGCGCAGCAATTGCTGCCCGCCCTGGCGGCTGCCCTCGGCGACATAGCGCGTCTTCACCGTGGTCACCCGTCCGCCCTGCACCAGCAGCCACGGCTCCACCCCCGGCTGTCCGCCGATCAGCCCGGTCAGCTCGGCGCCGGCGGAATCATCGCCGACCACCGAGACGAACGCCACCGCCGCCCCCAGCGCGCACAGATTATGCACCACATTGCCGGCACCGCCGGGCTCGTCATGCTCGGACACCATCGTCAGCACCGGCACCGGCGCCTCCGGGCTCATCCGCCGCACCCGCCCAAAGATATAGCGGTCCAGCATGGCATCGCCCACCACCAGCACGCGCGCGCGCACCAGCCGGTCGATCGCAGCCCCTACATCTTCGGTTGTCATCCGTCCCGCCTAGCGGAGGGCTCCTCCCCTGGCAAGGGCAAGCAAGAAAGCGCTTCTTTTTGGAAAAAGAAGCAAAAACTTTTATCCGTTCAGGTTTGGATGAAACGCACCCGGTTCGTCTCGAAGATGCCGCACGTCAAAGGCCCGCCCAGGACCGCGCCGGTGTCCAGGCCGATGCGGTTGGCGCGCATGACGGGATCGCTGTCCTCCGGCGTGTGACCGTGCACCACAACGGCCTCGTGCTGCTTGTCGGTCGACAGGAACGGCTCGCGGATCCACAGCAAATCCTCGCGCGTCTGCGCCGACAGCGCGATCCCCGGCCGCACCCCGGCATGCACGAACACATAGCCGCCGGCCCGGTGCATCACCGACAGGCCGCGCATGAAGGCGATATGCGGCGCCGGGATCAGCTCGCCCCAATGCTTCGGCGCCGTGCGCGGCGGCACCCCCCAGCTTTGCAACGCCGCATGGCCGCCATTGCTCATCCAAACCTCAACCTCGCGCCGCCGCCCCTGTAGCGCGCCGAGCAGCAAATCCTCGTGATTGCCGACCAGGTTCACCACCCGCACGCCGGGAGCCGCAAACGGCGCGATCAGCCGGCCGATCACCCCCGCACTGTCCGGCCCGCGATCGATGTAGTCGCCCAGGTGGATCACCAAGGTGTCCGCATTCGGCCGGGCGCGCAGATCCGCCACGATCGCCCGGTGCATGGCATCGAGTTGCTCCAGACAGCCATGCACGTCGCCCACGGCATAGATCCGCTGTCCGGGCGGCAGCGTCGCGGGCGCTAACCTCTCGTTCATCCTGCCCCCTTACCCTTGTGCCTCGTCGGCCACAAGCGGGCGTCTCCCCTACGCGCGCGACGCCCAAAACGGGTCAGAAAAGGATCGGACACCATGATGGTGACCTCATGATCGGCTTCAACACCGCCGGCATCGCCAGTGCCAGTGCCAGTGCCAGCACCAGCACCAGTGCCGCACCCAGCCGCCCGCGCCGCCGCGCTCGCGCCGGCGAACTCCTGCTGGCCGACCTGCTGGAGCGCGAGGCCCGCGCCCCGCTCGGCCGCATCGCCGTGGTGGTCCGCTTGTCCCGCCTGCCGCCGCCCGGCGCCCGCCCTTACCACCGCCGCATCGCCCGCGCCCTGCTGGAGGATTGTGCCCAGCGTCATGGCGGCCAGGTCATAGCACTGGGCACCGGCGACCTGATCCTGTTGACCGTCCCGCCCGCCGGCGATCCCCCCGGCGGCCCGCTCACCCTGCCGCCCCTGCTCGCCCGCCTGCTGCGCAGCGAGGACGACACGCCCGAGCCCATCGCCGACACCATCGCGCTGGCCGGCGGCCGCGACCGCCTCACCGCCCTGCTCTACGCCGCCGCCGATACCGATAGCGCCCCGGACGACGCCGACGATGACGGCATGCACGACGAACCCGCGCCGCTCGCCCCACCTCCCGGCTCCAATATCGCCCGCATGACAACCGCCCGCCCGCGGAACATCTTCGCGCGCCAGCCCAGCGGCATCTCCACCCCAACCGGCAACGCCCCAACCGAAGCCCCCGCCGACGCCGCCGCCTGGCTGCTGCACACCGGCATCGCGCCGCTGCTGCAATTCCAAACCGCCGTCCGGCTGCCGCCGCGCGCGGCACCCGGCGATGCGCCCCCGGCCACCCCGATCCGCCCGGTCCATCGCGCCCTGCGCATCACCCCGGCCCTGCTCGCCGCACGCCTCGCCAGCCCCGACATGCCCGCCCCCACCCCCGCGCCGTTGGCCGACCCCTGGCTCCGCCAGCACATCGCCACCCGCCTGGCCGCCGCCCTGCTCGCCCAATTGCAACGCGCCTGGGGCACCAGCGGCCCGCTCGATGCCACGCCCCGGCCCTCCACCGCGTCCAGGGTTCCGCCGCTCTTGCTCGCCCTGCCGCCAGTGGTGGTCAACAGCGCCGAGTTCGCCGCTTTCGTCGCCCGCTTCCCCGCCGGCGACAGCGCATTCGTCCCGCGCATCGCCATCAGCATGGCCGAGGCCAGCGCCGACCCGGCGGGCTTCGCCGCCGCGCGCACCCGCCTGCGCGCCGCCGGCATGCCCCTGGTGCTCGACGGCCTCAGCCATCACGCCCTCCTCCTCGCCCGCCCCGAGGCGCTGGAGCCCGACCTGCTGGCGCTCGCCTGGTCCTCCGCCCTGCCGCGCCTGCCGGCGCCCCGCCTGGCCGAAATCGCCGCCGCCGTGCAGCGCATCGGCCCGGCCGGCATCGTGCTGACCGGGGCCGACAGCGAAGCCGCCCTGCGCTGGGGCCGCGCCGTCGGCATCCAGATGTTCCAGGGCAGCCACGCCGAGGCGATGCTCGCCGCCACCCGCTTGATGCAATGTCCCGGTGCCATCGCCTGTCCGCTGCGCGTCTGTGCCGAACGCGCCACCGCCATCAGCGCCGCCGGCCGCGCCGGCTGCACCAACCCCCGCCTGTTGGACCAGGGAGTGCCAGACCCCGTGCACGCGGTGGCATGAACGCGCCCACTTTGCAGAAGGCTCTTTCGCTACAGCTTCGCCTGTCCCCGCCTGCGCGCGAGGCCGCCCGCCAGCTCGAAGCCCTGGTGCACGAGACCCTGTCCACCGGCACCGCCCGTCAGGCTCTGCTGCTGCGCCTGTCCACCCTGCCGCGCGCCATGGCGCAGCCGCACCACCTGCGCCTGGCCGTCGAGGCGCTGGAGCCGCTGACCATGGCCGACCGCGCCCGGCTATTCGTGCTGCCCAACCACGACGCCGCCGTGATCTGGCGCGGCACCGCCAGCGCCGCCCTGGCCGACAGCCTGAGCCGGCTGGACACCCTGTTTGCCGGCACGCCAAACGTTCCGGAGGTGGCGAACTTCAATCCCGACGCAATCGCCCGCCATTTCGGACTGCCGGAAGAAGCCGACCTGCTGCTCGCCGCCATCGCCGCCAGCCGCCAGCCGCCCCCCGTCCCGCGCCCGACCGCCCCGCACACCCCGCTCGACACCACCACCCTGGCCGCCCTGGAAGCCGCCCTGTCCCGCGCCGATCTGTCCCGCTTCGCCCGCCGCCGCCCGGTCTGTGCACTGGTCCCCGGCCAAGGCCTCAAGCTGGCCTGGGAAACCCGGCAGTTCTCGCTCGCCGAAATCGCCGAAACCCTCGCCCCCGACCGCGACCTCAAGGCCGATCCCTGGCTGTTCCGCCGCCTGACCCGCGTGCTCGACCGCCGCATGATGGCCCTCCTCGCCGCCCCCCACGAGCTCGACGGCGCCGGCCCCTTTGCCGCGGCCCTCAACATCGCCTCCGTCCTGTCGCCCGCCTTCCTGCGCTTCGACGCCGCCCTGCCCACCCGCCTGCGCGGTCACGTCGCCATCGCGCTGCGCCCCGAGGACGTGCTGTCCGACCCCCCCGCCTTCCTGTTCGCGCGTGACTTCGCCCAGGCCCGCGGCTACCGTATCCTGCTCGCCGGCATCGCGCCCTCCATCGCCGGCGCCTTCCCCCCGGACGCCACCGGCATCGACCATGTCGAACTGGCCTGGCAACCGGAGCTGGCCGCCACCACCCTGGCCAGCCTCGGACTACCGGCGAAAAACACCGTCCTGGCGGGAGTCGACACCTCCGGCGCGCTGGATTGGGCCCACGCGCAGGGCATTCCCTATGTTACCGGGTTGCTGGCGCGGCCGGGGAAGTAAGGAAGGCTGGGCTCCGCCCAGACCCGCCAGGGGCCAAGCCCCTGGACCTTATTATTTAAGGGTCCAGGGCAACGCCCTGGCCCTAGGCTGCGCGCAGCGCGATCGCCTTCACTTCCTCACCCACATGCTCCGCAAACGGCGCGAAATTCGCCTCGAACCGCGCCACCAAGCCCCGCGCCGCCGCATCATAGGCAGCCTTGTCGGCCCAGGCCTGGCGCGGGTCCAGCACTTCGGCCGGCACGCCGGGCACCGAGTCCGGGATCAGCAGGCCGAAGAACGGATCGCGGTGGAACTTCGCGTGCGCCAGCGTGCCGTCCAGCGCCGCGCGCAGCAGGGCGCGAGTGTGGCGGATCGGCATGCGGTTTCCCACGCCATAGGCCCCGCCGCTCCAGCCGGTGTTCACCAGCCAGCATTCGGCGCCGTACTGGGCGATCAGGTCCGCCAACATGCGGCTATAGGTCTCCGGCCGGCGCGGCAGGAAAGGCGAGCCGAAGCAGGCGCTGAAGGTGGCCTGCGGCGTGGTGACGCCCTTCTCGGTGCCGGCGACGACCGCGGTGTAGCCCGACAGGAAGTGGTACATCGCCTGCGCCGGACTGAGGCGGGCGATCGGGGGCAGCACGCCGAAGGCATCGGCGGCCAGCATGACAACGTTCTTGGGGATGCCGCCGCGGCCGGACGGCAGGCAATTGGGGATGAAATCGACGGGATAGCAGCTGCGGGTGTTCTCGGTCAGGCTTTCGTCGGCCAGGTCCAGCCGGCCATGCTGGTCGGCCACGACGTTTTCGAGCACCGCGCCGAAGCGGTGGCTGGCGGCCCAGATCTCGGGCTCGGCTTCCTGGCTCAGGTTGATCACCTTGGCGTAGCAGCCGCCCTCGAAGTTGAACACGCCGTCGGGTGACCAGCCATGTTCGTCATCGCCGATCAGCGGGCGGGCGGGATCGGAGCTGAGCGTGGTCTTGCCGGTGCCGGACAGGCCGAAAAACAGCGCCACATCGCCTTCTGCGCCGACATTGGCGCTGCAATGCATCGGCAGCACACCCTTGGCTGGCAGCAGCCAGTTCATCACCGTGAAGATCGACTTCTTGATCTCGCCGGCATACTCGGTGCCGCAGATCACGATCAGCTTCTGCTCGAAGGACAGCGCGATGGCGGTGCTGGTACGCACCCCGTCGATCGCTGGGTCGGCCTCGAACTGCGGCGCGTGCAGGATGACGTAGTCGGGCTCGAAGCCGTCCAAGGCGCTTTCATCTGGCCGGATGAACATATTGCGCGCGAACAGCGCCGACCAGGCCTGGGTGGTGACCACGCGCACGCGGATGCGGTGGGCGGGGTCGGCGCCGGCATAGAGGTCCTGGACGAACAGCTCCTGGCCCTGGAGATAGGCGCGCACCCGCCCGGTGAGCACGGCGAACTTCTCGGGCGCGAGCTTCTTGTTGACGCTGCCCCACCAGATCTCGGCGCTGGTCGAGGGTTCGTCGACGACAAACTTGTCCTGCGCCGAGCGGCCGGTGTGCTGCCCGGTGCGCACCAGCAGGGCTCCGTCGGCGGACATCGTGCCTTCGTCGCGCCGGATCGCGGCGGCCATCAGGGCGGGCGCGGTCTGGTTGGCATAGACGTCGCGGCCGGCAACAATGCCGGAGCCGGACAACGCAGCAGCTTTGTTGGCCTGCGCGGCCGAGGCGGTGGACAAGGATATTGCTCCCGTGGACGTATCCCACACATGCCACAACCCGCGGCACCCGTGCTTATGGGTGATACAGTCCGTGTTCGCGCGGGTCCATAGGAGCCGAGTGTGTCAGTTGCGTGGCAGTCGCAAACGCCGCAGCAGCGCGATCAACTCCTTGCGAACCCCATGCGCATCGGCCACGGGCGCCGACCATGGTACCCGCAGTGTTGCTGCATCGCCACCAAGGTCGCACCCGTCCACATCCACCGCCACCATCCGCCACGCCCCAACAGCATCGGCCCCAGCAGCATCGGCCAGCTCGCCCATCGCATCCGCATGGTCTGCATTGCAATGCGCGATGATCTCCGCCTCGGCCGCCGCGATCGCCGCGACCGAGCCTGGGTCGGGCACCAGATCGGCTTGGCGCAGCCGGGTCGCCCGCGCGAAGCCACCGACGAACAGCCCGGCCATCGGCCGCACCCGCCACAGCGCGAAATCGCCGAACCCGGCATACAGCGCGGCATAGGGATGGACGGCAAGCCAGCGCGCCTTCAACGCGGGATCGGGCGCCAGCTCCGCCAGCCCGGTCACGGTGATGCGAGGTGCTGTCTGCGGATTTTCCGTCGTGGCCGCGCCCGCCACCATCAATGCGCAGCGCGGCTCGGCCATCAAATGGCGCGTGTGCTCGGACAGCGTCGACAGCAGCAGCAACGTCGAAGAATCCGGCGCCGTCGCCGGCGTCACGAGTGCGGTGAAGGGCTGGCCACCGGTTTGCGTCGCCAATGTCGCCACCCGCGCCGCGCGCAGCAGGGTGCGCGCCTGCCACAGATCGGCGGCTCGGGATGCCTCGGGACCTGCTGCCATAATTTGTTCACCCTCCATCCTAGTTGAGCCACAATCGCGTGCCACATTTCATCCCGCCAAGCCAAAGCTGGCACCCCGGAAAGGGACCACAGATGAAGCAGACCATCGCACTGGTCGACGACGACCGGAACATCCTGACCAGCGTGTCCATGACGCTGGAACAGGAGGGCTACCTGGTTCGCACCTACACGGACGGCGAATCGGCACTCCGGGGCATCACCGCCCGCCCGGTCGATCTCGCCGTGCTCGACGTCAAGATGCCGCGCATGGACGGCATGGAGCTGTTGCAGCGCCTGCGCCAGCGCACCTCGCTGCCGGTCATCTTCCTGACCAGCAAGGACGAGGAGGTGGACGAGGTGATGGGCCTGCGCCTGGGCGCGGACGACTACATCACCAAGCCGTTCAGCCAGCGCCTGTTGCTCGAACGCATCCGCGCCCTGTTGCGCCGCAACGAGGCCAGCCGGGCCGAGGGCTCCGGCGCCACCCCCTCCGGCGTGATGAGCCGCGGCGACCTGGTGCTGGACGAGACCAAGCACCAGTGCCTGTGGAAGACCAAGGACATTCAACTCACCGTCACCGAGTTCCTGCTGGTCAAGGCCCTGGCCACCCGGCCCGGCATGGTGAAGTCGCGCGATCAGCTTATCGATGCAGCCTATGGCGAGAACATCTATGTGGACGACCGGACCATCGACAGCCACATCAAGCGGGTTCGCAAGAAGTTCCGCAACCTGGACGAGGAGTTCAACGCCATCGAAACCCTCTACGGCATCGGCTACCGCTACAAGGAAGCCTGACGCATGGGCGCGTGCCGTCGCATGGAGCCGCGAATTGCCTGAAAGCGCGGCCGCGGTGATGCGTCCGGCGGTGACGCGGGCGCTGCGCTGGCGCTGGGTATCGCCGCTGATGCGGCGCATCCTGCTGGTCAACGCGATGCCGCTGGTGCTGCTGCTGGCCGCCCTGCTCTATCTCGATCAGTACCAGAACGGCCTGCTGGAAGCCGAAGTCGGCGCCCTGCGCCAGCAGGCCAAGATCTACGCCGGCGCCTTGGGCGAGGCCGCGGTGCGCGAGGAAGGCACCGAGCCGCCGCGCCTGGTCACCGACCAGGCCCGCCCGATGCTGCGCCGCCTGACCGAGCCGAGCCCGAACGTCCAGGCCAAGCTCTACGCCCCCGACGGTGCCGTAGTGGTCGACACCCGCATCCGCCAGGGCGCCGGCGGCACCGTCTTCACCGAACAGCTCGCCCCAGCGGCGGAACGCGGCGCCGTGGTCGGCACCATCGAGGCGATCTACGACCGGCTGCTCGACTGGCTGCCCGCCCAGACCCGCCGCACCCGGCTCGACATCTCGTCCACCGCCGCCGGCCCCGACTGGCAGCCGGATGTGAAGGAGGAAATCCGCCTCTCCGGCACCGCCAACAGCCGCGAAACCCCGCCCTATATCCGCCGCACCTCGGATAACCGCCTGCTGGTCTCCGTCGCCGAGCCGGTGGTGCGCAACCGTACCACCGTCGGCATCGTGCTGCTGACCCGCGAGGCGCGCGAGGTCGATGACAGCCTGCTCGCCGTCCGTCTGTCGATCCTCGGCCTGTTCTCGCTCGCCCTCGCCCTGACCGTCGCCCTGTCATGGTACCTGTCGCTGACCATCGCGCGGCCGATCCTGCGCCTGGCCGGTGCCGCCGAGCAGATGCGCGAAGGCCGCGGCCGCGCCGGTGCGGTGCCCGCCCGGCTGCTGGCGCGCCGCGATGAAATCGGCGAACTGGCCCACGCCTTCGACGACTCGGCCCAGGCGCTGTGGACACGCATGGACGCCACCGAGCGCTTCGCCGCCGACGTGGCGCACGAGATCAAGAACCCGCTCTCCTCGATCCGCAGCGCCATCGAAACCCTGCGCCGCATCGAGGAGCCGGAAAAACAACGCCGCCTGCTCGCCATCATCGCCGACGACGTCGCCCGGCTCGACCGCCTGATCAGCGATATCTCCGACGCCTCGCGCATCGACGCCGAACTGTCGCGCGCCGCCACCGAGGCGGTGGACGTGACCCCCATCCTCGAAGTGCTGGTCGAGATCGACGAAGCCACCCGCACCGACACCAGCTCGCGCATGATCCTGGCCGAACCCCGGGCACCGGCCGTCGTCCGGGCCGTCGAGGACCGGCTGGTCCAGGTGCTGCGCAACCTGATCGGCAATGCCCAAAGCTTCTCGCCCCCCGGCGGCCGCATCACCCTGGCCGCCATCCCCGACGGCCAAGACATCGCCATCTCCGTCGAAGACGAAGGCCCAGGCATTCCCGAAGGCAAGCTGGAAAGCATTTTCGACCGCTTCTACTCCGAACGCCCGCAAGGCGAACGCTTCGGCCAACACTCCGGCCTCGGCCTGTCCATCAGCCGGCTGATCGTCGAAGCGCTGAAGGGTCGGATCATCGCCGAGAACCTGCGCGGCGCCGACGGGCAGATCCGGGGCGCCCGGTTCACCGTGCGGCTGCCGCGGGGGTAAGGGAAACAAGGCCGGGGCCTTGCCCCGGACCCCACCAGGGACCCGAGGTCCCTGGACCCTCAACCATAAGCGCCCCCTTGGCCGAAGACGTTTAACGGATGGGGGTCTGGGGCCTCAGGCCCCAGCGGGTCGAGGGCAGAGCCCTCGCCTTGCTTCCTTCACTTCCCCGGCTGCGGCGTCGGTTCACCGAGCGACAACATCAGCCGGTTGGCCCAGTTGAAGAAGCTGGCGGCTTGGATGGTATCGGCAATGGAAAGATCGTCCATGCCGGTGGCCCGCAGCCGGGCGACATGGGCAGGCCCGAAGCTCATCGGCATCTCGGTGAGGGCCACGGACGCGGCGACAACAGCGTTCCAGCGCTCACCAAGATCCGCACCCACCCCTTCATCGAGCAACCGCTGCACGTCGTCGCCCCGCTTGGCATAGGTGGTGGCGTGACGGGCATGCACCGAGGCGCAGTAGATGCAACCATTGAGCCGCGACGCAGCCGTCGCCGCCAATTCGCGCTCGGCGCGCGGCAGCCCGGCCTTGGTGTTGTAGAAGATGTCCTTGTCCGTCCGGGTGCGCGCGCCCAGCACCTCGGGGTCATGCGCCAGCAGGCGGAAATAGGCCGACTTGGCGCGCGAGGCGTCGACCAGCCCGTCCATGTGGCGCGGCGTGAGGTCGGCCTCGGCCATCGGCTCCAGCCAGGGCAGCCAGTCCAGCATGTCGCGGGTGAAGACGTTGGGGATCGCGTGGCCCTCGGGAGAGTAGACGGGATCGGTCATGCGGTCCTCATGCGGCGTGCTGCATGGCGCGCAAGCCGGCGACCACGCGGATCTGAAACGACAGGAAGGCGACGAGCTGGGACAGTGTCACGATCGCCGGCGTGGTCCAGCCGGCATCCACCAGGCGTTGTAGCCATTCCGGTGCGGCATCGCGCGGGTGGAACAACAGCATGTGCGCATGATCCAGCGCCGCCGCCAGCCGCGCGCCCAGGGCCGCCCGATCGGCATGATGCACGAGACCCGCACTGTCTTCGGCCGAGAGTGGCCCCGCTGGAAACCGCCCGAATGGCCCGCGCGCTGTGGCCCGCTCGGCCTCGGCCTGCACCGCCTTTGCCAACCCGGCATCACGCGCCGCAAGCCCTTCGGCATAGAACACAGCGGCCTCTTGCTGGTTGTGCAGCAGCGCCAGGAACGCCGCCACCGCCCAGCGCTCGGTCACGCTGAACGTGCTGGCATCCACCGGCGAAAACAGCCCGTCGAAACTCGTCTGCGCATGCATTCGCGCGTCCATGCGTTGCCGCCGCACCGCATCCAACCCCGAGCCCGGGCCGATCCCGGCCAGCCGGTCGATCACATCGTCACTCATGCCACCCTCCGCATCGCGCCGCCCGCCCAGCCCAGCGCCGGCGCCACACGCTGCGCCACCAACTCGATCGAGCGCAACACCACGGGATGCGGCGGATCGATCGAATGCACCTGCACGGCCAGATCGGTCGCCCGCAGCATCGTCGCATCCGCGCGCAACGACACCACAACATCCTCGGGCGTGCCGACATGGACGTCATACGCCGCGATCAGGTCGTGCACGGTGCCATTGGCCGCCGGATGCCCCGCCGCCGCCAGGCGCGGCCGCATCCGCCCCAACCCAAGCTCCGCCAGCCGCAGCGCCTCCGCCCGATCATCGGCCACGAACACGCTGCGCGAGGCCAGCACCCGCGGCGCCACCCCAGCCGGCAAAGCGTCGAAATACGCATCCAGCATCGGCACCTGGATATCCGCCAGACTCATCGCCCAGTTGCCATCCGGCCGCGGCTGGGTGCGCGACAAAAGCAGTCCATCCCCCGCCAGCCCGGCCCGCCGCGCCCCTTCCACCCCGAAGCTCGCCTGCCACACCCGACCGTCCAGCCCGGGATGGGTGGGATACATCGCATCCCCGCCCGGCAAGGCCCGTCCGGCCCAGGCATCGCGCAACAGCACCAGATGCGCCGCCGTGATCGTCCCGCGCTCCGCACTGTCCAACCCGAAGGCCCGGAACGCCGCCATGTTGCCGCCCGGCCCGATGCCCACCTCCAGCCGCCCGCCGGACAGCATGTCCAGCACCGCGGTATCCTCGGCCACCCGGATCGGCAGTTCCAGCGGCAGGGTGATGATCCCCGTCCCCAGCCGGATGCGCGTCGTCCGCGCCGCGACATGCGCCAGGAACACCAGCGGCGCCGGCAACCCGCCCTCGCCCTCATGGAAATGATGCTGCGCCACCCAGGCGGAATCGAACCCGCACGCCTCGGCATGGACAATCTGCTCGGTCGCCAGCCGATACCGCTCCGCCGGCCCCGCTTCGTCGAGCACGCGGGTGAAGAACCCCAGGCGCCGCAGCATCGGCAACGCTGTCATGCCGGCGGATACACCACCGCCTGCGGCCGCTTCAGCTCGATCTCGATGAACGCCAACGGCTTGTCGCCGCCATTCATCACATCATGCTCGGCGCCAAACGGCCGGCCATAGGCAGTGCCCACCTCCACCTTGGTCTCGGTGACCTCCTTGCCGTTATGCACCTTCATGATGCCCTCGGTCAGCAGCACGACGAAATACGGCCACATATGCTGGTGCCAGCCGGTCACCGCGCCGGGCGCAAAATCCCAGCGCGTGATGCGGACATCGTCGTCGTCGCGTACCGTACTCGGAACGGCGGGGATGGTACAAACGAAGGCCATCGGCGATCTCCTCAGCGAGCCACAGCTTTGGTCAACGCGGGATCGCGCGCAACCCCCGCCCGACATAAGCCCCCATCTCCACCGCCGCCCGCCCCGGCAACCCAAACACCACCGGCGGCAGCGTCTCGATCCTCTCGAACAGCCCGCCATAACTGGCCCGAATCCGCCCCGCATCCTGCCGCGGCGCCAGGATCAACACATCCCACCCCACCCACGCGCCCGCCGTCTGTGTCTGAAACCCGAACTGCCGGCAATCCACGTTCAGGCAAAACACACGCGGCGCACCCCCCAGCGCAAAATCCAACTTCCCGGCATCCGCCCAACTCGGCGCCATGATCGGCCGCTCCAGCAGCCCGCGCGCATCCAGCGCCGCCCACAACGGCGTCCAATCCAACCCCTGCCGCAGCGGATCCCCACGCAGCCGCAGCACATTCATATTCAGCTCCGCCGCCCCCAGCCCCAACCCCACCACCAGGAACCAAGCCGTCCCCGCCAGCCCGCGCCGCACCGCCACCGACCCCTCATCCAGCCGCGCCGCAATCCACCGCCCCAACAGCGGAAACACGAACAGATACCCCGGCGCCGCCCAGTGGTACAGCACCCGCGGCGACCAGGCCGAGATCACCACGAACAACACGATCGGCCCGAACCCCAGCCATGCCAGCAACCACGGCGCCCTCTCCTGCGGCCCACGCCACAACGCCCACGCCCAAAGCACCGCCAACGGCAGCCAGATCCACGGCAACAAAAACAACGCCTCGCCGCCAATCGTCACCAACGGCGCCGCCAGATCCAGCTTGCGCACCCCCGCCCGCCCGCCCTGGAACGCAAAACTCGCCCAGCCATGCCCCGCGTTCCAAACCACCACCGGCGAAAACACCGCCACCGCCACCAGCCCCGCCACCCAAGGCTGAACCCGCCCCAACCACCGCCGATCCAGCGTCACCAGCGCCACCAGCGCGCCCCCAAACGCCAAAACCGCCGTGTATTTCGACAACATCGCCAACCCGGCACAAACCCCGGCCCCAATCCACCACCCCCACCCCTCACGCTCGATCGCCCGCCAAAAACACACCCCAAACCCCAGCAACGCCGCCACCAGCGGCCCATCCGGCAGCACCCACCCCCCCGTCGTCACCCCCAACACCGGCGCCATGTTCAGCGTCACCGCCGCCCAAAGCCCCGCCCGCGCGCCGAACAGCTCGCGTCCCAGCACAAACATCAACCAGGTCGAAACCCCGAACAGCGCAATGAACGGCAGCCGCACCACCACCGCCGCCTCGCTGCCAACCAGCCGCGCCACCCCCGCCGACAACCACCACGCCAACGGCGGATGATCAAAATACCCCCAGGCCATCTCCCGCCCGGCCGCCACCATGTAGCTCTCATCCACCCCCAGCCCGACCGCCCACCCCAGCCAAACGCGCACCAGCGCCGTCCCCAGGATCAGCAGCCCCACCCAGCGCGCGGGAGTCATGGCACTCAGGACGCCAACAGCCGCACGCCCAGCCCCGCCAGCACCGTCCCCAACACCGCATCAAACCCGCGCTGAATCCGCCGATACACCCGCGTCACCACCTCCGCCGACAGCGCCACCGCCAACGCCCCATGCCAGGCCAGCGACATCACCGCCGCCCCCACCACACCGGTCACCACCACCGCCCCGCTCGCCCCACCGCTCACCAACACGCCCGCCAACGCCACCCAGAACGCCCCCGCCTTGGCATTCAGCACCATCACCGCCAACCCGCGGCCAAAATCCCGCCCGCGCGGCAACAGGATCGGCGGCCGCACATCGGTCCACACCTCCACCTCCGCCCCGCGCCACGCCGCCCGCCAACTCTGCACCGCCAGGAACAACAAAAACGTCCCCCCCGCCCAGCGCACCGCCGCCATCGCCCCAGGATGCGCCAGCGCCAACGCCGCCACCCCCCAGACCGCGGCAAACCCCCAGACCAACTCGCCCGCCGCCATCCCCGCCGCACAGCGCAACGCCGGCCCCCGCCCGTCCCGCGCCGCCGTGCCCAACAGCATCGCAAAATTCGGCCCGGGCGACAGCAGCGCCAGCCCGAACCCGGCCCAGAATACCAGCAGGATGGAAAAATCCATGGGCACCGCCCTATCGGCCAGTCAGAGAGAAAGAATCTTCTTTTTCTGAAGAAAAAGAAGCAAAAAGACTTTCATCCATTTGCACCCAGCCTAACCATGAGGCCGGGCGCAAACGGATAAAAGTTTTTTGGTTCTTTTTTTCAAAAAAGAACGCGCTTCCCGCTCTTAATCCGCCCGCACGTTCTGCTTCTGTTCGCCCAGCCCGTCGATCCCCAGCGTCATCACATCGCCCGCCTTCAGCCAGATCGGGGTCGGCTTCTTGCCCATCCCCACCCCCGGCGGCGTGCCGGTGGCAATGAGATCGCCAGGGTACAGCGTGAAGAACTGGCTCACATAGCTCACGATCTGCACCACGTTGAAGATCATCGTCTTGGTGTTCCCGGTCTGCATCCGCTCGCCGTTCACATCCAGCCACATCCCCAACGCCTGCGGATCCGGCACCTCGTCCTTGGTCACCATCCACGGCCCGGTCGGCCCGAACGTGTCGCACCCCTTGCCCTTGTCCCACTGCCCGCCCGGCCGCTCGGACTGGAAATTCCGCTCGCTCACATCGTTGACCACGCAATACCCGGCCACATGGTTCATCGCATCGGCCTCGGACACATACTTCGCCTTGCTGCCGATCACGATGCCCAGCTCCACCTCCCAATCCGGCTTGGTCGAAGCGCGCGGGATCACCACATCATCATTCGGTCCCTGGAACGCCCCCAGCGACTTCAGGAAAATGATCGGCTCGCTCGGCGGCGTCGCCCCGGTCTCCGCCGCGTGATCGGCATAGTTCAGTCCGATACAGACGAAATTCAGCGGACGCGCGATGCACGGCCCAATCCGCGGGCTGCTGCGCACCAACGGCAAGGTCGCGGCCGCGGCCCCGGCGATCTTCGCCAGTCCCGCCGGCGACAAGGTGCTGCCGTCGATATCGGACACGATGTCCGAGAGGTCGCGCAGATTGCCATCGGCATCCAGCACACCCGGCTTCTCCGCGCCAGGGGCGCCATAGCGAACGAGCTTCATGGTCGATTTCCTCGGTTGGACAGAATACCCCGACAGACTACAGCGAGATGCCGCCGTCAATCACCAGCGCCTGCCCGGTCACAAACACGCTGTCATCGCTGGCCAGATACACCGCCAAGGCCGCGATCTCATCCGCCCGGCCCAGCCGCCCCATCGGCTGGCGCGCAATAAACGCCGCCCGCGCTGCCTCCAACGAGCCCGCCGCCGCCGCATTGGCCGCGATCCGCTCGTCCAGCGACGGCGACTGCACCGTGCCCGGACAGATGCAGTTGCAGCGCACCCCCTTCGTCGCAAAATCGGCGGCAATCGACTTGGTCAGCCCCACCACGGCGGCCTTGGACGCGCCATAGACGAAGCGGTTAACAATCCCCTTCACCGAGCTCGCCACGCTGGCCATGTTGATCACCGATCCCGCGCCCTTCGCCAGCATCCCCGGCAGGAACGCCTGGCTGGTGCGCATCATCGACTTCACATTGAGGTCAAAGGCGAAATCAAACTCCGCCTCGCTGGCCTCCAGCACCGACCCCTGGTGCACAAACCCCGCGCAATTGAACAACACATCCACCGGCCCGATCGCCTCGGCCGCCGCGCGCACCGCCGCGGTGTCGCGCACATCCAGCACCAAAGTCCGAATACCCGGCCCCACAATCTCGGCCAGCTTCGCGGCATTGAGGTCGCTCGCATAAACCTGCGCCCCCTCCGCCGCGAAGGCCAAGGCGGTGGCGCGCCCAATTCCCTGGGCGGCGGCGGTCACGAAGGCGGTCTTGCCTTTTAGGCGCATGGGCTTGGTCCGATCACCAAAGAACGTTGAACAACGAGGCGCGAGGGGAAGAGATCAGCAAAGGAAGGTCTTCTTTTTCTGAAGAAAAAGAAGCAAACAGACTTCATTCATTGGGCCGGGCAACCAAAACTGGCACCGAACCAAATGAATGAAAGTTTTTTGGTTCTTTTTTTCAAAAAAGAACGTCTTCCCTTAATGGTTGTCCCGGCTCTCCCCCCGCGTCTCCAGGATATTGAGATACAGCGTAGCCGACTCCAAACACCCCCCAGTCCCCAACTGCCCCACCATGCTCCGGTAGATTTCCTCCCAAGGCGTCTTGCTCACCAGAGCCGGCGGCACCCAGGCCGCCCGCCGCGCATCCATCTCGCCTTCCGGCAGCAACACATCCACCTTGTGCGTATTAAGATCGATACGAATCCGGTCCCCCGTCCGCAACAGCGCCAACCCGCCGCCCACCGCCGCCTCTGGCGACACGTTCAGGATCGACGGCGACCCGGACGTCCCGCTCTGCCGCCCATCCCCCATCGTCGGCAGCGCGTTGATCCCCTCCTTCAGCATCCGCGCCGGCGGCTGCATGTTCACCACCTCGGCACTGCCGGGATACCCCACCGGCCCGCAATTGCGGATGATCAAGATCGACTGTTCCTCGATCGCCAGCGCGGGATCATCCAGCCGGTCGTGATAATCCTCCGGCCCCTCGAACACGATCGCCCGCCCCTCGAACACATTCGGCCGCGAGGGATCGGACAGGAACCGCGAGCGAAACTCCTTGTCGATCACACTGATCTTCATCACCGCGCTGTCGAAGATATTGCCCGACAGCACCACATACCCCGCCCGCTCCAGCATCGGCTTCCCGTACGACCGGATCACCTCCCGATCCCCATCCGGCACCGACTCAAGCGTCTCCCCCAACGTCTTCCCGCTCACCGTCATCACATCCAGATGCAACTTGCCGGCGTTCGCCAGTTCCTTCAGCACCGCCGGCACGCCCCCGCCGCGATGGAACATCTCGCCCAGGAACCGCCCCGCCGGCTGCAAATCCACCAGCAACGGAATTTCCGGCCCCAGCCGCTGCCAATCATCCAGCGTGTGCTCCACCCCCATATGCCGCGCGATCGCCACCATATGGATCGGGCAATTCGAACTCGCCCCAAGTGCTGCCGCCGCCACCACCGCGTTCTCGAACGCCTTCTTGGTCATGATGTCGGACGGCCGCAAATTCTCCCGCACCATCTCCACCATCCGCCGCCCGGTGTAATACGCCATCTGCCCGCGCTCGCGGTAAGGTGCGGGTATCGCAGCACACCCCGGCAACGACATCCCCAACGCCTCGGCCAGCGAATTCATCGACGTCGCCGTGCCCATCGTATTGCAATGCCCCACCGAAGGCGCCGACGAACACACCATCTCCATGAACTCGTCGTAGTCGATCTTCCCCTCCGCATGCAGCTTGCGCCCCTCCCAAACGATCGTCCCCGACCCCGACAACCGCCCCTTCCACCACCCATCCAGCATCGGCCCGCCCGACAGCACAATCGCCGGAATATTCACCGTCGCCGCCCCCATCAAACAGGCCGGCGTCGTCTTGTCGCACCCCGTCGTCAGCACCACCCCATCGATGGGATACCCATGCAGCACCTCCACCAGCGAGAGATACGCCAGGTTCCGGTCCAGCGCCGCCGTCGGCCGCTTCAGCGTCTCCTGGATCGGATGAATGGGAAACTCCAGCGGGATCCCCCCCGCATCGCGAATCCCGTCCTTGGTTCGCGCCGCCAGCGCAATATGATGCCGGTTGCACGGCGCAATATCGCTGCCCGTCTGCGCAATCCCAATGATCGGGCGCCCACTCTGCAACTCCTCGCGCGTCAGCCCGAAATTCAGCTGCCGCTCCAGGTACAGCGCCGTCATCGAGGGATTGCCGGGATTGTCGAACCAACGCCGGCTGCGCAGGCCCTTGGGTTCGCCCGATTCATCGTGAGCCATCGTTCATCCTCCCGCACAGCATCCGCCGGAAAGTTGGGCGCCGCCAAGGCGAGGTGTCAACCAAGCCGGAAGTCAAACGGCAGGAAGAGTCTTCTTTTTGTGAACAAAAAGAAGCAAAAAAACTTTATCCGATTCAGCGAAGTCGACGCCGGGTGCAAAGCCGGGCTCCAGCGCTTCGCCTGGGATGAAAGGCCCCGCGCAATGGATGAAGTTTTTTTGCTTCTTTTTGTTCACAAAAAGAAGATTCCCCCTGCCACTAGGCTTCCCACATGCACAGCCGCCTTGTCGCCGCGCAGGACCTCGACTTCAGTCGCCGCGCCAACACGGCGGAAATGCAGGTCGAACGATTGCGCGCCAACACGCAGCCCGCGCAGCGTGAGGGCGGGCAACCAGTCCGGCAGATGCGGATCGACATGCAGCCGCCCGGCGGCGGCGTCCGGGTTCAGCCCGAGCAACGCCTGCAGGAACGAAAACGCGCTGCCGGCCGCCCAGGCTTGCGGCACATTGGCGCCCAGGCACTGCACCGGGAAATCGGTGCCGTTGCGTGGGATGCCGGCAAACAGTTCCGGGACCTGGTTCATCGCGAAATACGCCGCCGCGTCGCCGATGCCCCGCGCAATCCGCGCCGCCTCGGCGTGAAAGCCATACCGCGCCAGCCCCTGCGCGATCAGCCCGTTATCGTGCGGCCAGACCGAGCCGTTGTGATAGCTGATCGGGTTATACGCCGGGTGCTTGGCCGACAGGGTGCGCACCCCCCAGCCGGTGAACATGTCCGGCGCCATCAGCCGCGCGGCCACACGCCGCGCGCGGTCGGGGCGGACGATGCCGGTCCACAGGCAATGCCCGACATTGCTGGCCACCGAGCGCACCTGGCGCTTCTGGCCGTCCAGCGCAAAGGCGTAGAACCCGTCATCCTCGTTCCAGAACGCCTCGTTGAACCGGTTGTAGAGGTGTGCTGCCTTGGCGGTCAGCTCGGCGGCCCGATCGTCGCGCCCAAGGGCTGCAAAAACCTCGGCCATCCCGGTCAGCGCGGCATAGGCATAGCCCTGCATTTCGCACAGCGCCTTGGGATTGGTGACCATCGAGCCATCCGGATAAAGCACGGCATCCCGCGCGTCCTTCCAACCCTGGTTCTCATAACCCTGTTCGCCGCGGGCGCCGTATTCCTGGAACCCGTCGCCGTCCCGGTCGCCATGCCGGTCAAGCCAGCCAAGACAGGCCTCGGCCGTGGCAAGATGCCGGTCCAGCAGCGCCCGATCGCCGGTCCAGCGCCAGGCCTGGTGCAGCAGCATCAGATACAGCGGCGTGGCATCCGCCGTGCCGTAATACGGCGTGTGCGGCACCAGGTTGAAATGCGCCAGTTCGCCCACGCGCAACTCATGCAGGATCTTGCCCGGCTCGGCATCGCGCCAGGCATCGAAGCCGGTCGCCTGCCGCGCCCCCAGCACCGCCAAGGTGCCGCGCGCCAGCGACGCACTCAGCGGCAGCGCCTGCAACGAGGTAATCAGCGTGTCGCGCCCGAACAGGCACAGGAACCACGGCAGCCCCGCCGCCGGCACCAGCGTGTCATCCACCGCGATGCGCAGCCCGCCCAGGTCGTCGCGCGCCTGAATGAACGCCCATGGGAGATGGGGTGCCTGATCCGGATTGGCGATCTCGACCTGCGTCACCTCCCGGCGCCACGCCGCAAGATCGCGCGCCGGCCGCGAATCACCGGCATCGACCAAGCAGTCATGCGGCGCCGCCTGACGATCCGCACCCGCCTCCAGGTCGTAGTTCAGACAGGCGTGCCAGGTTCCCCCGGGCGGCAGCGCCACCTCGAAGGTCAGCCGGCCATTGGCGAACGCCGCCGGCGAGTCGGCCCGCGCGCGCAGCGTCAGGCCACGATGGAAATCCTGGTTGTCATAGGTTGTGCGCAGCGTCTGGTGCGCCGCGGACCACTCCGACTGCACCCGCCCCAGCCGGCTGGTGTTGCCCGACTTCACCTCGAACAGATCGGCAAAATCGCTGCGCAGCGCAAGCTCCAGCGTGAAGCGTACCGGAACCGGCGCATGGCTGGTGATGTCGATGTCGTCATGCACCCCGCCATCGATCCAGCGGCTGAGCACCAGCCCCAGGCTGCGCGGCGGGATCGTCCCTTCGCGCCCGGAAATCTCGCTGTTGGTCAGAAACGCGCGCGCCGCGTAGTGCGCGAGATCACCGCTGTTGAGCAATTCCCAAGGCCCGCCATTGGCATACAGCGCCCAGCCACTGATCAGCCGCGTGTCACGAAAGATCAATCCGCCGGTGGACTCCGGGCCAACGCTGCCGTCCGGCGCGGACGACCAGACGGTCTGCCCGGCATGCACGCGCAACTGCGGCGGGCCGACGGTGATCTGCATGGGCATGGCGGCGTCTCCGGCGGGAATCGGAGTATGGCGCCGGGGTGGAGGCTGGACCAGCCGCGCGGGTGACAAATCGGCAAGGCTGGCGCAATGCGCTTGATCGCCGATGAGCGCGGGCCATCTCCAGGGCGACGATCCGGGCCCCTCTGGCGGAATGGCCGCGATGTCGGATCGCCGCGTGCTTGGAGCAACCCAACATGAAATGCCCGCTTTGCGCCGTCGACCTGATGATGTCCGATCGCCAGGGGATCGAGATCGACTATTGCCCGAAATGCCGCGGCATCTGGCTGGACCGCGGCGAGATCGACAAGATCATCGAGCGCTCGCAGGCCGCCGAGGCGCCACGGACAGCGCCCGAGCCGCGCCACGCGCCGGCTGCCGCCCCGGCCATGCCGCCGGCGGCCTCGGGATGGACCGGATATGCCCCGCAACCGACATCCGCCGGATACGCGCCGCCGCCGCGCGCCGCGGAACAGTGGCGGCGTGATGACGATGATGACCGCCACCGGCACGGCCATCACGGGAAGAAGAAGAAGGGGTTTCTGTCGGAGATCCTCGATTTCGACTGAACCCCGCCGGAATGTGGAGGCTGTGACGCGGCGCGGCCCATGGTAAGTCGCTTCGCATGACAAGCTTCTCCATCGCCCCTGGCATTCCCCGCGCCGCCCTGGTCACCGGCGGCGCCGTCCGCCTGGGCCGCGCCATCGCCCTGGCGCTGGCCGGCCAGGGCTTCGCCGTGGCGGTGCATTGCAACAGCCGGCGCAGCGAGGCCGAGGCGACGGCCGCCGAGATCCGCGCGCTGGGCGTCCCTTCCGTGGTGTTGCAGGCCGACTTGGCGCGCGAAAGCGAAATGCACGGGCTGGTCGCGGCAGCCACGGCGGCGCTGGGGCCACTCGGCGTGCTGGTCAACAACGCCTCGACCTTCGAACGCGACGAGTGGGACGACGCCACGCGGGCGTCGTGGGATTTGCACATCGAGCCCAACCTGCGCGCCCCCTTCGTCCTGGCGCAGGACTTCGCCCGCGCCCTGCCGCCCTTGGTCAATGGGGCCGAGGCCGAGGGCGTGGTGCTGAACATGCTGGACATGCGGGTCTGGTCGCTGACGCCGCATTTCGTCAGCTACACCGTGTCCAAGGCCGGGCTCTGGGCGCTGACCCAATCCCTGGCCCTGGCCCTGGCGCCACGGGTGCGGGTGCTCGGCATCGGCCCCGGCCCCGCCCTGCCGAATGCCCGCCAGACCCAGGCGCAATTCGACCGCCAGGCGGCGTCCACCCCGCTGCGCCGCGGCACCACCCCGGAGGAAGTGGCCCAGGCGGCGCTCATGTTGCTAGCCCTGCCCTCGGTGACCGGCCAGATGTTGGCGCTGGACGGCGGACAGCACCTGCAATGGGCGCCCAGCACCGGGCGGGAGCCGGAGGAATGACCGGGTACGCAGATGCCGCGTCTGGCACGCGGCACGTCTTCCTCCGCAACATGGTGCTGGCGGCGCGCATCGGCGTGCATGCCCATGAACAAGGCAGCACACAGCGGGTGCGGCTGAACCTGGACCTTGCCGTCGACGACCCCGGCGGCGTCGGCCCGGACGAACTGGCACGGGTGGTCGATTACCAGCACCTGGCGGCAACCGTGCGCGCCATCGTCGCCGCCGGCCATGTGCGGCTGGTGGAGACGCTGGCGGAACGGATCGCAACCGCCTGTCTTGATGACAAACGCGTGAAAAAGCTGCGCGTAACTGTCGAAAAACTCGACGTCTTCAGCGACACCGAGAGCGCCGGCGTGGCCATTGAGCGAGTACGCGGCTGAGTTTGTCCACCTCCGGCGTGGTTCGGCAGGAGTTACAGTGCTGTGTGGGCATTTCCTCAGTGTTTAACAGTAAATTCATGTTAGGAATAAACGATATCAAATACTTAGGTCGCATGCCTGATTTTTGTGCATTCTGACGGAGCCGCTGATTCCATGGCATTTGCACCCCAGGCGGCGGGGTTTGCCCACAATGTTATCCACAGAATCGGTGGATGAAATCGCGCCGCCGCATCGCCATGCTTGAGCCGGCCGCCCGGCCCGCCTAAACCTGCGCCGCATGACCGATCCCGAGGGCCCGCACGCGCCGGACGCGCCTCCACCGACCGTCCCGAAGGGCGTGCCAAAGGGCGTAGAGGTCATCGAAACCGCGCTCGAGACGATGCCGCTGTCGCCCGGCGTCTATCGCATGCTCGCGGCCAACGGCGACGCGCTCTACGTCGGCAAGGCGCGCTCCCTGAAAAAGCGCGTGACCAGCTACGCCCAACTCGCCCGCCTGCCGGAACGCCTGCGCCGCATGGTCAACGAGACCGTGGCGATGGAGATCGTCACCACCCACACCGAGGCCGAGGCCCTCCTCCTCGAAGCCAACCTGATCAAGCGCCTCAAGCCGCGCTACAACATCGTCCTGCGCGACGACAAGTCATACCCCTGGCTGGTGCTGACCGAGGACCACCCCTACCCGCAGATCGCCAAGCACCGCGGCGCCCGCGTCCGCAAAGGCAGCTATTACGGCCCCTTCGCCTCGGCCTGGTCGGTGAACCAGACCGTCACCGCCATGCAGCGCGTCTTCCTGCTGCGCTCCTGCCGCGACACCGTGTTCAAGAACCGCTCGCGCCCCTGCCTGCTGCACCAGATCAAGCGCTGCTCCGCCCCCTGCGTCGGCCGCATCAGCGAGCCCGAGTATGCCGGCCTGGTCGACCAGGCCCGCGCCTTCCTCTCCGGCCGCGCCAGCAGCGTGCAGAAAGACCTCGCCACCGAGATGGAAGCCGCTGCCGAAGCCCTGGAATTCGAGCGCGCCGCCGCAGTGCGCGACCGAATCCGCGCACTCACCAGCGTCCAGGGCACCGACGTCATCAACCCCGCCAGCCTGACCGACGCCGATGTCATCGCCGTCTGGCAGATCGCCGGCCAAAGCTGCGTTCAGGTCTTTTTCTTCCGCGGCGGCCGCAACAACGGCAACCGCGCCTACTACCCCACCCACACCAAGGGCGAGGAGGCCCCGGAAGTCCTCGCCGCCTTCATCGCCCAGTTCTACGACGACAAGCCCCCGCCACCCCTGGTCCTGCTCAACCACACCCTCGCCGAACAACCGCTGGTGGCCGAAGCCCTGACGATCAAAGCCAACACCTTCGGTGTTCATGAAGGAAGGGGGGGCAAAAAGGTCGAGATCGCCGTCCCCCAGCGCGGCGAAAAACACGCCGTCGTCGCCCACGCCGAGGTCAACGCCCGCGAAGCCCTCGAACGCAAACTCGCCGAAACCGCCGGCCAGGCCAAGCTGCTGGAAGCCACCGCCACCCTGTTCGACCTGCCCGCCCCCCCGGACCGCATCGAGACCTACGACAATTCCCACATCTCGGGCGCCAACGCCTACGGCGTGATGGTCGTCGCCGGCCCGGAAGGCTTTCGCAAGCAGGCCTACCGGAAATTCGCCATCAAGACCGCCATCACCCCCGGCGACGATTTCGCCATGATGCGCGAAGTCCTCACCCGCCGCTTTGCGCGTGCGCTCAAAGACGAAGAATCCGGCCAGGAAACCGAATGGCCCGACCTCGTCCTGATCGACGGCGGCATCGGCCAGCTCTCCGCCGCCCAGGCCATCCTGGACGAACTCGGAATCGACGATGTGCAACTCGTCGGCATCAGCAAAGGCCCCGACCGTGACGCCGGCCGCGAATGGTTCCACCGCACCGGCAAGCCGCCCTTCCAGCTCCCGCCGCGCGACCCCGTGCTCTACTTCCTCCAGCGCCTGCGCGACGAAGCCCACCGCTTCGCCATCACCACCCACCGCGCCGGCCGCTCCAAAGCCCTGGTCACCAGCGAACTCGACGAAATTCCCGGCATCGGCCCCGGCCGCAAACGCGCCCTGCTGAACCACTTCGGCTCCGCCCGCGGCATCAAGCAAGCCGGGTTGCATGACCTGGAAGCCGCCCCCGGCGTCTCCAAGGCCATCGCCCGCCACGTCTACGCCCATTTCCATCCCGGCGCCTGGGTCGAGGGCGCATAGGCCGCCCCTGCTCGATACGCCCCTTATTCGATCCGCCCATCCCGCAGCGACACCAGCCGGTCGAAGCGGTCGAAGATCTTCTCGTCATGCGTCACCACCAGCACCGCCGCCCGCTGTGTCTGGGCAACCTGGCGCAACAGGTCCATCACCACCCGGGCGCGCTCCGAATCCAGCGCCGCAGTCGGCTCGTCGGCCAGGATGATGCGCGGCCGGTTGGCCAGCGCCCGCGCGATCGCCACCCGCTGCGCCTCGCCGCCGGACAGCCGCGACGGCATCGCCAGCGCGCGCCGGCCCACCTGCAACTCGTCCAGCAACGCCCGCGCCCGCGCCCGCGCCGCGCCCGCCGAAACCCCCGCCAAGGTCATCGCCAGCGCCACGTTGTCGATCGCATCGAGGAACGGCAACAGGTTGTGAAACTGGAAGATGAAGCCGATGCGCTCGCGCCGCAGCCGCCGCAGGTCGGCGATGCGGTAGCGCCCGTCCCACACCACCGCGTCGTCCAGCAACAGCCGCCCGGCCGTCGGCTCCTGGATGCAGGCGACCAGGTTCAACAGCGTCGACTTGCCGCTGCCCGACGGCCCGCGCAGCCCCACCACCTCGCCGGCCGCGACCATCAGGTCGACATCGCGCAGCGCCTGCACCGCCGTCTCACCCTGCCCAAAGGTCTTGCCGAGCCCCTCGGCCCTGATCAGCATCCCGGTCACGCCTCAGCCGCCCAACGCCTGCTGCGGCTCGATGCGCAGCGCCGCACGGATCGACAGCACGCTGGCCAACAGGCAGATCGCCCCGATCACCCCCGCCATCGCCACCACCTCCGCCACCCCCAGCGCCACCGTGCGCGGAAACACATCGCGCACCGTGAACACCCAGCCGATCGCCGCCAGATAGGCAGCCCCGCCCAGCAGCAGCGTCTGTTGCAGCACCAGCCCGATAATGGTGCGGTCCGGCGCGCCGATCAGCTTCAGCGTGGCGATCTCGCGCAGCTTGTCCATCGTCATGGTGTAGATAATCAGCGAAATGATCACCGCCGACACGACCAGCAGCATCACGGTGAACAGGCCAAGCTGCATGCGCGCCCGCTGCACCAGCGAACGGGTCAGCAAGTCCGATTGCTCTTCATCGGTCAGCGCCGTCAGGTGCTTCCAGCGCCGCACCACGCCGGCCACCGCCGCGGCATCGGCGCCGGGATGCAAGCGCGCGATCACCGCGTTCACCGTATCGGTCCCGCCCGGCTGCGCACCGGCCGCCGCCGCCCGGCGCGCGGCCGGCGGCGCGAGCTTGAACTGCAGCTCCTGGCTGTCGCGCAGATGGATGAAGCCCAGCGGATCGCCGCCCGAGGAAACCAGGCCGCTCGTCGTGCCGACCACCCGGTATCGGTCGCCGCCCAGCAGCACGGTGGCGCCGGGGATCAGTCCGGCACGCCGGTCGGCCACCATCTCATACCGCGCCCCGCCCAGGCCGCGCCCCTGCGCAATCGCCGAGGGGCCGCCGGGAAGGCCCGGTTCATAGCCGATCAACTGCATCCGCAACCGGCCCTGCGGCGCCTCCGCCTCGGCAATCCGCAGCGTGATGCCGCCGGCCTCGGCCACCCCAGGCAGGCGCCGCACCATCGCGCGAACATCGCCCGGCAGCCGCGACGCCTCGGCAAACGGCCCGCGCGTGCCGGATTCCACCACCCAGAGATCGGCATCCAGCGCCCGCGACAACGCCAGCGCCTCGGCCACCACCCCCTGGTAAATGCCCACCATCGACAGCGCCACCCCCATCAGCAACCCCAGCCCGACGCAGGTCAGCAGGAACCGCCCCAGCTTGTGACGGATATCCGCCAGCGCCAGGTTCACGGCGCGACCCGCGCCGCTCGGCCGACGGCAAATCCAGGCCCGACCTGCACCGCCACCGCCACGCCCTCCGGCACTGCGTCCACGATCGCCAGCCGCGCATCGATCAGCCGGGCGGCGAACCGCACCCGGCGCTGCGCCAGCCGGCCATCCTCCACCGTCCAGACGGTGCCAGACACCCCGTCGAACCCATGCACCGCCGCCTCCGGCACCAGCAGGGCGCGCGCCAGCCGGCCGGTCTGGATCACCACCTCCGCCTGTTCGCCCAACACCGGCGCGATCGGACAGGACCGGCAGCGGACATACACGCGGCGCTCCTCGGTCACCCGGTCCGCCTCCAGGCCGATGCGCACCACCTCGGCGTCCATCGGGCTGCCCGGCCGGCTGCGCAGAGTGACCCGCGCCGGCTGGCCCAGGACGATGTCGCCGGCGCGCCCCTCATCGACATAGGCCAGCGCCCACAGGCTGTCGGGCGCCAACAGGGTGAACACCGCCTCGCCGGGGTTCAGCGCCGCCCCCGGCTCGCGCGTGCGGGCAATCACCATCGCCTCGAACGGCGCGGTCAGGATGTGCTTGGCCAGCGTCGTGCCTTCGGCTTGCAGATTGGCCTGCGCCTCCGCCAGCGCGGCGCGCGCAACCATGGCGTCGGCCCGGTTCACCGCCAGGTCGCCCTGCGCCGAAATTGCCTCGGTTTCCGCCAGTTCCGCCGCCTCGACGCTGCCGGCCCCGCGGCTGGCCAGCTCGCGCCGCCGTTGCGCGGTGGCGCGGCGCTGGGTCAGCTGCGCCTCCGCCCGCTCGCGCTGCGCCTCCGCGCGGGCCACCGCCGCCTGCACGGACAGGATCGCCGCCTCGGCGCGCGCCAGCCGGGCCTGCTGGCTCGCCGGGTTCAACCGGGCGAGCACCGCGCCCGCCGCGACCCGATCGCCGTGATCGGCCAATACGTCGACCAGCGTGCCCGCAACCTCAAACCCGACGCGGGACAGCACCCGCGCTTCGATCGACCCCAGGCCGAACACAGTCACTGGCACGTCCTCGGAGATGCCGGCCACCACCACCGCCAGGGGCCGCTGCGTGACCCACCACCAGCCCGCGCCAATCCCGATGGCCGCGACGACGATGGCAACCGGGATGCGAAGGCGCATTGGCGAGGGGTTCCAGAACCGGGCTGGCGGACAATCGGCAGCAGCGCACCGCGAGCGGAAAATTACGTTGATGCAGGTCAATCACCGCCGATTCATCACCACCGCCGGCCGCCGATCCCGCCTTGCCCCCAACCCCCGCATCGGCCATGAGTCGTCACCCCACGGGATGCAGATGTCCGACCCTAACGCCCCTCCCGCCCTGACCGGGCACATCGACCAGGCCGACCGGTTTTCCCTGACCGGCTGGGCGATGGATCCCGCGCGCCCGGGCGAACCCCTGGCCTTGGAGCTGGTGCTGGACGGCATCGTGGTGGGCAGCTTTGCCGCCGACCGGCATCGCCCGGACCTGGAACAGGCCGGGCTGGGCGACGGCCGGCACGCGTTCCAGGTGCAGATCCCCGGCGGTTTGTCGCAACACGTCGAACGAGTGCTGGAACTGCGCCGGACCGGCGACGGCGCCCCGGTGCCGGGCTCGCCAGTGGTGCTGCCACGCGCCCCGCTGGTCGGCGAGACCGCGCGCCGGGTCCTGGCCGATGCCGTCGAAGCGGCGATGCAGGGCGCGGACCGCCCGGCGCTGGAGGCCCTGCTGGCCGAGCTGGTGCGTGGGCTGTCCGCGCGCCTGCCGCAGCCACGGCCACATCACGCGGCATTCCTGGAGCGCTGGGGCGCGGCCACGACCCTGCCCGAACCCGCCCGCGCGCGCTGGTGATCGATGAATCGCTCCCCGACCCCGACCGCGACGCCGGCTCCTCGGCGATCCTGTCGCACATGCACGCGCTGCGCCGGCTCGGCCATGATGTCGAGATTGTCCCGGCACACAGCCTGGACGCCGGCGCGACAGCCCAGGCACGGATGGCGGCGGCCGGCTTCCTGGCCTGGACCGCCCCCTGGGCCGGCTCGGTCGAGGAGGTGCTGCGACGTGGCGGCAACGCCTACGCCGTGGTCTACGTCCACCGCCTGGCGGTGATGCTGAAATATGGCGGCCTGATCCGTCGCTGGTGCCCGAACGCCCGCCTGCTCTACTGCGTCGCCGACCTGCACCACCTGCGTGCCGAGCGCGAGGCCGCACTGGCCACCGGGATCGCCGGCAATACGGCGATCGCCGAACTGCGCGAAGCCGAGCTGGCGGCCATCGCCGCGGCCGATGCCCCGATCACCCATTCCAGCATGGAACAGGCCCGCCTCGCCGCCCTGCTGCCCGGGGTCCGCGTGCATGTGGTGCCTTGGGAAGTGCGCCCGCCGCCACCGGCCGGGCCCGCTGTGGTAGATGGGGCCATGCGCCGGCGCGGCGTGGCCTTCGTCGGCAGCTTCGGCCACGCCCCGAACCGCGACGCCGCGTGGGAATTGCTGGAAACGGTGATGCCGCTGGTCTGGGCCCAGGACCCGGCGATCCCCTTCCTGCTGGCCGGCAGTGGCATGCCCGCCGAGTTGATCGCCGCCGCCCAACAGGCGCGCGGCCCGGTCGAGGTGCTGGGCCAGATCCCGATACTGGCCGACCTCTGGGGCCGGGCGCTGATTTCCGCCGCCCCGCTGCGATTCGGCGCGGGCATCAAGGGCAAGGTGCTGGACAGCCTAGCCGCCGGGATACCATGCCTGTGCACCCTGATCGCCGCCGAGGGGCTGGGCCTGCCGACGGGCTTGGCCAGCCTGGTCCAGGACGATCCCGCCGCCATGGCGCGCGAAATCGTCCGCCTGCACCACGACCCCGCCGAGGTCGACCGGCTCGGCGCCGAGGGCCGCGCCTACATCGCCGCGCAGTACGCCGCCGCCGTGGTCGATGCCGCACTCGCCCCAGCGTTGGGCACCGACAGGGAACCGACCGCATGAACGAGATCTCCGCCATCGACGGCATCGCCATCCCGACGCCCGCGATGATCGCCGCGGTGCGCCAGGAGTTGGCTCCGTGGATCGCCACCACCCCGGTCTTCGCCCGCGCCGGCATCGAGCGGGGCCCGGACGGCGCCACGCTGGAATTCAAGTTCGAGCTGCTGCAAAACGCCGGCACCTTCAAGGCACGCGGCGCCTTCGCCAACATCCTGGCGCTCGACCCCGCGCAGAAATCCCGCGGCGTGACCGCCATCTCCGCCGGCAACCACGCCATCGCCGTCGCCTACGCCGCCCAGAAGCTCGGCGTCCCGGCCAAGGTGGTGATGCTGGCCAGCGCCAACCCGGCCCGCCTCGCCCTGGCCCGGTCCTGCGGCGCCGAGGTGCTGCTGGCCCCCGATGGCGCCACCGGCTTCGCCATGGTCGCCGACATCCAGGCCAGCGAGGGCAAATTCTTCGTCCACCCGTTCAACGGCCTGCGCACCATCCTCGGCACCGCCACGCTCGGCGCCGAATGGGCCGAGCAATCGGCCCAGTCTCCCGGGGGCCTGGACGCCCTGGTGCTGCCAATCGGCGGCGGCGGGCTGGCAGCCGGCGTGGCCACCGCCTTCAAGCTGGCAATGCCCGGCCTGGCGATCTACGGCGTCGAACCCGCCGGCGCCAACGGCATGGCCCAGAGCTTCGCCACCGGCGGCCCGATCAAGATGGGCGCCATGGCCTCGATCGCCGACAGCCTGTGCGCCCCGCACACCGAGGCCTACAGCTACGGCCTGTGCCGCCGCGCCATCGACGACCTCGTCACCATCGACGACGCCGACCTGCGCGCCGCCATGGCGGTGCTGTTCACGGAACTGAAACTGGCAGTAGAGCCGGCCTGTGCGGCAGCCACGGCGGCGGTCTGCGGACCCTTGCGATCGCGCCTGGCCGGCCAGCGCGTCGGCGTCCTGCTGTGCGGCAGCAACACCGACCTCGCCACCTTCAACCGCCACATGGCCGCATGATGCGCGCGCTTCTGCTGGCGGCGCTGCTGCTCGCCGGTCCAGCCTTGGCCCAGGCACCGTCGCGTCCGGCGCCGCCCGCCGCTGCCGGGCCGGAAAAGCCGACCGGCCTGCGCCTGGAGGCGGTGATGCAACTGCGCGGCCCCGGCGGGCGCTGGGGCACGCCAGTGGTCGACGAGGCCAACCGTCGCCTCTATCTGCCGCGTGGCGTCGCCGGGCTGAGCGTGCTGGCGCTGGACGGCTTCAAGCCGCTGGCCGAGATCGCCGACACCGCCGGCAGCATCGCCGTCGCCCTGGACCCGGAAACCCTGCGCGGCTTCTCCGCCAATGCGCTGGAGACCAAGCCCGGCGGCCCAATGGCCAGCGGCATCACCGTCTTCGACCAGCGCGGCTTCAAGCCGGTCGGCAGCGTGCCGTTGCCCGGAATCCGGCACATCCTGTACGACGCCGCGACCAAACAGGTCGTGGCGGCCAGCGATGGCGGCGTCATTTCCCTGATCGACCCGGCCAAGCTCACGGTCACCGCGACCATCGAACTCGACGGCAAGGCGGTTGTCGCCCTGGCCACCGACCGGCGCGGCCGGGCCTTTGTGGCACTGGCCGACCGGGACACCGTCGTGGTGCTCGACCTCGTCGCCCGCCGGGTTGCAACCACCTGGAAGCCCGAGGGCTGCCGCCTGCCGGTCAGCGCCATCTACGACAGTTTCGCCCAGCGCCTGGTGCTCGCCTGCCGCGGCGCCGCCGCCGAAGGTGGCCGCCCGGCCGCCGGTCCGACGGGGCTGATGATCGACCCCTTCACCGGCAAGCCGATGGCCAACTTCCTGGTGCCCGGCCAGGTCGATGCGGTGATCCAGGACAGCCAGAGCCGGCTGCTCTATTTCACCAGCGCCGGCACCGCCAGCGTGCTGGTGTATCGCCAGCTCGACCCGCACCGCTTCGAACCCCTGGAAACCGCCGGCACCCGCGCCTTCGCCGGCCTGGGCGTGGCCGACGGGCGCACCGGACGGCTGATCCTGACCAGCGCCGAATACGTCGCCAGCGTGGCCCGCCCGGATGGTGGGGCGGCGGGCGCTGGCGGCCTGCGCATCCTGGCGAACAGCTTCTCGCTCCTGGTCATGAAGCGGCTGCCGCTCGAATAGCGCTCCCCCCAGCTTTCCAACACCGAGCCTTGCGTCGGCACGCATTGGAGCCGGCTCGGATTTGCGCTATCTGGCCATCCCAACCTCCAATGAGCAAACGATGATGACTTTCAAGGGCGACAAGTTCCAAGACCGCGCCGCCACCGCCGCCGAAGCGCGCAAGAAGCTGGCCGAGCGCTTCAAACAGGCACCCAAGCCCGACGACCCCCGGGTGCTGGCCCTGGCCGAGGAACGCCGCGACATCGCCGAGGCGCGCGAACTGCGCCAGGCTGAACGCGCCAAGATCAAGGCCGAGCAGGAAGTGCAAAAGGCCGAGGAAGCCCGCCTCAAGGCGATCGAGGACGCCCGCGCCGCCGAGGAAGCCCGCCTGTTGGCCATCCAGGACCGCGCTCGCCAGCTCCAGGTCGCCGCCGAGCAGAAGGCCGCCCGGGATGCTCGCTATGCCGCGCGGAAGGCGAAGACGAAGCGGTAAGGAAGAATCTTCTTTTTCTGAAGAAAAAGAAGCAAAAAGACTTTTATCCATTTGCCTCGCGGCAAAGGGATGAAAGTTTTTTGGTTCTTTTTTTCAAAAAAGAACGCGCTTGCCTAAACCAACCCCCGCATCCGCAACAGCGCCGCCGTCCCCGGCGCCCGCCCGCGAAATTCGACGTACAGCTCCATCGGATCACGCGTATCGCCCGACTGGAGCACCCGCTTCAGCCGCGCCGCCGTCGCGGGATCGAACGGATCGCCGGCCTCGCTGAACGCGTCGAATCCGTCGGCGTCCAGCACCTCGGCCCACAAATACGAGTAATACCCCGCCGCATAGCCACCGCCGCTGAACAGGTGCTGGAAATGCGCCGGCCGGTGGCGCATCCCGATCTCCGCCGGCATCCCCAGCCGCGCCAACGCCTCGGCCTCGAACACCTCGACGTCCAGCCCCTCCGGCGCGGGATGCAGATGCAGCTCCATGTCCAGGATCGCGCTGGCGAGAAACTCCACGGTCGCAAAACCCTGGTTGAAGGTCCGCGCCGCCAGCAGCCGCTCGATCAGCGCGTCGGGAATCGCCTCGCCGGTTTCGTGATGGCGCGCGTATTCCCGCAGCGTCTGCGGCGCCTCCAGCCAGTGCTCGTAGACCTGGCTCGGAAACTCGACGAAGTCCCGCCGCACCGACGTGCCGGACTGGCTGGGATAGCGCACCCGGCTCAACAGCCCGTGCAGAGCGTGGCCGAATTCGTGGAACAGCGTGCTGGCATCATCGAAACTCAGCAGCGTCGGCGTGCCGCGCGCAAAATTGTTGTTGTTGATGATGATCGGCGCGGCGGCTTCCTCGCCATGGTGGCGCATATCCTCCTGGCTTCGAAAACTGCTCATCCAGGCGCCGCTGCGCTTGTCCGGGCGGGCGAAGTGGTCGGCGAGGAACAGGCCGACATGGCCCCCCTCGCCCCCCACCGCCGTGTCGCTGACTTCATAGGCGCGGACATCCGGATGGTAGACCGGGACATCCGGGCGCGGGGTGAAGGACAGGCCGAACAGCCGGGTGGCGGTGTCGAAGGCGGCCTGTTGGATGCGCCCGAGTTCGAAATACGGTTTTGTCACCGTCTCATCGAGGTCGTATTCGGATTGGCGGATCTTTTCGGCATAGTGGCGCCAGTCCCAGGGTTCCAGGCGGTCGTTGATACCGTCCTGGCGGGCGACGGCGAGCAGGCGCTGGGCTTCCTCGCCAGCGCGGCGGCGGCCGGCCTCCCACACCTCGTCGGTCAGCCGCGCGACGGCCTCGGGCGAGCCAGCCATCGAATCGGCCAGGCGGAAATCGGCAAAGTGCTCAAAGCCGAGCAGCCGGGCACGTTCGCGGCGCAGGGCGAGGATCTCGGGGATCAACGGCCGGTTGTCGTGCGCGCCCGCGTGCATGCCGCGGGCAACCCAGGCGCGCCAGGCGATCTCGCGGATGTCGCGGCGGGGCGAGAAGGTGAGGAAGGGCTCGATCAGGGAGCGCGACAGGGTGATCAGGTGGCCGTCCTGGCCACGCTCGGCGGCGGCCTGGCGCGCGCCCTCAACGACGAACCCGGGCAGGCCGACGAGATCGGCTTCGCTGAGCCGCATCGTCCATTCGCGCTCGTCATGCAGCACGTTTTGGCCGAAATCGGTGTGCAGCGTGGCCAGGCGGGTGTTGATCTCGGCCATCCGCACGCGGCCGGCCTCATCCAGGCCAGCGCCGGCGCGCACGAAGCCGAGATGGCTGCGTTCGAGCAGGCGCAGCTCGTCGGGATCCAGGCCGAGGCCTGCCCGGCGCTCATGCAGGGCGGCGACGCGGGCGAACAGGGCGGGGTGGAGCGTGACGCGGCTCTGATGGGCGGCGAGCTTGGGCGCCATCTCGCGCTCGACCTCTTGCAGCGCCGCGTTGCCATGACTGCTCACCAGGTTGAAGAACAGGGCGGCGACGCGGCCCAGGGTGCGGCCGCCGCGCTCCATCGCGACGATGGTGTTGGCGAAGCTCGGCGGTGCCGTGGTGGCGGCGATGGCTTCGATCTCGGCCCAGTGGTCTTGCATGCCCTGGTCGAAGGCCGGGGAGAAATCCGCCGGCGCAATAGCGTCGAAGGGTGGCGCACCGAATGGGGTGGTCCAGCGGACGAGGAGAGGATTTTGTGCCATGACGTTGAGGTGCCCGGGATTGGCGGCCGGCGTCAAGGGGACGGGGTGGGCGTGGTTTAAACAGTATTTCACATGTCTGGACCATTGTCGGGCGGCATGGTGGCGCCGGTTGCTGCCTGAACGTCGGCGGGACATGGCATGACAGTGGTATTCTATCCCGCCAGGTATGAATCATGGTGCTGGGCATAAGTCATCATCTCCGGCAACATTGCCAAGGTCCAGTCCGACCAGGGGTTTTATGTCGATCTCATTGGCACAATAAATGCGGCGGGAGACACTGTCATTATCGAGGATAATGGCGGATCCATCGGTCGATTGACCGCAACGGCGTTCGATACGACGGATGCAATCGTTTTTCAGGATAACGGAGGTGCTGTTAACTACGTTCCAGCACACTACATTTTTTCCAACGTCACATTGACCCCTGGCCAGCTGATCACCCTCACCACCGACGGGCCGAACGACTATGTACTGCCGTGCTTCGCTGCCGGCACCCGCATTGCCACAAACCGGGGCGAGGTGGCAGTGGAGCACCTCGCCCCGGGCGACGAGGTGCGGACGATGCATCACGGGGGTTTCGCACCGATCACCTGGATCGGTCAGCGCCATGTCGATTGCAGCCGCGCACGCCAGCCCGCCAGCGCCTGGCCGCTGCGCGTGCGCGCCCACGCCTTCGCCCCGGGCCAGCCGCATCGCGACCTGTTCCTGTCGCCCGACCACGCGGTGTTCGTCGATGGCGTGCTGATCCCCATCCGCTATCTGGAAAACGGCCGCAGCATCGCGCGCGATCCCCGCGACAACCTGACCTATTTCCACATCGAGCTGGCGCGGCACGACGTGGTGCTGGCCGAGGGGTTGCCGAGCGAGAGCTATCTCGACACCGGCAATCGCGGCGATTTCGACGGCACATGGCGCGACGCCGACGATGCGCGGGCGATGGGCATCGCGCGGGCCATCTGGGACGAACGGGCCTGTGCCACGCTGTACACCACGGGACCCGTCGTTGCGGCGATCCAGACCCGGCTGAACACGCGGGCCGCCACGTTGGACGCCGCCACGTCGGACGCCGGCACGCCACCCGACCTGGTGCTGCGCGTCGGGTGGGGTGCGACAGCCGTGGATCACACCCCAACGCGTGACGGCGACATCCTCCGCTTCACCTTGCCGGCACCGGTCCAGGGCGCGAGGCTGGTCTCCGGCGCCTTCGTGCCGGCGGAACGCTCGCCCGGTAAAGGTGACCGGCGTTGCCTCGGCCGCCCGGTCAGCCGGCTGATCCCCGATGGCATCGAGATGAAGCTGGACAGCCCGGCGCTGCATTTCGGTTGGCACGCGCCAGAGCCGGGCCTGCGCTGGACCAACGGCGCCGCCACCTTGCCGCGTCTGCGCCACCTGGCGGTGCAGCTGGCGGCCCTGCCCAGGGAAGGTCTCGCCGCCTGAATGGGTGCATCGTCGGCCCGACCTGCCCGGGATATCTCAACCGCAACGGGAGTGATGTCCGCAACCCGCGATGACCGATGCCGAGTGGAAGGCGCGCTGCGAACTCGCCGCCCGTTACCGCCTGGTCGACCACCTAGACTGGACCGTCCTGATCAACGCTGCCGTCAAGTACCGCGCTTGCAACTGGTCGTTGTTGCGTGGCCGGCACGCGTCGGTGCACACTCGACAAGCGAGAGCCGGCCGGACCTCACCACGCGGGAGAACGGACATGCGCATCTGGAATTGGATCGTCGGCCTGTTCCGCCGCCGGAACGCCCAGGACGAACCACCCCGGGAACCGCATCTCGATGAGCGGTACACGCGCGATGCCGTCGCTGCCTCAGCCGCGCGTGCGGCCGAAGCCGGCATTAACGCGAAAGGCCCCCCCCCGGCCTGACCGGCACCCCGGGCTCGACCGTTGCACGGGCCCGGCCGGGGCGCGCAGAATACCTGTCGCACACAGGGAGGCCGCCATGTCCGCCGCGCTGAAACCCAAACCCAGCATGACCGATGCCGAGTGGGAGGCGCGCTGCGAGCTCGCCGCCCTCTACCGCGTCGTCGACCACCTCGGCTGGACCGACCTGATCAACACCCACATGTCCGTCCGCGTCCCCGGCGAACCCAACGCCTTCCTGATCAACGCCTACGGCGAGATGTTCGACGAAATCACCGCCTCCAGCCTGGTGAAAATGGACCTCGACGGCCGCGTCCTGGACGAAGGCGGCAAGTTCAACAACGCCGGCTTCACCATCCACAGCGGCGTCTACAAAGGTGCCGCCACCGCCAACTGCGTCATGCACACCCACACCCGCGCAGGCGCCGGCATATCCCTGATCCAAAACGGCCTGCGCCCAATCAGCCAAGACGCCCTGCAAATCCTCGACGAAGTAATCTACCACCCCTACGGCGTCCCCGCCTCCCAGGAAGAATGCGACGAACTCGCCCGCAACTGCCAGGCCGGAAGCTGCGTCGTCCTCCTGAACCACGGCCTGCTGACCCACGCCCCCACCGTCCACGGCGCCTTCTACCGCATGTGGAACATGGAACGCGCCTGCGAACTCGAAGTCATGGCCCGCACCATGAACATCACCCCCATCCCCATCGATCCCGCCGTCGTCCAGAAAGCCGCCGAACGACTGCGCAAACGGATCAACACCCCCGAATGGGGCCGGGCGGAATTCGCCGGCCTGGTCCGCACGGTCGAGCGCAAAGGGGCGTTCCGGAAGTAAGGCGAGGGCTCTGCCCTCGACCCGCTGGGGCCTGAGGCCCCAGACCCCCATTCTTTTTAAGCGCCTCCGGGGAGAGGGGGCCGTCGAGGCCTTCATGCCGGCCTCGACGGCCCCC
>CAMBRC010000030.1 GCA_945869965.1 Asaia bogorensis
CGTAGGGCAAAAACCCGGCCGCAGCGGCTTGATGTTCCCGGCCAATCATCCTAGAAGGCTGGCCTGCCTCGCTGTCCCGTTCGTCTAGAGGCCTAGGACGCTGCCCTCTCACGGCGGTAACACGAGTTCGAATCTCGTACGGGATACCAGGGCCGGCCCCTCAGCTCTCCTCGCTGGCCAAAACCTTGCGCTGCTTGTTGAACATCGGCAACAGCGGCGAAATCAGCAGCAGCACGGCCAAGCCCAGGCATACCGCCGAGATCGGCCGCTCAACAAAGGTCCAGAAATCACCGCGGCTGAGGATCAGCGACTTGCGCAGGTTGTTTTCCAGCATCGGCCCAAGCACGAAGGCCAGCACCAGCGGCGCCGGCTCGAAGCCGTACTTCTTCATCGCCCAGCCGAGCACGCCGAAGCCCAGCATCAGGTAGATGTCGAATACCTGATTGGACACGCTGTAGGCGCCGATGACGCAGAACAGCAGGATCATCGGGAACAGGATCTTGTAGGGCACCTTCAGCAGCTGCACCCACAGCCCGATCAGCGGCATGTTGAGCACCAGCAGCATCACGTTGCCGATATACATGCTGGCCACCACGCCCCAGAACAGCGTGGGGTTCTGCACCATCAGCAGCGGGCCGGGCTGCACGCCGTGCACGATGAACGCGCCGAGCAACAGCGCCATCACCACGTTCGGCGGAATGCCCAGCGTCAGCAGCGGGATAAAGCCGGCGCCGGCGGCGGCGTTGTTGGCCGTCTCTGGCCCCGCCACGCCCTCGATGGCGCCCTTGCCGAAACGCTCTGGGGTCTTGGAAAGCCGCTTTTCCATCGCATACGACAGGAAGGACGAGATCACCGCGCCGCCGCCCGGCAGGATGCCCAGGAAGAACCCCAGCACCGAGCCGCGCGCAATCGGGCCGGCGCTGCGCTTCCAGTCGTCACGCGTCGGCATCAGGCCCTTCACATTGGCCTGGAACACCTCGCGGTCCAGCCGCTGTTCGATGTTGTGCAGGATCTCGGCGATGCCGAACAGGCCCATGACGATCGGCACCAGACCGAGCCCGTCCAGCAACTGCATCTGGTCGAAGGTCATGCGCGGCATGGCGCTGATCGAGTCGATACCGACCAGGCCGAGCACCAGGCCGAGGCAGGCCATGATCAGCGCCTTGAGGATCGAGCCCTGGCTGAGCCAGACCAGGATGGTCAGGCCGAGCACCATCAGGCTGAAATACTCGGCGGGGCCGAACTTGACGGCGACCTGCGCCAGCGTGGGTGCGAGCAGCATCAGCCCGACCACCGCCAGCGTGCCGGCGATGAACGAGCCGATCGCCGCCATGCCAAGGGCCGGGCCGGCACGGCCCTGGCGCGCCATCGCGTAGCCGTCCAGGCAGGTGACCACTGAGGCCGCTTCGCCGGGGATGTTGACCAGGATCGCGGTGGTCGAGCCGCCATACATCGAGCCGTAATAGATACCCGACAGCATGATGATCGCCGCCTCTGGCGTGATGTTGAAGGTGATCGGCAGCAGCAGCGACATCGCCGCCACCGGGCCGATCCCCGGCAGCACGCCGATCAGCGTGCCGATGAACACGCCGGCGAAGCAGAACAGCAGGTTCATCGGCTGTATGGCCACGCCGAGGCCGAGCCAGAGGCTGTTGAAAACGTCCATGGGTCAGTCCGCCAAAAACAGGGTGCCGGTGGGCAACTGGGTGCCCAGCCAGGCGACGAACACCGCCCAGGCGCCGAATGTGGTCAGCACGGCGCCGAGGATCGAGGCCCGCCAGCTCTGCGGCTCCACCGTCTTGAACAGCACCAGCAGCAGCACGAAGGTGGCCACGATGAAGCCGATATTCTCGAGGACGGCCGTGTAGAGCACCAGCAGCGCCACGACATACAGCACCTTGCCCCAGCGCAGCCCGGCGAAGTTGTCGCCCAGCCCCGGCGCATCCTCGGGGCGCGCCAACAGGCTATGCACAAATAGCGCGCCGGACAGCCCGGTCATGATGACCCCGGTCCAGAACAGGATGAAGCCCGAGCCAGGGTCGCCGGGGCGGCCGAGGCCGAGGTCCAGACCCTGGGACAGGATGAAGCCGGAAATCGCCAGGGCGATCAGGGCGGTGATGCTGTCGGCGCGCACCCGCATCGTCATGCGGCCTTGAGGCCGATCTTCGGCAGCGCAGATTTCATCTCGTCCATCCTCTGATCCGGCACGCCCCCAGGGTCAGACGGGCGAGGCGCGGCTCTAACACGCGGCACGCCGCGGTTCAAACGCCGGTCGGCGTGGGCGGTTCAAACGCCGTCCGTCGCATCCAGCGCTTGATCCTGCCGTGGCACCTATGCGACGAGACAGCTTGGAATCCTGGGGGAACTATCGTGAACGCACAACGCCACATCGGGCGCGGATTTTTGCTGGGCATGCTGGCGCTCGCCGCCGCGTGTCTGCCGGGCGTGCCGGCGCGGGCGCAGAACTTCCCCACCAAGCCGGTGACGCTGATCGTGCCATGGCCGGCCGGCGGAGCGACGGACCGGCATTTGCGCGTGCTGGCCGAGGCCACCAGCAAGCATCTCGGCCAGCCGATCATCATCGATAACAAGCCGGGCGCCTCCGGCACGCTCGGCGGCGCCACCATGGCCGCCACCGCCAAGCCGGATGGCTACACCCTGGCGCAATTGCCGATCACCATCTTCCGCCTGCCTTACATGCAGAAGGTGTCGTTCAATCCGATGACCGATTTCAGCTTCGTCATCCATGTCACCGGCTACACCTTCGGCACCGCCGTGATGAGCGATGCGCCGTGGAAGACCTGGAAGGACCTGCTCAGCTACGCCCGCGCCAACCCGCACGCGATCCGCTATTCCACCCCCGGCACCGGCTCGACGCTGCACATCACGATGGAACAGATCGCCCAGTCGGAGGGCATCAAGTGGACCCAGGTGCCGTTCCGCGGCGAGGCGGAATCCACTGCTGCGCTGCTGGGAAAACACGTCGAGGCGGCGGCCTCGGGTGCCGGGCTCGGCTCGCTGGTCGATGCCGGCAATGTGCGGATGCTGGTGATGTGGACGCCGGAGCGCTCGGCCCGCTTCCCGGGTGTGCCGACCCTGGTCGAGGAGGGGCAAAAGATCATCTCCACCTCGCCCTATGGCTTGGCGGGGCCGAAAGGCATGGACCCGCGGATCATGAAGATCCTGCATGACGCCTTCAAGAAAGGCATGGAGGAGCCGATGCACCTGAAGGTGCTGGAGGAGCTGTCGCAGCCGAATATCTACAAGAACAGCGAGGACTACCGCGCCTTCGCGATGCAGCTGATCGCCGAGCAGCAGGAGCTGATCCAGAAGCTGGGTCTCGGCGCGAGATAGCTCGCCGGCCGGACGCCGCCCTGCCCGCGCGGGCAGGGCGTTAGGGGCGCGGTTTCGGTGCTGGCCAGCTCAGGCGCGCGTCGCGGCGGCTTCCAGCCAGGTGACCGAGCCGGCCAGCACCGCTACCGCCCAGGTCGCGGCGGACACCGCCGTGCACCATTGCTCAGGCAGGCCGAACTGAACACAACCGCCGGAAAAGGTGAAGATCACCGCCGCGGCCATCAGGGCTGATAGTACGATTCGCATACACGCGAACCTAGAGATACTGGCCTACGGCGCAAGCATGCAGTTGCGGCCCGGCGATTGAGTGGCCCGGCATTTTTTGTAGCGGGGCGCTTTTTGTGGCGGGGCGTTTTGGTAGCGGGGCGTTCGCGCGGGCTCAGCGCGCGCCGATGCGATTTTCGAAAACCACGAACCAGGCCCGAGCGTTGCGGCGCAGGCGCCCGGCCGGGTCGGTGGCGTAGCGCACCGCGGTCACCGCCTGGGCCACATTGCCGCCGATGGCGAGCACTTCGCCCGGGCTGGTGGCAATGACGATCTCGCAATGCATCGGCCGCGGGGTGGCGGTCTCCTGGCGGCGTTGCGCCAGTGCCCCAAGTCGCGCGCGGCTGCTGCGGTCGGCGCATATCAGGTCGCCCGGTGCCGGCGCATACGCATCGACCTCGTGCGCCAGGAAGGTGGCCCGTGCGCCCCACCGGTCGCTCTGCTGGACCAGCGCGTCAACATAGCTCCAATGCGCCGCCGCGGGCGGGAACTCGGCCTGGTCGATGCCGGCGGCACGCATGACGAACGAGATGAAGGCGGCCGACCACGGCAGGCAGCCCCAAATGGCGTCCCGTCCGCCGGCGGCGCGTTCGTCCGCCGTGCAGGCATCGGCAATGCCCAGCGTGAAAGCCCGCTTGTTACGGTCGATCGTGTCCTGCCAGCCGACGGACGACCAATAGGCCAGCACCTTGGAAAACGCTGCCGGGTGCTGTTCGGCGAGCGGGCTGTCGTCGCTGTCGCGCGTGGGTCCGAGACGGGCATCCAGCGTCCGCGCGCCCCATTCGCGCCACTCGCCATCCAACAGCCGCAACAGCCGCTCCCGGGTCTGCACCGGATAGGGCGGCGGTGGCTCGCCCGCCTTGGATGGCACCGGCACGCGCGGCGCACAGGCGGCAAGCGCGACCAGCAGCACCAGGGCGGCGGCACATCGTGACAGGGCGATGGAGCGGAGCATTGCCCAGTGTTCGCGCCGCTGCCCCAGGACGGTCAACCCCCAAGCCGTCAAAATCCAAACGCCTTGCATCGGTCGCAACAGTTACTACTATCATGATAGTTGTTGGAGGTACAAATGCAGCGCAAGACCTTCCGCACCATGGTGTGTCCCATCGCCCGCGGTCTGGATCGCGTCGGCGAATGGTGGAGCATCCTGATCCTGCGCGACGCCTTCGCCGGCATGACGCGGTTCGAGGCGTTCCAGACCAGCCTTGGCATCGCGCCGGGAATGCTGACCAGGCGCCTGCGCGCCCTGGTCGAAGCCGGGCTGTTGGAGCGCCACCGCTATAGCGCCAGGCCGCCACGCGACGAGTACCGCCTGACCGAGCGCGGCGAGGATTTTCGCCCGGTGTTGATCACCCTGCTGGACTGGGGCAACCGCCATTTCGCCCCGGAAGGGGCCAGCACACACATCGTCGATGCCGCCACCGGCGCGCCGGCCGAGCCGATGCTGGTCGACCGCGCCAGCGGCCGCGCCCTGGCCGCGCCGGCGTTCAAGCTTGCCCCCGGTCCGGGCGCCCGGCTTGGCCAGCGAACCCGGCCGAATGCCGCGCGCGACCTGCTCGGCAACCCGTATCTCCACGCCGCCGAAGGCACCGCGCCATGAACATCGCCGCCTCCCCGGTCACAACTGCCCAATCGCATTCCAAGGCATCGGTGATGAACCCGCGCACCCGCCTGCTGCTGCAAGGGCCGATCGTGCCGACGCTGCTGCGCCTGGCCTGGCCGAACATCCTGGTCATGCTGGCCCAGGCGTCGGTCGGGCTGATTGAGACGTTCTGGATCTCCTACCTCGGCACCGACGCACTGGCCGGAATGGCGCTCGTATTCCCCGGCTTCATGATGATGCAGATGCTGTCCGGCGGCGCCATCGGCGGCGGCATCTCCTCGGCGGTGGCGCGCGCGCTGGGCGGCGGGCGGCGCGACGATGCCAACGCCTTCGTGCTGCATGCGCTGGTGGTCAATATCGCCTTTGGCCTGCTGTGCACCGCGCTGTTCCTGGGTTTCGGCCGGCCGCTTTATGCCGCCATGGGCGGGCGCGACGGCTCGCTGGACGCTGCCCTGGCCTATTCCGACATCGTCTTCGCCGGCATCGTGTTGGTCTGGCTGATGAACGCCCTGGCCAGTGTTATCCGCGGCACCGGCAACATGCTGGTGCCGTCGCTCGCGGTCTGCACCGGGGTGGTGCTGCTGGTGCCGCTCTCGCCAGCGTTGATCTTCGGCTGGGGGCCGGTGCCGGCGATGGGCATTGCCGGCGGTGCACTGGCCGTCGTGCTGACCACGGCACTCACGGCGGCGGTGCTGGCATTCTATCTGCTGGCCGGGCGCAGCGTCGTCCGCCTGGTGCGGGTGCCGCTGCGCTGGGCGTTCTTCGCCGACATCCTGCGCGTCGGCGGCGTCGGCGCCGTCAGCACGCTGCAGACCACGCTGACCGTGGCGTTGACCACCGGGCTGGTCGGCATCGCGGCGGGGCCGGAAGCGGTCGCGGGCTATGGCACGGCGGCCCGGCTCGAATACCTGCTGATCCCGCTGGTGTTCGGCCTCGGCGCGCCGCTTGTGGCCCTGGTCGGCACTAATATCGGCGCCGGACAACGCGAGCGGGCGCTGCGCATCGCGCTGACCGGCGGCGCGCTGGCCTTCGCGCTGACCGAGTCGGTCGGGCTGGCGGCGGCGTTGTTTCCGATGGCCTGGCTCGGGCTGTTCACCGACGACGCGCGCATGCTGGAAACCGGCAGCACCTATCTGCGGCTGGTCGGGCCGGCCTATGGCTTCTTCGGCCTCGGCCTGTGCCTCTACTTCGCCTCCCAAGGCGCCGGCCGGCTATTCTGGCCATTGGCCGGCGGCATGATGCGCATGGCGGTGGCGATCGGCGGCGGCTGGCTGGCGCTGTATCTGACCGGCTCGCTGGCAGCGCTGTTCATCGCCCTGGCGCTGGGCCTGGTGGTCTATGGCACCAGCGTGGTCACCGCGATCGCGCGCGGGGTGTGGTTCCGCTGAACCCGCAAGCCGGCAGTCCTTGCCCGAAACGCCCGAACACGGGCATGGTTCAGGCAAGCAAACACGCCGCCGGGCAATGGCGGCCGGGAGGGTTGGCCATGGGCATCATCAAGGCAGTCGGTCGCCGCGCAGTGGTCGCCGGCATCGCAGGGTCATCGTTGCTGGCCGCCGCGGCGCGCGCCCAGGCGCCGCTTACCTTGCGGGTGTTCACCGGCGGCCAGCAACGCCCGGATGTGATGCGCCGCGTGCTCGACCTTTACCAGGAGCGCACCCCCGGCGTGCGCGTCGAGATCGAGATCGGCGGCGCCACTTCGGACCAGCAGCAGCAATACCTCAACACCGTGCTGGCCAGCCGCGACGCGTCGCTGGACGTCGTGCTGATCGACGTGATCCGTCCAGCGCAATGGGCGGCGGCGCGCTGGGCCGAGCCGCTGGACGCCTATCTCGGCGCCGAGCGCGACGCGGTGATGGCGCGCTACCTGCCGGCCTATCGCGAGGCCAATGTGGTCGCGGGCAAGGTGATGGCGCTGCCGTATTTCGCCGACTCGCAATTCCTGTATTTCCGCCGCGACCTCCTCGCCAAGCACCAAGTGGCGCCGCCGAAGACGTGGGACGAGCTGACCGCCGCCGCCCAGAAGATCCTGGCCGCCGAGGCCGCCACAAGCCCCAACCTGCGCGGCTTCTCCACCGCCGGCGCGCCGATCGAGGGCACCGTTTGCACCTTCCTGGTGCCGCTCTGGGGCATGGGCGGATCGCTGACCGACGCCCAGGGCAAGCTGGCGCTAGACCCCGCCCAGGGCCAGCGCGCACTGGCACTGTGGGCCGATCTCCGCGCCAAGAACATCACCCCCGCCAACATCGCCGAGATCGCCACCGACCGCATCCGCGTCGACATGCAGGCCGGCAACCTGATCTTCGCCATGCAATGGGGCTATGCCTGGAACCGCTTCCAGAACGACTCCGACAGCCAGGTCAAGGACCGCATCGGCGTGGTGCCGCTGCCATCGTTTGCCGGCCACGCCAATGCCACCTGCGTCGGCGGCTGGCAGGTGGCAGTGTCTGCCTTCTCCAAGAACAAGGAAGCCGCAGTGAAGCTGCTGCGCTTCCTGTCCTCGCCCGAGGTGTCCAAGATGCAGGCGATCGCCGCCAGCCATCTGCCGGTCTTCGCCGAGGTCTATGAGGATGCCGAGGTGCTGGCCGCAAATCCCTGGTTCCGCGACGCCCGTCCGGTGGTGCTTGGTGCGCGCGCCCGCCCGGTGACGGCGCGCTACCCCGAAGTGTCCGAGGCGATCCGCACCGCGATGAACGGCTTCCTCGCCGGCACCCGCACCGCCGAACAGACCCTGGCCGACATGACGCAACGGCTGACCCCGGTTCTGCGCTAACCCAATGCGTCCCCGCGTCGGGCCGCTGGAGCGCACCGAACGCCGCCTTGGCTATGCCCTGCTGGCCCCGGCGCTGCTGCTGCTGGCTTCAGTGGTGCTCTATCCGATCGCCACGCTGCTATGGACCAGCACCCAGCAGATGCACCTGGCCCAGCCCTGGCTGGAGGGGTTTGTCGGCTTCGAGAACTATGCCCGCGCCTTCGACGATCCGCGCTTCTGGTCCTCGCTCGGCACCACGCTGATCTACGTGGCGATCACGGTGCCCGGCGCGATCCTGGCCGGGCTGGGGCTGGCGCTGCTGGCCAACCTCCCGTTTCGGGTGAAGTGGCCGGTGCGGCTCGGGCTGCTGCTGCCCTGGGCGCTGCCGCTGGTGTTTGCCGGACTGATCTTCCGCTGGTTCTTCGAATACGAACAGGGCGTGGTGAATGCCGTGCTGCGCGGCGCCGGATTGGAGCCGTTGCGCTGGTTGTCCACGACCAGCCTTGCATTCATCGCCACCTGCACCGCCATTGTCTGGAAATCGTCAAGCTTCGTGGCTTTGGTGTTGCTGGCCGGGCTGCAGGCGATCCCGTCTTCGCTGTACGAGGCGGCAGCCGTCGATGGCGCGAGCCCGTGGCAGCGCTTCTACAACGTAACCCTGCCGATGCTGCGCCCGGCCATCGTGGTGGCGCTGATCTTCCGCACCATCACCGCCATCCAGACCTTCGACATCCCCTATGCCATGACCGGCGGCGGCCCAGGCCACGCCACCGAGACGCTGGCGATGTATGTCCACCGCACCACCATCGACGTGCTGGATTTCGGCTACGGCAGCGCGCTCGCCGCCCTGATGTTCCTGGTCAGCCTGGCGATGACCTCGGTCTACATTCGCCAGACCCGGCGTGACGAGGGGACAAGCTGATGCGCCTGCCATCGTTCCGCCGCGCCACCTTGCTGGCGGCCATCATCATCGTCGCCAACGGGGTGATCCCGGCCTTGTGGATCCTGCTCACCTCGATGAAGACCGAGACCGAGCTGATGCGCGTGCCGATCACCGTGCTGCCGGACACCCCGACCATCGCCAACTACATCCGCGTCTTCGTCGACCAGCCGATGCTGACCTTCCTGGCCAATTCCTTCGCCGTGGCCGGGCTGTCGACATTGTTGTGCGTGTTCGTCTCGTCGCTGGCCGCCTACGCCATCGTGCGCCTGGCGCTGCCGATGGGCACGCTGATCCTGTCCGGCATTGTGCTGGTCTCGATGTTTCCGCTGATCAGCCTGATGGTGCCGCTGTTCCAGATCATGCGGGCGGTCGAATTGCTCAACACCTGGCCCGCCCTGATCCTGCCATACGCGGTGCTGTCGATGCCGGTCTGCACCCTGGTGCTGGCCTCGTATTTCCAGGACATCCCGCAGGACCTCGAACGCGCCGCGATGATCGACGGCTGCACAAGGCTGGGGGCGATGTGGCATGTGGTGCTGCCCCTCGCCGGACCCGGCGTGTTTACTGCGGCGATCCTGGCCTTCGTCAACGCCTGGGACGAGTTCCTGCTGGCGCTCACCCTGTCGCCACGCATTCTGGCGCGCACCGTACCTGTGGGGATCACGCTGTACCAGGGCGAGTTCGCCTTCCCCTGGCCGATCATCTCGGCCGCCCTGATCGTCGCCATCGTGCCGGTCTGCCTCCTGATCGTGATCTTCCAGGAGCGCGTGGTCGGCGGGCTGACGGCCGGCGGGGTGAAGGGCTGAACGCATGACGACCGATCCGACGGCACATGCCCGCGCCGAGGCATTGGTAGCGGTGGGGCAGGGCCGTTTCACCACCTCCATTGCACCGATGCGCATCGCAGTCCGTGGCGATGTCTGGCGCATCACTCTGGGCGAAAGCACGCTGCCAGACTACGGCTTTGTCGATACCAACGGCTTCGCGGCGCCGGTCGGCGGGGACAGCGTGCTTGATGGCGCCACCACCACCCTCACCCTCGGTGCCGAACCCGCCACGCTGACATTGCGCGACGCCCAGGGCCGCCTCGTGCTCGGCCCACCGACCGATGAGCACTTCCGCGGCTGGACCCGCCTGCCGGCGCTGGGAAGCGGCGCGGACGGCCTGTGGTCGGCCGCCTTCGCGCTGGACAGCGGCATGCCGGTCTATGGCCTGGGCGAGGTCTTCGGCGCGCTGGACAAGCGCGGCCAACTGGTCCGCTGCCATGTCGACGACGCGCTGGGGGTCAATACCGGCCTCACCTACAAGCCATGCCCCTTCGCCTGGGGCTTCACCGCCGATGGCACCTGTTGGGGCATCCTGGTCAACACGCCCTGCGACGTGCTGTTCGGCTGCGGCCATGCCCCCTGGTCGCACCGCACCCTGGCCATTGCCTGCGACGATGCGGCACTTGACCTGTTCCTGTTCGTCGCCGCCGATCCCGCCGCCCTGCTGCGCCAATACCACGCCCTGACCGGCGCCCCCGCCGCCCCACCGCTGTGGTCCTTCGGCGTCTGGCTCTCCAAGGCCTACTACCGCATCGCCGACGAAATCCTGGACGCCGCCCGCACCGTGCGCGACAAGCGCCTGCCCTGCGACGTCATCACCTTCGACGGCCGCGCCTGGCAGGACACGCCGACGCGCTTTCACTTCCACTTCGACCCGTCGCGCTACCCCGACCCGAAGCCGGTCATCGACGCGCTCAAGGCCCAGGGTTTCCGCATCTGCGTCTGGGAATACCCGCCCGTCGCCGTCGAAGGCGCGCTGTTTCCAGAACTGGCCGAGAAGGGCTTTCTCCTCACCAATGACTCCGGCGAACCCCTCGTCTTCGACTGGGACAAGACCCCCGGCAGCTCACCCTTCGGCAAAGTCCTGACCCCGCTGCCCGCCTCCGGCCTGCCGGACTACACCAACCCTGCCGCCTATGCCGATTGGCGCGACCGCCACGCCTCGCTCTTCGCCCTCGGCGTCGACGTGGTCAAAAGCGATTTCGGCGAACAGGTCCCCGACGAGGCCCGCGCCGCCAATGGCGACACCGGCCGCCGCCTGCACAACGCCTATCCCGCGCTCTACAATCGCTGCGTCTTCGAGGCGACGGCCAAGTTCACCGGCGATCCCGTGGTCTGGGGCCGCGCCGGCTGGATCGGCGCCCAGCGCCAGCCCGTCCAGTGGGGCGGCGACCCGCAATCCGACTGGGAGGGCCTCGCCGCCAGCCTGCGCGGCGGCATCTCCCAAGGCATGACCGGCGTACCGTGCCACGCCAGCGACATCGGCGGCTTCTACGGCAGCACCCAACCCTCGCCGGAGCTGTTCCTGCGCTGGCTCGGCGCCGCGGTGTTCTCCTCGCATTTCCGCTTCCACGGCATCGGCCCGCGCGAGCCCTGGTCCTATGGCACCGAAGCCGAGGACATCGCCCGCACTTGGCTCGACCTGCGCATGCGCCTGATCCCCTATCTCCACGCCGTCGCCCGCGACGCCGCGCGCAGCGGCCTGCCGGTGATGCGGGCAATGGCGCTGGCATTTCCGGGGGATCGCGCCGCCCGCGGTTTCGAGGAACAATTCTGCTGCGGCCCCGCGCTGTTGATCGCCCCGATCCTGCGCCCGGGCGGCAGCGCCGAACTCTGGCTGCCGGAAGGTGGCTGGTACGACCTATGGAGCGGCGAACGGCACCAAGGCGGGGGTATGTTGCGCCTGTCCAACCTGCCGCTCGACCGCCTGCCGGTATTCGGCCGCGAGGGCCACGTCCTGCCGCTTGGCCGCGCCGTGCAGCATACCGGCGAGATCGACGGGTCCGATCCCATCGACGAAATCATCGCCTTCGGCATCCCAAGCACGCCGCCACCGCCAGGCATCGGCGCGATGGCGCTGGATCGGGGCCTGCTGCGTGGCGCCAGCCGGGTGCGTGGCTTCGGCTGTACCCCGCTGGTCGAACCCGGCGGCTGGCGCTTCCAGGCCTAGCGCCAGGCCGGGCGCCCCAGATTGACCTTGCGCGGCGAGGTCACGGCACCGCCGGCCGCGCCCAGCGCACCGCCGATCACCGCCCCGGTCGCCAGGCTGCCGCCGGTCAGGCCGCTGATCGCCGCCCCCGCGCCCGCACCCAACAAACCACCGGAAACCGCCCGGTCGCCGGTCGAGCGCCCGCATCCCGCCACCGCCAGCATGGCCACCAGCACCGGCACCACCAGAAAGGACTTCATCGCGTTCTCCTTCTCCAACACATCACGCTCGTGGGATACCAGCCACTTGCGGCAGAATCATGATTTAATGTTGAAGCCGCCAAGGCACCAGGACGCCTCGCGCAGGCGTGATCAGCTACCGCCCGCGCACCAGCGCCAAAGCCGCCCCCACCAGCCCCACCCCGGCGGCCAGCGGCCCAAACCCGGCAAAGCCGAACTGCGTCATCATCCACCCGCCCAGCGCCGCCGCCCCCAGCCAGCCGAAGCTCGCCGATGTCACGTTCAGCCCCAGCACGGTCCCGCGTACCTCGTCCGGCACATTGGCCAGCGCCGCCATCAGGCTCGGCCGCGCAATCGCGTTGACGAAGACATAGACGAACCCGAGCGCCACCGATGCCGCCAGCCCCGGCGTGTACATGAACAGCGCCAGCGCCACCACCGCCGACCCCGCCATCGCCGCCGCGAAAGTGCGCAGCCGGTCGCCCAGCCGGTCGGCCAACTGCCCGCCCAGCACGGTGCCCAGAATGTTCCCCCCGGCAAACAACGCCAACGGCAGCGCCACCCCGCGCAGCGAAAGCTCGTACGTCGATTGCAGAAACGTAGCGAAATACACCGCCGTCAGGCCGTAGCAAATGCGCTCGGCAATCCCCATCGCCAACAGCCGGATTACCGGCCCGGTCATCGCGCTGCGCAGCGACGGTGCCGCCGCCCCACGCGCCCGCGCGCCCCCGCTGCTCCGCCAGGTGGTGACCAGCAACCCCAGCGCCGCCAGGAACGCAGTCCCCGCCACCGTCACATTGACCCCGCGCCAGCCAATATAGGACCCGATCCACGCCGCCAGCGGCACCCCCACCAGCAGCGTCAGCGACTGCCCGGCCATCACCCAGCCCAACGCCCGGCCGCGCTGCCGGTCCACCGTGCGTGCCGATGCCTCGGCCATGATCACCCCGGTGAACGCCCCCGAAAACCCGCCCGCCACCGTCGCCCACGCCGCCACCTCGAAATACGATTGGCCGTTCGCCACCCCGATCATCGCCAGCCCCAAGCCCAGCGGCCCGCCGATCAGAAACGGCTTGCGCCCCCAACGGTCCGACCCCGCCCCGGCCACCATCGATGCCACGCCCCAGGCAATTGAGGTCATCGCCATAAGATTGGCCACCATGGCGATGCTGGTGCCCAGGTCGCGTGACATGTCCAACAGGAATGGCGCCCGCGTGGTGCCGCTGCACGAGGCCGCGAACATGCCCAGGCACGCCGCGGCCAACAGTGCCCACGGCATCGGCGGCGTGCCGGACAGCACGACCGGATCGGTATTCGATTGCGATGACATGAAGCGAGCCTAGCGTGCCGACCGCCACGCGGCGAGCGCGCCTAGGTCAGGGCTGTCCCCATCATCATCGGCCCCCGCGCCGTGCCATCGATCAGTGCCAGCACTTCGGCGGCGGCCGCCTCGGACGGCAGCATCCCCTGCGCCGCCAGCCCGGCGGCGATGTCGCGAAACGCCATGCGCTGCGCTGCCGCCTCCGTCGGGTCGGTCAACAGCCGGGCCAGCGCCGCTTCCAGCAACAACGGCGTACACTGGCCCTGGATCATCTCCGGCACGACCTGCCGCCCGGCCAGCAGATTGACCAGTGCGGCGAATTTCACCTTCACCAACCGCCGCGCAATCATGGCCGTCACCGGATTCACCCGATACGCCACCACCATCGGCACCCCTGCCAACGCCAGCTCCAGCGTCGACGTGCCAGACTTCACCAGCGCCACCGCCGCCGCGGCAAAGGCATCGTGCTTGTCCCCGGTATCGCTCACCAGGATCGGCCGCACCCGCCATGCGGCCGTCGCCGCCCGCACCGTGTCGGCCACGGAATGCGCCACCGGCACCACCGGCACCAGCCCGGGCACCCGCGCCGACAGCCGCTCCAGCGTCTCGCCAAAGATCGGCAGGAGTCGAAAGACTTCGCTGCGCCGGCTGCCCGGCATCACGATCACCGGGCGCTGCCCCTCCGTCAGCCCATGCGCCGCCCGAAACCGCGCCGCATCCCCCCGGTCCAGCCCGGCCTCCAGCACCGGATGCCCGACGAAAATCGCCGCCAAACCATGCCGGGCAAAGAACGCCGGCTCAAACGGCAACAGGCACAGCAATTTCTCCCACAGCCCGGGAAAATGTTTCACCCGCCCCTCGCGCCAGGCCCAGACCTGCGGCGCCACATAATGCGCGCGCGCAATCCCACACCCTTCCACCCCGCGTAGCACCCGCAGGGTAAAGCCCGGACTGTCGATGGTCACCAGCACCGCCGGCCGCCGCGCCAGAATATCGGCAATGGTCTGCTGCAAACGCGCCCGCAACTGCCGGATTTTCGGCAGCACTTCCAGCAGCCCCATCACCGCCAGCTCGCGCTGCGCAAACAGTGGCGCCATCCCCTCCGCCACCATGCGCGGCCCGCCAATCCCGGCAAAATCCAGCCCCGGCCGCGCCGCCTTCAACGCCGCCATCAGCTTGGCACCGAGCACATCGCCGCTTTCCTCGCCGGCGATGACATAAACCAGCGTCATGGCATCCGGCCCCGCACACTCGGCCGCAGCGTCACAGTGCATAGGTGGGCAGGGTGGGCCATCCGCCCTGCATAGGATGCCCGGCCCAATGCTGGCAACGGGCGCGCTGACAACGGGAAGGCGTTCAGCCCTCGCTGCCGCGGGCGTCGCGCGCCAATTGCAATACCGCGATCAACTCGCCTTCGCTCACCCCATCGCTATCCATCATCGCGTGCGTCAGCGGGTCGGCGAGCAGCGCCTCGAAATCCATGCGGCATGTCTGGTCTGGGCACATCGTCGTCTCCTCGCCGGTCGCTGCGTGTCCCGTGGGAAGGGAACCGCAGCATCAGGATGGGGAGAGACTGGCCACCAAGAAAGGTCACAATGTGGCAGTCCGGCTGATTCAATATGACATTTCAGTCATTTCCGGCCCTGCCGCAGGGCATCCGGACACGGTCGCCCAGACCACGTGGCTTTCGCCGCAACGCAGGCTTGATGCATTGCGCCAATGAAGCCTCCTCCGTTAAACTACCCCGGCATGACGGCCAGCACATGCCATGGCCGCGGATCGACGGAGCCAATGCCGCATGCCGGTGGTCGATGACGAACGCGCGTTGATCGGAACGCAAACCTGGTATGGCGAGCCGCCCGCCGCCCGGCCGGTCTTCCTGACCTACTCCTTTCCCGCCGGCCCCCGGCCCGAGATCCCGGGCGGCGGCGAAGATTTCATGTCGTTCTTCGACGAGGCGCAGAAATCCATCGCCCGCGATGCGATTGCGGCCTGGGGCGCGGTCTGTGGTGTGACCTTCGTCGAGACCACCGCCCATGTCGGCGACGTGACCTTCGTGCGTTACGACTGGGCAAGGCAGACCGTTGTTGTGCGGAGATGGAGCGAGAGCGGCGGGCCGGTCCCGGCTGGAATCTTCGATGCGGACGGCATCCCGCGGGTCCGGCCGAGTTGGATCAGTGATCTGCCGATCCAGGAGGCCATCACCGGCATGCTCGGCACGACGGGTGTCATCCTGACGTCGAGCAGCATCACGCCGGCGCAACAGTACTACGCCTTGTTGCACGAGGTCGGCCACATCCTGGGGCTGAACCGTCCGTGGGAGCGTGACATCTCTCAGCAGTTGTCGGCGATCGATGCCAAGGTCACGGGGCTCGTCGATGCCCCGCCCTATACCTTGTCGCTCAGTCCTTTGGTCGGCCGAGCTGTGCAGTTGCTGTACGGCCCGGCGATCCCGCCCAGCGCCCCTGCGCCATGGAGCTGGGACGCCGCCACCGAGACGCTGACCCAAACCTTCACCGCGGATCGCGCCCTGGTCCGCGGCACCAACGCCCGCGACATCATCACCGTCACCGGCAAGGACGCCGCCGTCGCCACCATGCGCGGCGACGACATCGTCCACGCCGCCGGTCAGAGCGTGGAAATCAACACCGGTTCCGGCTTCGACATCGTCCACACCGGCCTGCGCTACGGCGCCTTCAATGCGCCCCGGGGTTGGGGGCTGAACGCCGTCCTGATCGACGACGGCACGGTGCGCCAGTTCATCGTCGGCGCCGAACAGGTGGTGTTCGAGAACGGCATCTACGACACGGCAACAGGCCGCTTTGTCGGCGAGAGCGGCATTCCAACCCCGGTCTTTCACGGCTGGCACAACTTCGCCGGCGATTCCAGCTTTCGCGGCGTCGCCGCCATCGGGCTGCCGGCGAAGATGCGCATGGCGGGCCATTCTCTGGGCGACGGGATCGGGATGGTTCTGAATGGGACCGATCTCGTCGGCGAAAACCGGGTGGCCGCCCCGATCACCCTGACCTTCGAACAGACCCTGACCGCGGCGGTCAAGGCGGTCAGCCTCATCGGCATCGAATCCGAGGCAGTGACCATCGCCATCGCCTATGGCGGCACTGGTGCTGCCGACACGATCGATGCCTCGGGCGACATCCGCGCGGTGATCGACGGCTATGGCGGGGACGACACGTTCACCGGCTCGCCCGGCGACGACTTGATCTTCGGCAATACCGGCATCGACACCGTCCGCTATCCCGGCGCGCAGGCGGAATACCGCATCGGCTTCAAAAGCGTCTTCGCCATCATCGAGGGGCCGCAAGGCACCGACATCCTGCGCGATGTCGAGCGCATTGCCTTCGCCGACCAGGCCCCGGTGGCACTGGCGACGCTGGCGGCCGAGGACCTGCTTTATGTCACCCGCACCACAGCGTTTCCATCCGAATTGGGAACCGGCTTCGGCTACTCGCTCGTGGATTATGTCCTCGCCACACCCTATGCCGGCCCGGTCGCCTGGCTGGAGCGGCAATTCCTCGGGACCGAGGATCGCGACGCCGTGCTCGGCACCGGCCGCGCCGAGTTCCTCAGCCTGGGCGCACAGGACGATGCCGCCAGCGCCGGTGGCGGCGACGACGTGCTGGATGGCGGCACCGGCTCCAGCTTCTTGACCGGCGGCGCCGGGCACGATGTGTTCTTCGCCGACGCGCGCCATGGCCGGAGCAGCTGGTCCACCATCACGGATTGGGAGTCTGGCGAGCAGTTGGCGCTGTGGGGATGGCTGCCCGGCATCAGCAGCGCGCTGTGGCTGGCCAGCGATGGCGCCCCCGGCTGGACGGGCGCCACGATGCATGTCGATCTCGACGGCAACGGCACAACCGATGCCTCGGTGACCTGGACCGGCCAGACCCAGGCCGCCCTGCCCACCCCGGTGGAACTGGACGGCCTGCTCTGGTTCAAGTGAGGTCTATTTCATCGTCGAGTACGGCGTCGGCAACAGCAACAGCGAGGTCATCTCGGCGTTCCAGCCATCGATGGTCTTGAGATACGCCAACCACTCGGGATCACGGAACAGCGCCGCGCGCTGCGCCTGCCGTGCCTCGAAGCTCTCATAGTTCCACATATGCAGCAATTCATTCGGCTGCGGCGTCTCACCGGTCCACAGGCCGATGTTGCGCGAATACTTCTCGCGCACCGGCATGATCTCGGCGTACCCCTTGCCCATCGGGGTGGTGAGCCCGACGCGCTGGCGATAGATGCGCAGCTCATAGATGCCGCCATCCTTGGCCGGTGCGCCGAGCGGCTTCAGCGGCTTGAGGAAGCGAATGTCCTGGCGCTCCATCAGCGGACGGATCACCGGCACGTATTCCTTGGTCCAACGCTCGTTCGCAGCCAACTCCGCCCGCAGCCGGTCACGCTCGGCCATGCTCTCGTAGCTCCAGAGATGCCAGACCTGGTTCAGCGGCCCGAACTCGGTGGTCCAGTAGCCGTGGTTGACGCCGTAGTCATTGCCCCGTACCGGCCGGCCGATCTCGGCGGCGGCCTTCATGTAGATCGGCATCTTGCCGGGAAAGAACGTGTAGGTGCGCAGTTCATGGATCATGGCGGGTCCTCCGGTTTCTTGGCTTCAGTGTCGGCGGGCGAGCCGGCGATGGCAAGCCGGCCCGGGTGGCAATCAGTCGATGATCGCCTGATAGACGAGTGCGCGAAACGCCCCGCCAGCATTGCGCGACTGCAACGGTGCCTGGATCATCATCACCGGCACCAATCGCTCCATCGGGTCGACCCAGAACCGCGTGCCGGCATAGCCGCCCCAGTTGAACTCGCCGACGCTGCCCGGCCCGCTTGCCTGCCCCGCCGCAGTGCGCACCGCCACCGTGAGGCCAAAGCCATAGCCGGGACCAGGCAAGTATCCGCGCCCGGTGCCGATATCGGCCGACATGTGGTCGGCGGTCATCAGTTCCACCGACTTGCGTGACAACAGCCGAGCCCCATTCAGACTGCCGCTATTGGCCAGCATCAGGCCAAAGCGCATGTAGTCCGAAGCCGTCGAAAGCAGCCCTTCGCCGCCGCCGAGAAACAGCCGCTCCTTGGTCACATCCGTCAATGCCGAGACCGCCCCGGTGGCGGGGTCCGGCCCCGCCTCGGCCATCCGGTCGCGCTTGCCCGCCGGCAGGTTGAACGACGTGTCCACCATCCCCAGCGGCCCAAAGATGCGCTCCTGCATGAAGGCATCGCCGCGCTGCCCGCTGACCGCCTCGACTAGCGCCAGCAGCACGTCGGTCGAGCGGCCATACTGCCATTGCGTGCCCGGCTGCTGCAGCAGCGGCAGCTTGCCCATCGCCTCGGCCACCTGCATGTCGGTCAGCCGGTACTTCATCGCCGCGTCGTTCAGCCCGGCTTCCTTCATCATCTGGTCCACCGGCGTATTGGCAAACACGCCATAGGTCATGCCGGAGGTATGGCGCAGCAGGTCCAGGATGGTGATCTCGCGCTCGGCCGGCACCAGCGTGGTCTGGCCCGGCGCGTCCTTGTTCTGCACAAGAACCTTCGGACTACGCAGCGCCGGCAGAAAGCGCGAAGCGGGATCGGCCAGCCGCAGTTTCCCCTCCTCCATCAGCATCAGCACCGCAACCGCCGTCACCGGCTTGGTCATCGAGTAGATGCGAAAGATGCTGTCCTTCGCCATCGCGGCACCATTGGCGGGATCGCGCAGCCCGAACGCCTCGTGATAGACCACCTGCCCATCGCGCGCGATCATCACCACCGCCCCCGGCAGCCGCTTGGCCGCCACCTCCGCGCGGAAGAACGCATCGATCCGGTCCAGCCGCCCCATGCCGACTTCGCCCGGCAAGGCGATTGGCAGTTCCGTGGCATTGGACCCGCACTGCCAACAGGCAGAGCGCGGCGATGGCGACAAGGCGGTACATGACGTGTTCTCCGGTGTTTCAGCTGGCCAGGAAATCGGCGAAATATTCGTCTACTGTCACGCGCCGCTGCGTCAGCCCGAGCCGGTGCGCCTCGGCACAGAAGATGTCGAGCTGGGCCCGGTTGGCCTCGATCCCATAGGGGTGGATGTCCTCGCCCATCAGCGCGGTTGTGGCTTCCAACTCGGCTTCCTCCCAGGGCGTGGAGTACGGGAAGCCGCGCTGGATCGCGGTGAACTCGGTGTTGGCGGCGGTGAAAGCCTCGGTCAGCGCTCCGGCGATCCACTTGTTCGCCTCCCACACGGCGCGGTGCAGCACAATCAAATGCTGCGGCGGGAAGACACCGGTGGCACGGAAATAGTCCTGCTCCACGCTGCGGAAATCCGGGAACAGCCGGGCAATCGGACCTTTGGCCGGATGATAGCGCAGCGGCCGCGGCGGGCTGTACATCGCGTCGATCGATCCTTCCAGCAGCATGTCGGACAGCGACTTGCCATCGGGTGCGCCCTGCACATGCGGCGGCAGGCTGGCGGCGGTCCCAGTGGACCAGGCGGCGTCCGGGTTGCCGATCACCCACGTCACCCCCTCGGGGTTCACCCCGATATGGCGCAGGAAATGCCGGTACCAGATCGAGCCGCTGGCGCCCCAGGCATACATGCCGATCACAGCGCCGTTGAGATCGGCGGCGCTGCGGATGCGGCCGTTCGGGTTGATGTAGAGATCACGCGCGGTGAAGTTGCGCAGCGGGAAGACCGGCAAGCCGACCAGGCTGCGGTCGCCGCGGTCGATTCGATACAGGTATTGCCCCATCGACCACTCGCCGCCATGGACCGCCGGGTCGGCGACCGCCCGGCGCAGCATCTCGCCGCGGTCGGGCCAGCTGCCATTGCGGCCCAGGATCAGGTGGAGGTCGATGCCCTTCGGCTTCACCGCACCAGTGGCCAGCAGCAGCACGCGGGGATAGTCAGCACAGGTCAGGGTCAAGGCGGTCATGGCAGCCTCCGGATGGGTCGGGCCAGCCTGCCACGCGGAGATGCGTTGGCGAAGGGGCGTTTCCGGCATAGGCTGTCCGCCAATAACCGGAGTGAAACGCCATGCCTGACGACCTCGCCCCGCAATCGCTCGACCTGCCGAAGATTTCCGACGACCTGATGCGCCTGTTGCGGCTGCGCAATGCGCCGTTCGGGATGAAGATGTTTGCCGACAAAGGCGAGATGGAAGCGATTCCGCGCATCCGCCGGCCGGGCAATGTGCATACGCTGGACCAGGTGGTGGGCCAGGCGGCGCGGCTCGGCTGGACCGTGGGGATTACCTCCGAGGATCTGGTCGGCGCGCAGTGCCGGGCGGTGGTCGGGCTTGGGATGGCCAAGGACGATACGTGGAAATCCGGCAAGTCGATGGTTGGCGTTTGGTACTCCACGCCGGAGGATGCGGCGGCCCATCAGGCCAGCATGACGGTGGTGCCGGATGGGCAGTACGAGGCGCTGGCGGTGTCGCCGCTGGGGGCCGGGCGGTTGTCGCCGCCGGATATCGCGCTGTTCTACGCGACCCCCGGGGCGATGATGTATTTCATCAACGGGTTGCAGTGGGCCGGCTATAAGAACTTCGAGTGGGGCGTGGTGGGCGAGAGCTCCTGCGCCGATAGCTGGGGGCGGGCGCTGTCGACGCGGACGCCGTCGCTGTCGATCCCGTGCTTTGCCGAGCGGCGCTATGGCGGCGTGCTCGACGACGAGATGCTGATGGCGCTGCCGCCGGCGTATATCCCCAAGGCGGTGGCGGGAATGGAGGCGTTGTCGAAGAACGGGCTGCGCTATCCGTTCCCGCAATACGGCATCCAGATGGATGTGCGCGAAGGAATGGGGCGCAGCTATCCCGATCGCAACAAGAAATAGGATCGCGCCATGAAGATCGGGGCGGCGATGTTTTTCACTGACTACTCGATGGCGCCCGGCGAATTGGGCCGGGCGCTGGAGGAGCGCGGGTTCGATTCCGTGTGGGCGCCGGAGCATTCGCATATTCCGGTGACGCGGGCTTCGGCGTTTCCGTCCGGTGGCGAGTTGCCGAAGAAATACTATGACTGCATGGACCCGTTCGTTGCATTGACGGCGGCGGCGGCGGCGACGACCACGCTGATGGTCGGCACCGGGGTTTGCCTGGTGGTGCAGCGCGATCCGATCCAGACGGCGAAGCTGGTGGCGTCGATTGATCAAGTGTCCGGCGGGCGGTTCCTGTTTGGCGTCGGCGATGGCTGGAACGCCGATGAGATGGCGAACCACGGTACGGCGTTCAAGACCCGGCACAAGCTGACGCGCGAACGGATCGAGGCGATGAAGGTCATATGGACCCAGTCGAAGGCGGAGTACCACGGTGAGTTCGTCAATTTCGATCCGATGATGGCCTGGCCGAAGCCGGTGCAGAAGCCGTATCCGCCGATCCTGGTGGGTGGGGCGTTTCCGTATGGGGCGCGTCGCGCGGTGCGCTATGGCGATGGCTGGATGCCGCATCGGGTGCGGCCGGAGTATGCCAATGTGGCGGACTTGATCCCGCAGTATCGCGAGCTTATCGCGGCGTCGGAGCGTGATCCCGCGAGTGTGCCGGTGACGATCTGGGGGGCCAAGGAAGACATGGCGATGCTGGAGCGCGATCGTTCGCTGGGGGTGGTGCGGGTGATCATCAGCCTTGAGAGTGCCAAGGCCGATGTCATCCTGCCGGAGTTGGATCGGTGGGCGGAGATTATTCGCAAGCTGGGCTAGACAATCGGTGGATGCTTGGCGACCCCGCTTTCGCTGATGTCGGTGCCCCAGCCTGGCGCGTCGGATACGACGTAGGCGCCGTTTTGGAAGGTGGGGGGGATGGTGACGAGTTCGTCGCGCCAGGGGGCGCTGTCGATGTCGATTTCCATCACCGCGAAGTTGGGGATGGTGGCGCTGAAATGCGCGCCGATGGCCGAGGAGAGGTGGCCGTAATAGTTGTGCGGCGCGCAGTTGACCTCGTAGGCGTCGGCCATGGCGGCGATTTTGAGCGATTCGAAGTAGCCGTTCCAGATGACGTCGACGATGGCGACGTCGACTGAATAGGCGTCGAGGAAGGGGCGGAAGCCGCGGCGGTGGATGACTGATTCCAGCGAGGCGATGGGGCAGGTGGCGCTGCCGCGGATGACGGCGAGGCCCTGGGGGTCCCAGGTGTCGAGTTCGAGCCAGGCGAGGTCGAAGGGTTCGACGGCCTGGGCGATCTTGAGGTAGCCGGCGGTTTTGAAATTGTAGTTGGTGTCGAGGTGCAGGCCCATGTCGGGGCCGGCGCCGTCGCGGAAGGCTTGCAGGGTGCGGCGCACGGCGTCGAGCACTTCGCGGGGCGCGTTGAGTTCGGGGTGGCCGTCGGTGCGGCCGAAGCCGGCGCCGTAGACCGATGGGGTGTCGCAGTCCAGGCGCAGGATGTTGGTTTTCAGGGCCTTGAAGCCCTGGTTGCGGACTTCCTCGCCGAGGCGGGCGACCTGGTCGTAGGTGCGGAGTTGGGGGAGGCCCATGACTTCGTGGCTGCGCACGCGGTAGGTGCCGCAATGGGAGAAATAGACCGGCAGGCGGTCGCGGACCTTGCCGCCGAGCAGGTTGTAGACGGGCACGCCGAGGGCCTTGCCCTTGATGTCGAGCAAGGCGTTTTCGATGGCGGCCATGGCGCGCTGGTTGACGCCGCCCGGGGCCTGGATGGTGCGGCTGGCGAGGTGGGACATGACGTACTGGATGCGGTGCGGGTCTTGGCCGATGACCAGGTCGGACAGGCCCTTGATGATGGCGGTGAGGCCGCGGGAGCCGTCGGCTTCGGTGTATTCGGACCAGCCGATGATCCCGTCAGTGGTTTCGATGCGCAGGAAGGAGAAGTTGCGCCAGCCGGCGCTGGCGTGCAGGTCGTCGATGCGTTTGATTTTCATGGCTCGTTCCTCCGGTGCGGTGCCCTGGTTTTGGCGGGCTGGCGGGGAGTGTGGCACAGCGCCGCGGAATTGCCGAATGGTGGTTGATTGACGGAACGAACGGTTTTCGTAATGAAATAGGTGCGAATTTTCGGCGGTGCGATCAGGCGATTTTTTGTTTCCAGGCGCGGGTGGCGGCGCGGATGTAGGGGGGGAGGGGGCGTTCGGGCGGGGCGGGGGCTTTGCGGGGTGGTGCGGTGGCCGGGCGGCGGGCGGGACGGGGTGAGCGCGGGAGCCTGAGCCAGTCGGGCGGGGTGATGCCGAGGGCGCGGCAGAGTGGGCGGAGCAGGCGGCCGGCCTGGGGGGCGGCGGTGAGGAAGGCGCGGGTTTCGGGGTCGTCCAGCATGGCGGCGAGATGGCCGGTGGGTGGGGCGGATTCGGGGATGCGGTGGTTCACCCAGCCATGGGCGCGCGGCAGGCGGGGCAGGGCTGGGCGTGGGGATTGCGGGGCGGGCGGGCGCCCTGTTCGGGCGCGCGGCTTGGGCAGGCGATGGTGGCGCCATTTGTGGAACAGGGTGTTGAAGCGGGCGGAGAGGCGGGCGAGGCGGTGCCAGAGGAGGGACCAGGCGGCGTCCGGGAGTGGGGGGAGTTGCCCGGGCGCGCGGAGCGGGACATGGGCCTGGGTGCCGAGCCAGACGACTTGTGCCACGCGCGCTTGGCGGGCCAGGAAGCCGCCGATGGCGGCCTGGAGTTGGACGACGATCCCGGTGAGTTTCTCGGCGATGGTTAGCATGGTAGTGAATATATATGTCTGGTGGCGGCGTTGCAAGGGGGGGCGGTGCGTTTTCGTTCGCGCAGAGCGTGGGGCGCCGGCTGTCGGGCGGGGCGTGCCGGCAGCACGATGGCCTTGACCATGGGTAACTTTTATGTTACCTTATGCCGTGATTGAGTTGCGCTCTTACCTCGCCGGGGACGGAGACAGTCCGTTCGAACACTGGTTCGCTGATCTTGATGCAGCGGCGGCAGCGAAGGTGTCGGTGGCACTGGCTCGGCTGGAACAGGGCAACCTGTCGAACGTCAAGCCGGTTGGGGAGGGCGTGCTTGAGTACCGGATCGATTGGGGACCTGGGTATCGGGTTTATTTCGGGCGGGACGGGGATGTGCTGGTGATCCTGCTGACCGGCGGCACCAAGAAGCGCCAGCAACGGGACATCGACACGGCACAGAATTTGTGGAGCGACTACAAGCGGCGTCGGCCGCGAACACGGTGATGGAGGCAGCGATGGCAGTGACGAAGAGCTTCAAGGAACTCGTGCAGAGCCGCGTGGCGCGCGATCCTGATTTCGCTGTCGCGCTGCTGCGCGAGGGCATCGACACGATGCTTACAGGCGACATGGACACTGGCAAGGCGATCCTGCGCGACTACATCAAGGCAACCGTTGGCTTCGAGAAGCTCGGCGCGGCCACCGACACGCCAGCCAAGAGCCTGATCCGCATGTTTGGCCCGCGCGGCAATCCGCAGGCGCGCAATCTGTTCGGCGTGCTCGGCTATCTGCAAAAGCAGGCTGGTGTCGCACTGCACGTGATGCCTGAAGCTCGCTGATCGCGCTGTGACGGCGCGTGAGCATGGGGGCACATCTTTTCTGACTCGGCTCGGCCGGCAACGGTGGCGTGTGACAGTTTCGTGGCAAGAGGATGTGGGCCGGACGCGTCACCAATCGTTGCGACCGGGGTGCGGCCGCAGGCAGATTCATCCAAAGTTCACCTTCTTCTGCAAAGAACGTTGCCGATCCTGGGAGACCGATCATGGCCATGCTTCGTCTGCCTACCCTGTCGCTTGCGCACCGCATCCTTCTGCAATGCGTCGCCGCGGTCATCGTCGCGGTGGCCATTATCGGCGCCGGGACGATCAACGCCGAGGTCAAACAGGCCGAAGCCATCGCGCGCGATGCGCTGCGCATCCGCCTGGCCGTGTTCGAGGAGGTGTTGCGCCCGCATGGCACCGTTTGGCGCGGCGACGGTGACCGCATGCTGCTGGGCGACACGGTGCTGAACGGCCGCAACGACATTGTGGACGCCATCAGCCGGCTGGGCGGCGTGGCCACCTTGTTCCTTGGCGACCGCCGGATTGCCACCACGGTGCCCCGTCCTGATGGGTCGCGCGCCATCGGCACTCAGCTTGCGGCCGGTGCGGCGCATGACAGCGCCATCGGCCGCGGCCAGCTTTTCGAGGGCCGCAACGCTATCCTGGGCACCGAATACCTCACCATCTACAAGCCGGTACACGACGCGGCCGGCAAGCAGGTTGGCCTGTTGTTCGTCGGCACCCGGACCGCGGATGTGGCGGCGGTCACCCGAGAGGGGGTGATCAATGTCGCCATCCCGGCCGCGGTGGTGGTGGTCGTGATCAGCCTGATCGGCATGATCCTGTTGCAGCGCAGCTTTCGCCCATTCAACAGCCTGCGCGCCGCCACCGACCGTATTGCCGCTGGCGAACTGGATGTGCTCGTGCCCGGCACGGCGCGGCGGGACGAGGTGGGCCAGCTTGCCCGCTCGCTCGACCATCTGCGCGGCCAGGCGCTGCGCGCCCGGGCGTTGGAAGCCGACGCCGGCGAGGCGCGCCACGCCGCCGATCAGGCCCGCGCACAGGCGCGCCAGGACCTGGCCGTGCTGATCGAGGGAGAGATCGGCCGGGTGGCGGGCACCCTGTCATCGTCGGTTGACAGCGTTGGCAGCGCCGCCGACGCCATCGCCCGCCAGATCACCACCGTGTCTGAAAATGCTAATACGGCCGCGCAAGGGGCAGCGGATGCGCAGGGCAATGTTCGCAATGTTACCGAATCCGTCGATGTCCTGGCTGGCCTGGTGGTGCGGATCACCGGACAGGTCGCCGAGGCAGGCAGCGTGGTCCGCCGCGCGGTGTCCGAAACGGCGGCAACCGATGCCGCGGTCCAGAAGCTGAGCGAGGCGGCCACGCGGATCGGCAATGTTGTAAAGCTGATCTCCGACATCGCCGGACAGACCAACCTGCTGGCGTTGAACGCCACCATCGAGGCGGCGCGCGCGGGGGATGCCGGCAAGGGCTTCGCCGTGGTGGCGAGCGAGGTGAAACAACTGGCGGGACAGACGGCGAAGGCGACCGGCGACATCTCGGAACAGATCGTGGCGATCCAGGCGGCAACCCAGGACGCGGTGCAGTCGATCCGCGGCATTGGTACGGTGGTCGGCGAGATCGAACACATCGCCGGCGCCATTGCCGAGGCTGTTGATGCCCAGGCCGCGGCGGCCGAACAGATTGCCACAACCGTGAGCGTGGCCGCCACCGGCACCGGGCAGGTGGCCGCCTGCATTGGCGGCTTGACCGGCAACGTCGATGCCACGCTCGACGCGGTTTCAAGCTTGCGCGGCACGGCCGAGACGCTGGCGACCAAGGGCCAGGCGCTGGACCAGGCCGTGGCGCGCGTTCTGGCGGGGCTGCAACAGGCTGCGTGAGGTCAAACGGAGACCACGGTCCCTGATGCCACCAGTGCGGCAATCTCGGCCGGCGAGAACCCCGCCTGGCCCAGCACCTCGCCATTGTGCTCCCCGACGCGCGGCGGCTGACGGTGCAGGGTCGAGCGGGCGCGGTCGGGGCCGAATTCCCGCGGCGGAGGGGTGCGGGCGACCTTGGTGCCTTGTTCGCAACTGCTTCGCGGGACGACGGCATCGAGCCGTGCGCCGGTGGCCAACAAGCGCGCGTGCTCGAACATCTGGGGAAGTTTTTTGGTTCTTTTTTTCAAAAAAGAACGGCTTCCTTTTGCTTGCCTGATGCAGCGCTAAACCAACCACCGTAGCAATTGACCGATGTGACTGGAGTCAAAAAATCGGCGCATGGAGACCAAAGCGTGGGTCCTTCACTGCGTTCGGGATGACGGCGGGACGGGGCGGGCGCTCGGGAACGGCCAGGCATTTCGTTGGTTGGTATCAGAGGACGGCTTCGGCGACGACGCGGAGGGCTTCGCGGTTGGCGCCGGTTAGGATCATGGTGCCGACTTTGTGGTCTCGGGAGGCTTGTTGCCAGGCGGCGAGGCGGTCGCGGATGCGTTCCTTGGGGCCGATGAGGGCGAGTTCGTCGACCATGGTGTCGGGGACGAGGGCGGCGGCGGCGTCTTTTTTGCCGTCGAGGTAGAGGTCTTGGATTTTGATGGCGGCGTCTTCGTAGCCGAGGCGCTTGGCGTAGTCGTTGTAGTAGTTTTTGCCGCGGGCGCCCATGCCGCCGATGTAAAGGGCGAGTTCGGGCTTGCAGGAATCCCGGAGTGCGGCGATGTCGTTGCCGACGCGGATTTTCACGTGTGGGGCGACGTCGAAGTTTTGCAGGGTGACGGGCCGGCCGGCCTTGGCCATGCCGTCGAGCACGGTCTTGCACATCAGGTCGGCTTTTTCCGGCGACATGAAGATGGGGATGTTGCCGTCCGAGACCTCACCCGACACACGTAAGCCGCCGGGGGTGATGGAGGCGGTGTAGAACTTCATGTCGGGGTTACCGTGGGTCATGGAGCGCAGCGGCTTGGCCAGGCCGGAGGCGCCGGGGCCGTTATAGGGGATTTGGTAGTATTCGCCGTCGAAGGTCAGGGGTTTTTCGCGGGCGAGGATCTGGCGGATGATGGCGACGTATTCGCGGGTGCGGTCGATCGGCTTGCCGAAGGGTTGGCCGTGCCAGCCCTCGATGACCTGGGGGCCGGAAGGGCCGACGCCGCAGAGGAAGCGGTTGCCGGAGAGCGCCTGGAGCGTCATGGCGGTCATGGCCGCACAGGTGGGGGTGCGGGCGGACATCTGCATTATCCCGGTGCCGGCCTTGATCTTTGTGGTGCGTGCGAGGACCCAGGCGGCGGGGGTGATGGCGTCAGTGCCGTAAGCCTCGCCGGTCCAGACGGAGTCAAAGCCGAGGGCTTCGGCTTCGAGGACGAGGTCGATGTTGAGGCGCGGGGCGGGGCCGCCGACGGCGAGGGTCATGCCGAGTTTCATGGGGGATTCCTGTGAGGGGCAGGGGAGGAAGATTCTTCTTTTTCTGAAGAAAAAGAAGCAAAAAGACTTTCATCCATAAGCAAGTGGATAAAAGTTTTTTGGTTCTTTTTTTCAAAAAAGAACATGCTTTATACTTTTGCGAGCACTTCGCCGCGGAAGCGCTGCATGTTGGACAGGACCTCGGCGGATGACGCGCCGGGGAAGCCGAAATCGATGCTGGCGACGCCGAGGTCGCGCAGGGCGCGGATGTCGGCGATGATGGTGGCGTCTGGGCCGTTGAAGAGTTTGGGCTGGCCGTCGCTGGCGGTGGCGGGGGCGGCGGGGATGGCGGAGACACGGTAGATCACGCTGAGGTCGGCGGGGTTGCGGCCGACCTGGTTGGCGGCCTTGTGCAGGCGGGCGATGCCGGATTTGAGCAGGGCGAGGCTGTCGAGCGGGAAGGCGGGGTTGCTGCCGATGGGGTACCAGCCATCGGCGAGGCGGGCGGTGCGGCGGAGTGCTGGGCCGGATTCGCCGCCGACCCAGATGGGGATGCCGGCGGGTTTCGGCTCGAAGAGGATTTTGTCGAATCTTGTGTATTTGCCGGCGAATTTGGGTTCTGGCTGGGTCCAGAGTTCGCGGAAGACCTGGAGGTATTCGTCGGTGACGGCGCCGCGCTCGGCGAAGGGGGGGGCGCCGACGGCTTCGAACTCTTCGGCCATCCAGCCGGCGCCGATGCCCAGGGTGAGGCGGCCGTTGGAGAGGACGTCGATGGTGCTGAGGATCTTGGCGGTGAGGACTGCCGGCCGGTGGGGGACGACCATGACGGAGGTGATGAGGCGGAGCTTGGTGGTCTTGCCAGCGACCCAGGCGACTTCGGTGAGCTGTTCGTGGCGGCCGGCGCGGGAGCCGGCGGGGAACTCGCCGGTGGCGGAATATGGGTAGGTTGAGTCGATCTCGGTGGGGATGACGACGTGGTCCGAGAAGGTGGCGTAATCGTAGCCGAGGGCTTCGCCGCCCTGGCAGATTTCGGCGAGCGGGCCGGGGGCGGAGAGCGGGCCGGCGGTGGGTGCGTTGAAGCCGAACTGCATGGTGTGTCCCCCGGGATGCGCCCGATTGCATCGGCCGCGCTGAGCGGACAGGATGCGACGGGACGCGCGGCGCGACAAGCGCGTTCCCGACAGGCTTGGGGGACGCAGCAGATGGACGCGATGGCGACGGATGGCGGGCTGGCTGCGCGGCTGGAGGCGGCTGAGCTTTCGGCGCTGATGGCGGAGGCGGCGGAGTTGCGCGATGCGGCGCATGGTCGGGTGGTGTCGTATTCGCGAAAAGTGTTCATCCCGCTGACGAAGTTGTGCCGGGATGTCTGCCATTACTGCACGTTTGCCGAGCGGCCGAAGAAGGGGGTGTCAGCGTATTTGTCGCCCGACGAGGTGTTGGCGATTGCGCGGGCGGGGGCGGCGGCGGGGTGCACGGAGGCGCTGTTCACACTGGGGGATCAGCCGGAGAAGCGCTATGCGGCGGCGCGGGAGGGGTTGGCGGCGCTGGGGTATGAGTCGACGATTGCGTATCTGACGGCGATGTGTGCGCTGGTGCTGAAGGAGACGGGGCTGCTGCCGCATGCCAATCCCGGGGTGATGACGGCTGCGGAGTTGGCGGGGCTGCGGGCGGTGACGGCGAGCCAGGGGATCATGCTGGAGAGTGCCAGCGCGCGGCTGTGCGAACCGGGGCAGGTGCATTTTGGATCGCCGGACAAGGTGCCGGCGGTGCGGCTGGAGACAATCCGGTTGGCGGGTGAGTTGAAGGTGCCGTTCACCACGGGGATCCTGATCGGGATTGGCGAGACGCGGGCGGAGCGGATTGAGGCGCTGATCGCCATTCGGGATTTGCAGGCGCGGTATGGGCACATCCAGGAAGTGATCGTGCAGAATTTCCGGGCCAAGCCGAAGACCAAGCGGGCGGAGGCAGCGGAGCCGGATCTGGATGATCTGCTGTGGACGATTGCGGTGGCGCGGATTGTGCTGGGCGGGGCGATGAATATCCAGGCGCCGCCGAATTTGTCGCCGGGGGTGTATCAGCGCCTGGTGGCGGCGGGGCTGAACGATTGGGGTGGGGTGTCGCCGGTGACGCCGGATCATGTGAATCCGGAAGCGCCGTGGCCGCATCTGGATGATCTCGCGCGGCGGACGGCGGAGGCTGGGAAGGCTCTGGTGGGGCGCTTGCCGGTTTATCCCGCGTATGTGCGCGACGCGGGGACGTGGCTGGCGCCGGCGGTGGCGAGCCAGGTGCGGCGGATGGCGGATGCGGAGGGGTTTTCCCGGGAAGATGACTGGGCGCCGGGGCAGGTGACTTTGCCAGCGGCGCCTGAGGTTTTGCTGGGCGAGGCCGATGTGGGGCTGGCGCGGTTGGTGGAGCGGGCGGCGGGGGGGACGCGGCTTGATCCGCCGGAGATCGAGCGGTTGTTCGCGGCGCGGGATGCGGATTGGCGGCATGTGACGCAGGCGGCGGATGCGTTAAGGCGGGCGGTGTCCGGGGATGTCATTCGTTACGTGGTCAATCGGAACATCAACTATACCAATGTGTGCACCTATCGCTGCACGTTCTGTGCGTTCTCGAAAGGGAAGTCGCACGAGGCGCTGCGCGGGCCGGCCTATGATCTGGATATGGGGGAGATCGTGCGGCGGTCCGAGGAGGCTTGGGCGCGCGGGGCGACGGAGGTTTGCCTGCAGGGGGGGATTCATCCCGACTACACCGGCGATACCTATGTGGCGATCTGCCGGGCGATCAAGGCGGCGGTGCCGGGGATGCACATTCATGCGTTCTCGCCGCTGGAGGTGACGCAGGGGGCGGCGACGCTGGGGCTGACGCTGACGCAGTTCCTGGCGCGGCTGAAGGAGGCGGGGTTGGGGACGTTGCCGGGGACGGCGGCGGAGATCCTGGACGATGAGGTGCGGGCGATCATCTGTGCCGACAAGGTGAACACCCAGGAGTGGGTGGATGTGGCGCGGGCGGCGCATGGGCTGGGGCTGCGGACGACGTCGACCATCATGTATGGGCATGTGGAGGCGCCGGTGGCGTGGGCGCGGCATCTGCTGGTGTTGCGGGATTTGCAGACAGAGACTGGGGGGTTCACGGAGTTCGTGCCGCTGCCGTTCGTGCATATGGAGGCGCCGATGTACCTGAAGGGGCTGTCGCGCAAGGGGCCGACGCTGCGCGAGGCGGTGCTGATGCATTCGGTGGCGCGGCTGGTGCTGCATCCGGGGATCCCGAACATCCAGACCTCCTGGGTGAAGATGGGGCCGGAGGGGGCGGCGCTGTGCCTGAATGCCGGGGCGAATGATTTGGGCGGCACGCTGATGAACGAGAGCATCTCGCGCGCGGCGGGGACGGAGCATGGGCAGGAGTTTGCGCCCGAGCGGATGGAGGCGCTGATCGCCGGGATTGGCCGGGTGGCGCAGCAGCGCACGACGGACTACCGCGGCGTGGGCAATGAGCGGCAGGTGGCGTCCTACAACGCGCCGGAGTTGTCGCCGGTGGTGCAGACGAAGGCGGGCAAACGGGCGCGGCTGGCGGTGGGGTGAGGGAAAAGGAAGACGAGGGCTCTGCCCTCGACCCGCAAAGGGCCGGCGGCCCTTTGAACCTCATTTTTTCAATAGGATAAGGTCCAGGGGCTTGGCCCTTGGCGGGTCTGGGCGGAGCCCAGCCTTCCTTCACTCAGTGCCTATGGCGGCTAGCGCCCGCCGGCGGCGCGGATCATTGCGGCGATCGCGGTCTGGCCGCGGGCCACGGCGTGGGCGAGCGGGCTGACGCCGTCGCGGTCGGCGAGGTTCGGGTTGGCACCGGCGGCCAAGACCAGGCGGGTCACTTCCTGATGCGCGGTGCTGCCATCGCCGAGCAGGACGATTTCCAGCAGGCAGGTCCAGCCGAGGCGGTTGATGTGGTCCACCGGGATGGCGGTTTTGAGCAGCAGGGCGACGGTGTCGACATGGGCGCGTTCGCAGGCGGGGATCAGGGCGTTGCCGCCGAAGCGGTTGCGGATGGACAGGTCCGGGGCGCGCGGGATCATCGCGGCCAGCATCGCTGTGCGGCCGCGGGCACCGGCGAGCAGCCAGGGCGTGTCCTGGTTGGCGGCCTGGACATTCTGGCTGGCGCCGGCATCGAGCAGGGTCTGCGCCGCCGCGTCCTGGCCGGATTCGACGGCCAGGAGGAGGGCTGATCGGCCGTCGGTGTCGACTGCATCCACCGGGGTGCCGGCGGCGAGCAGGGTCCTGATCTCGGCCGTCTGGCCCGATGCGGCGGCCGCGCGCAGTTGGGCGGTGCGGTCCTGGGCCATGGCCGATGCTCCCCATGCCGTCAGCAGAACGAGCGCGAGAGCGGCGCGCGCCGGCGTCATGTCGGGGTGTTGCGGAACGCGGTGCCGGAATTCACCCGGTTGGCGGCGAGCAGGCCGCCATCGACGGGCAGGGTCACGCCGGTGATGTAGCTGGCGAGGTCGGACAGCAGGAAAAGCGCTGCCTTGCCGATATCGTCCGTGGTGCCGCGCTGCTTGGCGGGGATGAGGCTGGTGCGGTACCAGTCCACGCGCGTGGGGGTGTCATACAGGCGGGGGGTGACGATGTGGCCAGGCGCGATGGCATTGACCCGGATGGAATGCTCGGCCCATTCGACGGACATGCTCTGGACCAGGTTGATCAGCCCGGCCTTGGCCGCGCCATAGGCGGCATGCATCGGCGAGCCCTGGAAGCCGTCGACCGAGGCGATGCAGACGATCGCGCCCGGCACGCCGCGACCGATCATGTTGGCCGCCACCGCGCGCCCGGCGGTGAAGACGTAGCGCAGGTTGCGGACGAATTCGAAATCCCAGGTCTCGGGCTTCATCTCCATGATGCTCTCGAAGGCGGCAGCGCCGACGATGGCCACCATGCCGTCCAGCCCGCCCAGCTTGGCCTCGGCCTCGGCGACGATGCGGTCGACCTGGGTGTCGTCCAGCACGTCACCCACCACGGCCACGCCGCGCCGGCCGAGATGCTGCACCGATTGGGCGACACTCTCCGCCCGTTCGGCCACCACGTCGACGATCGCGACATTGGCTCCGGCCTTGGCGAGGAAGCGGGCGGTGCTTTCGCCCATGCCCTGGCCGCCGCCGATGACCATGAATGACTTGCCTTCGACGCCCAGCAGTGAGTTCGGCATTTGGTGGTCTCCTAGCCAGGAAGGGGAGGAAGGAAGGTCTTCTTTTTCTGAAGAAAAAGAAGCAAAAAGACTTTATCTATTTAGAGCGTGCCTTCGCAACTGGCCCCCGGCCAAGCGGATGAAAGTTTTTTGGTTCTTTTTTTCAAAAAAGAACGTCCTTGAGCCGCGCTGGAACGTTCATCGCTTCGAGCAACGCCCGCGTCCGTGTGCCAGCGGACTGTGGCAGCCGCAGGAAAGCGGCGAGGTCGGCCGGGTGGTCGATATCCATGGCGATGCCGGGTTGCTGGATGATGGTGGGGGTGATGCCGGCGGCGCGGGCGGCGTCGAGATGGGGGAAGTACGAGTTGTCGCCGAAGCGCAGTTCGACGGCCAGCGGTGGCGAGACGATGACGGTGTTGGAGCCTTGCTCGTCATGGGCGGGGACGATGGTGAAAGCCGTGTGGGCGGCCAGGGCGGCGTCGATCTCGGCGGCGGTGGCGGCGGGGATGTCGCCGGGCAGGGTGAGGATGCCGGCGATGCCTTCGGCGGCGAGGATGGTGCGACCGGCATCGACGGCGCCGGTGTGGCTGGTGCGGGCGCCTTCGGTGATGATGCGCCAGTTGTGGTGGCGGGCGATGGCGGTGGCGTGCGGGTCGAGCGTGACCAGGGCCACGCCGGCCAGGCGAGTGGCGCTGGCCAGGGCGGCGAGCACCTCTTCGAGCATGGTGACGGCGAGGCGGTGACGTTCGGCTTCGGTGAGGAAGCCGGCCAGGCGTTGCTTGGCGCCGTCGAGTTCCTTGACCGGGATGACGGCCCAGATGCCGATCATAGGGAGTCGGCGAGGTCCAGCGCGGTCTTGGCGAGCGCGATCTTGTCGTCCAGCGTGGTCATCAGGGTGGGGGCGAGGGTGATGCGCACCGACAGGCCCTGGGCTTCGGCGGCGTCCTGGGTGTCGATGATGTAGCCGTCGAGGAGGTCGGCGTAGCGCTGGGCGACGGCGGCGGCACTTGGGATAATGCCAAGCTCGGTCATCATCTTTGCCGTCGGGCCCTTGACCGCCTTGCCGCCGATGATGGGGGAGACGGCGACGACCGGGGCGGGGCAGGCGGCCAGGGCGGCGCGGATGCCAGGCAGCGCCAGGATCGGTTCGACCGAGATGAAGGGGTTCGACGGACAGATCACCACGGCGCGCAGGCGGGGGTTTTGCAGGGCGGCGAGGAAGTCGGGGTGCGGGGTGGCGGCTTCGGCGCCGACGAAGTGCAGCGACCGGACCACCGGCTTGCACTGGCGGCCCACGAAGTAGTCTTGGAAGTCCAACATGCCTTCGTCGCTGTCCACGCGGGTGCGGACGGGATCGTTGCTCATCGGCAGGATGCGCGCGGCGATGCCGAGGCGGCTGGTGATGTCCGCGGTGATGGCGGCCAGTGTGTCGCCGGCCTTCAGGCGCAGGGTGCGCTGCACGTGCAGGGCGAGGTCGCGGTCGCCGAGGCGGAACCAGGCGGGGCCACCCAACGCGCCGAGCGTCTCCATGAACGACCAGGTCTCATCGCGCCGTCCCCAGCCGAGGGTCTGGTTGTCGAGCCCGGCCAGCGCGTAGGTCAGGGTGTCGATGTCCGGTGAAATCGACAGGCCGAGATGTTCGAAATCGTCGCCGGTATTGGCCACGATCAGCAGGTTTTCCGGCGCGACGACATGCGACAGGCCGAGCGCGAGCTTGGCGCCGCCAACGCCGCCGGACAGGGCGAGGACGAGGTCACGCATCAGCGGAACAGATCCTCTTGCGGCGGGCGCACCAACTGGCCGGCGCCCATGGCGGGTTGGCTCCAGCTCAGCCCGCGCACCAGCACCACCGGTTGCGCCTCGTCGCCCTGGCCCTGAATCAGCGAGGCCGCCGCGGCGATCTCGTCGGCAAAACCCGAGATACTGACTTCAAGAATGCGGCCGAACAGATCAGGATTGCCGCGCAGGTCGACCAGCGCCGGCAGGCCAGCCGCACCGATGGCGATGCCCGCGGTGCCGCGCCGCCAGGCCCGGCCGAAGCTGTCGGAGATGACGATGCCGAGCGGCCCACCGACCGAAGGCGCGAGGCGGGCACGCAGAGCCTCGGCGCTGGCGTCGGGGTCAAGCGGCAGCAGCAACACCCGCTCGGCACCATCCTGCGGCCCGACATTGGAGTGGTCCACGCCGGCATTGGCCATCACCCAGCCCCGCTTGTGCTCGACGATGATCAGGTTCGGCCGGGCGCGCACCACGCGGACCGACTGGTCCAGCACGACCTGGATCGCGCGCGGGTCCTTCTGCGTTGTGACGGCGAGTTCGATCGCCTCGGGCGAGGGCACGACATCGGCAACATCGATGATCCTGCCTTCGGCCTTCGAGACGATCTTCTGCGCCAGCACCAGCACATCGCCGGGCTGAAGCACCAGGCCGGCACGCGCCAACCCGGCTTCGATCAGCGCTGCCAGGTCGTCGCCCGGCTGCACCATCGGGATGCCCGGCAGGGCATGCAGGGCGAGCGACGTAGCCATCGGTCAGCCGAACTTTCGGCGCAGGAGCGGCAGGACGGTATCGCCGTACAGCTTGAGGAAGCGCGCCTGATCCGGCCCCGGGGCATGGAAGACCAGGTGGTTGAAGCCGAGGCCGACATACCAGCCGATCTTCTCGACATGCTCCTCGGCGTCGTTGGACACGATCCAGCGCTTGGCAACGCGCTCCATCGGCAGGGAGTCGGCCAGGGCGGCCATCTTCACCGGGTCCTCCACCGTCATCTTCTCCTCGGGCGTCAGCGCCAGGGCGGCCCAATGGCGGGTATCTTCCAGGGCGCGCGCGCGGTCAGTGTCGAAGGAGACCTTCACCTCGATCATCCGGTCGTATTCGGGCTTGGCCTGGCCGGAGGCGGCGATGCCTTCCAGCACGTTCGGCAACAGGGTTTCGGTGTAGAGGTCGGCGGCCTTGCCGCTGGTGCAGATGAGGCCATCGCCGCCGCGGCCGGCATATTTGGCGATCATGGCGCCGGCGGCGGCGACATAGATCGGCACCATCTTCTCGGGCCGGTCATAGATGGTGGCGTTCTCGGTCTTGTAGAACTGGCCTTCGAAGCTCACCCGCTCCTCGCTCCACAGGCGGCGCATCAGGGTGACGGATTCGCGCAGGCGGGCGAAGCGCTCCTTGAAGTCGGGCCAGTGCATGCCGGTGGCGGGCACCTCGTTCAGCCCCTCGCCGGTGCCGATGCCGAGGATGACGCGCTCGGGGAACATGGCGCCCAGCGTGCCGAAAGCCTGGGCGACGACGGAGGGGTGGTAGCGAAAAGTGGGGGTGAGGACCGAGGTGCCCATGACGATGCGCTGGGTGCGGGCGCCGAGCGCGCCGAGCCAGGCCAGTGAGAAGATGGCGTGGCCGTCGATGTGCTTCCAGGGCTGGAAATGGTCGCTGATGAACACGGAGTCGAAGCCGCATTCCTCGGCCATGATCGAGAAATCCAGCAACTTGCTGGGCGCGAATTGTTCGGCCGACGCCTTGTACCCGAGCTTGAGCATGCTTCCGTTCCCCAATGGTCCGCCATCACATGTGGCCTATGGCGGACTTCGTCCAGTCTATAGAGTCGCTCCGATCGAACAACCATGGGGGACACGGCGATGAAACTGGGTGTGGCATTTTCGGCAACGGATCTCGGGGCCGAGCCCGGCGTGCTGCGCGATTTCGCGCTGCTGGCCGAGGAGATCGGCTATCACGACCTGATGCTGCCAGACCACGTGCTGGGGGTGAACGTGGCCAGCAGGCCGGATTGGGGCAGCCGCAACACCTCGGCGGATGCGTTTCATGACCCGTTCGTGGCCTTCGGCTTCCTGGCCGGGGTGTGCCAAAAAATCTATTTCTCCACCCAGGTGCTGATCCTGGCCCAGCGCCAGGCGACGTTGGTGGCCAAGCAGGCAGCGGACCTGGATGTGTTGTCCGGCGCGCGGTTTCGCCTCGGCATCGGCGTCGGCTGGAATCCTGTGGAGTTCGTCGGACTGAACGAGAACTTCCACAATCGCGGCAAACGCTCCGAGGAGCAGATCGAGGTCATGCAGGCGCTGTGGGCCGAGCCGCATGTGAATTTCAAGGGGAAGTGGCACACCATCGACGATGCCGGCATCAATCCGCGCCCGGCGTCGGGGAAAATCCCGGTGTGGTTCGGCGGGCATATGGATGTGACGTTGCAGCGCATTGCCCGGCTCGGCGATGGCTGGATGATGAACTTCTATCCGCCCGGAGATGTGGCGGTGGCCGAGTTCGACAAGCTGAAACGCCTAGCCGATGCCGCCGGACGCAAGGTCGGGCTGGAGGTCTGGACCTCGATGGGCGAGGGGGCCGAGGCCGATTGGCGGCGCGAGGTGCAGTTCTGGAAACAGGCCGGGGTGCAGCGGGTGACGCTGAACACCACCTTCAACCGCAACCACCACAAGCGCATCGCCGGGCGCAGCTATGCGGACCACACGGCCGCGATCCGGCGCTGGCACGCGGCGGTGGCCGACATCGCCTGACTCGGTTTCGACTCTGTTACACGATTGCGCGTGCCGGGTTGGAAACACCGGTCCGCCCTGCCATATCGCATCGTTGGCGCGGGAGTGACGGATGGTCGAGGCGTTGCAGGAATGGCTGGCGGCAGCGAGCGGTTGGGCGCCGCTTGTGGTGTTCGTGATCACCTTCCCGGAGTCGCTGCCGGGCATCAGCCTGCTGGTGCCATCGACCGTGCTGTTGCTGGCCACCGGGGCGCTGATGGGCGCGGGCACTTTGGAGCCGGTACCGGTGGTTACCGCGGCGATCGCGGGGGCCATTGCCGGCGACGCCGTCGGGTTCTGGTTGTCGCGCGCCTATGGCACTCGGCTTGTGCGGCGGATCCTGCCGCGCAGCCAGCGCCGCGGCTATGCCCGCACGCTGGTGTTGTTCCGGCGCTTCGGCTGGGCTGCGGTGTTCTTCGGGCGGTTCCTGGGGCCGGCCCGCGCGGTGGCGCCCTTGATCGCCGGGGTGGCGCGAATGCGCGAGCGGCATTTCCAGTTGGCCAATATCGCCTCGGCGATCATCTGGGCGCCGTTGATCCTGTTTCCCGGCTATGCCGCGGCGCGCGGCGTGGACGAGGCGGGGCTCACCCAGAATCAGGTGATGGGAGGGCTGGTCGCGGTGGGGGTGGCGATGATTGGTTGGCATCTGGTGCGCCGGTGGCGGGTGGCGAGGAAGGCAAGAACTTCTTTTTAAAAAAGAAGCAAAAACTTTCATACATTTGGCCCGCGCTCTACGATTGGGCTCGGTGCCAATGAACAAAAGTTTTTTGGTTCTTTTTTCCAAAAAAGAACTGCTTTCTTTCTTGTCTTTTTGCGCAATTCTCAATCCTCCTGCGCCAGCACCTCGCCATCACTGGCGCATGCCCCGGCACGGCGTTGGCGATACAGGCTACGATAGGTGGCATAGCTATCCAGCGCCTGTGCGTCGGCGTGCAGCGAGCCGGGATGCAACGCTGCGTATTCCACCCAGGATGCACCCAGGCTCAATCCCAGCATGACGTCGCTCCCAACTGCCTGGGACAGCATCAGGCTGCTGGCCACCAGGCCACCGGCATCGCGCAGGGTGGAGGGGCCGAGCAGCGGCAGCACCAGGTATGGTCCGCTGGGAACACCCCACCGGCACAGCGCGTCGGCCACGCCCATGCGCACCGGGGGATACCCCATCGCGCTGGCGGCATCGCGCACGCCGCCATAGCCCAGCGTGGTGTTGATGCCGAAGCGGGCCGCCGCCTGGGCCGCCAGCGTGACGTCGCCTGCCAGCAATGCGCTGGCCGCGGTGACCGGCTCGCCGAGATTGGCCAGCGCATTGGCCACGCCATCGCGCATTGTGGCCGGCGTCCAGGCGACATAGGCCTGTGCCATGGGCCCGAGCACATGGCGCTGCGCCAGCATGTTGAAGCCATGCACGTGCCGGTTCACCGGCTCCAACGGATCGCCAGCGGCCAATGCCGGGCTGGCCGCCAGGGTGAGCCCGAACGCGACCGCCAGGCGGATCATGTATCGGCCAGGGCGGCGATCATGGCGTCGCGGTGCGCCCAGTCGCCTTCGGCGTGCACGGGTTGCAGGCAGACATGGGTGGCGCCGGCGGTGAAATGGGCGCGCAGGCCGGCTTTCACTTCGTCGATGGTGCCGGAGATGACCATGGCATCGATGAAGCGGTCATTGCCGCCGTTTTCCAACTCGACCTCGGTGAAGCCGAGGCGGAGCCAGTTGTTGCGGTAATTTGGCAGCGTCATGTAGCGGGAAAGCTCGGCGCGGCCGAGGGCGCGGGCGCGGGCGCGGTCGGGCTCGATGCAGACTTTCTGTTCGACGGCGAGGTGTTGGCCGGGCTTTCGAACTGCGGCGGCCTGGGCGGTATGTTCAGGGGTGACGTTGTAGGGCAGGGCGCCCATGGTGCGTTGGGCGGTGATTTTGAGCATCAACGGGCCGAGGGCGGCGATCATGACGGGCCATTCGGTGGCGCCGGCTTCCTCGCCCTGGAGTGCGTCGAGATAGGCGCGCATGGCGGGCAGGGGCTTTTCGTAGTGGTGGCCGCGCAGGCCCTCGACCGCCGGCTTGTGGCTGACGCCGAGGCCGAGGATGAAGCGGTCGCCGTAGAGCTGGTTCAGCGTCATCATGCCGCGGCGCGAGGCCAGGGCGTCGCGGGCGTAGATATTGGCGATCGAGCTGCCGACGATCAGGTGCTTGCTGGCGCCGAGCAGGAAGCCGGCGAGCGAGAGCGATTCGTAGCCGCGCGATTCCGGGTACCAGAAGGCGCTGTAGCCGTGGCCCTCGATGTGCGTCATGAGGGCGGCGAGTTGCGGGCCGTCGAGACGGTCGGTGGGATACCAGACTCCGAGTCTACCGAGTTTCGTGGCTATACTTCATCCAATTGAGGGGATCGCGGGGGCGATGATCGTCGGACTTGCCGGCCATGTCAACCATGGCAAGACTTCGTTGATCCGTGCGCTGACCGGGGTGGATACCGACCGCCTGCCGGAGGAGCGGGCGCGCGGCATGACGATCGATCTCGGCTTTGCCTATGCCGCGCGGCCGGATGGGCGGCCAGGGGGACGTGTCGTGGGGTTTGTCGATGTGCCCGGGCATGAGCGGTTCCTGGGTAACATGCTGGCCGGGGTGCTGGCGATGGACCGGGTGTTGCTGGTGGTGGCCGCCGATGACGGGGTGATGCCGCAGACGGTCGAGCATCTGGAGGTGCTGCGGCTGGTCGGCGTGCCGGGGTTGGGGATTGCGCTGACCAAGATTGACCGGGTGTCGGGCGAGCGGGCGGCGGCGGTGGCGGCCGAGGTGACGGCGCTGACGGCGCGGGCGGGGTATGCGGCGCCGGTGCACCTGGTTTCGAGCGTGACCGGGCAGGGTGTGGAGGCATTGTGGCGGTGGATCGATGCCTTGCCGGTGGTGGGGCCAACCTTGGCGCGCGCTGCCGAGGGCGGGTTTCGGTTGTCGATCGATCGGAGTTTCGTGCTGCCGGGGATCGGGACAGTGGTGACCGGGACAGTGGCCGCGGGGGAGATTCGGGCGGGGGATGGGGTGACGGTGTCGCCGGCGCGGCTGGCGGCCCGGGTGCGCAGCTTGCGGGTGCAGGATCGGGCGGCGGAGCGGGCGGGGGTGGGGGACCGGTGTGCGTTGGCGTTGTCGGGGCCGCGGGTGGAGCGGGCGCGGCTGCGGCGGGGGGATTGGCTGGTGGCGCCGCACCTGCATGCGCCGAGCGAGGTGATCGATGTGCGGATCCGGCTGGCGGAGGACGGACGGCTGCGGCATGGCGGGGCGGTGCATGTGCATCATGGGGCGGCGTCGTACCCGGCACGGCTGAGGGTTTGGGACGAGGGGGAGGGGTTTGTCAGGTTGCAGTTGGCACGGGCGGCGGCGGTGCTGCACGGCGACCGGTTGGTGTTGCGGGATGATGGCACCGGGCGGGTTATGGCGGGGGGGCATGTGGTGGACCCGTTTCCGCCGGTGCGGCGGCGGAGCCGGGCGGTTCGGGTGAGTGAGCTTTCGGCGTTGGCGGTGGCGGATCCGCATTGGGCGTTGGCGGCGGTGATGGAGCACCATGGCTGGGTGGATGTTGCCGGGTTTGCGTTGGCGCGGAACCACGATCCGAAGCTGTTGGAAGCGGGCTTGGCGGCGACCCTGGTGGGGCGGCGGATCGCGGTGTCGGCTGCGACGCGGGTGGCGGTGCGGGAGCGGGTGTGTGCGGCACTTGGGCGGTATCATTCCGAGCACGCCGACGAGTTGGGGCCGGCGCGGGCGTTGTTGTTGTCGGCGGCGGGGACGGAGCCGGTGATTGCCGAGGCGATGCTTTCGGAACTGCTGGCCGAGGGCGTGGTGGTGGCGCAAGGGTTGGTGCTGCGGCTGGCGGAGCATACGCCGCAGTTGGCGGTGGCGGATTTGGCGGCGTGGCCGCGGGTTTCGGGGTTGTTGGAGGCAGGCGGGTTGCGGTCGGTGCGGGTGCGCGAGGTGGCCGAGGCGCTGGCGGTGGAGCCGGAGGTGGCGGAGGCGTTGCTGGTGCGGTTCGAGCGGTTCGGGCGGGTGCTGCGGGTGGCACCGAACCGGTTTTTCTTGCCGGGGACGGTGACGGCACTGGCGACGGCGGCGGTGGCGCTGGCGGCGGACGGGTTCACGGCGGCCGAGTTCAACCGGCATACTGGGATCGGGCGGAATGTCGCGATCGAGGTGTTGGAGTTTCTCGACGGGATCGGGGTGACGCGGCGGACCGGGGAACTCCGCCATGTCATTCGGGACATGGCGGAGGTTCTCGGTTAGTTGCCTTTCAGCAGCATCGCCACGATGGCGTCGAAATGCTTGTCGGCCATGGCACGGAGTTCATCGTCCGTGCGGTCCTGGACCGGGTGGGCGATGAAGATGCAGGCCGGATCGGTGCCGAGGGCCTTTGCTTGCGCTTCGGCGGCCTCGATGAACTCGGTGGTGGCGACGACGACGGAGGGGATGCCGCGGGACTCATAGTCTGCCAGGTCATGCAAACTGCACGACGTGCACGAGCCTCAGTCGGCCAGCCCTTGGATCACCACGTTGACCTCGGTGCCGATCTGCTGGCGCAGGGGCAGCGGGGCCGGGCGGGCCATGGTGGGCTTCATGTAGCGGCGGGTGGCGATGCCGCGGCCCTGGAGCCGCCGGTCGATCTGGTCCAGGAACACGTCGCCGCGCGCCTTGGAGATGTCGACGATTCCCACCGTGAGGGTGTCGATGGTGTCCGGGCGGGGCAGGCGGGGGCGTATTGTCGGACTGCGCTCCCCGGTGGGGTCGAGTAGGGCTGTCATGCTTTGACCTCCTTCGTGACGGGGGACGACCCGCGCTCGCCGCTGGCCGACCATCCCGCTATGATGCCTGAGAACATGCCGGCTCCGCCACCGGCGCGAACGATCAGCAGGCCGCCCTTGCGGAATTTGCCGATTTTCTTGCCGGCAAGGCTGGGGTGGCCGCCTTCGGCGATGCCGTGCGCGCCGGCGATCAGGTCTTCGCCGTCGATTTCGGTGAGGCGGTAGAGCGCGTCGTAGACTTGTTGCTTGGTCCAGCCGGCCTGGCGGTAGGTTCTTTCGTGCTCGGGGGAGATGACCACGATGGCGTCGCAGGCCGGGGCGAGCTTGGTGTTGTAGATGGCCTTCATGCAGCCGGCGAAGCTGCGGGTGAGGCTTTCGGGGTCGCGGGATTTCTGGTCGACGACACCCTGGAGGCCGAAGCCGGCGAAGACCGTTACCGCCGATTTGCCCGGGGCAATGCCGCGTTCGACCGAGAGCGGTTCCCAGCAGGAGTTCTCCTCGTCCTCGGCGAAGCAGTAGGTCAGTTTGCCGGGGTTGCCGAGGGTGGCGCGGTCGACTTCCTGCGGCCGGCCGCCGCCGATGTTGCGGATGACCAGTTGCAGGGCGCGGCCGATGGTGGCGTTGGCGCGGTTGCCCTGGCCGAGGGCGTTGCCGCGGGCGTTCATGCCGATCTGCTTGCGGACCGGGCCGTTCACGACGACGACGGGGCCGACGAACATGGTGGTGGCGAGCACGCCGTGCATGGCGAAGGGTTCGTCAAGCACGGCTTCGACGGCGGCCAGGACGACGGGCAGGTACTCGGGCTTGCAGCCGGCCATGACGGCGTTGATGGCAATTTTTTCGACCGTGGCGGGGACGAGGTCCGACGGGACGATGCCGATGACTTCCTGGGGGTCGCGCGCGGTGCCGGTGAGCATGCGCAGGACGCGCTCCTCGGTGGGGGGGACGAGGGGGAGGCCGTCGGACCAGCCGCGGTCGAACATGGCTTCCATTTCGTCCTCGCCGGAGCCGATATTGATGCGGCGGGCGAGGATGCCGGTTTCGTGGTGGCGCACCTTGAGGCGTTCGAGGATGCCGGGCTCGACGTTCTTGGCGCCGCAGCCGGGGCGCATGGCGGGCAAGGTACTTCCCAAGTTGGGCTGGCCGGTGAGGCGCTGCCATTCCGCCCGGTCCCAGCCATAGGTTCGGTCGATCTCCTGGCCGGCCTGGAAGCGGATCAGGGTGGGGACGATTTCGATGCGCAGGCGGTGGGAGGCGTCGAGCTCGCCGTCATAGATGCGGGCGGGGATTTGTTCGGGGAAGCTGGGGTCGTCCTGGGTGTAGACGGTCAGGCCGGGGATTTCGGCCAGGAGCGGGGCGGTGAGGACGCAGGTGGGGCAGTCGCGCTTGACGATGGCAACGAGGCCGTCTGGTGGTGGGGTCATCGGGGCTTCCTCCGTCGCCGTTGCCGGCAACGATGGCTGATGGTGGCGGGAAAGGCCAGGGGGGTAGCGGAGGGATTATGTTTGTATATCGTAATGAAAATAGGCGCGGTTGCGCACCCTCGCGGGGAGGTGTTTTGGCGACGGATTAGGCTTGCGGGTGGCAGGAGGTGCGCGGGCGGGATGGCGGCGTGGGGCGGGCTTGGTGGAGGGGCTGATGGCGGGGGATTGCGCGAGGGGGGCGGCGTGATGCTGGACGCACATGTTGGTGCGGGTTTTGGTGGGGGTGATGCGGGCGCGGATCGGTGCACGGCGGCGGGGCCGGGCGGGTGCCGCATCGCGGCGATGGGTCGGCTTGGGTGCGGGGGTGCGATGGGCCGGATGGCGCGGGGCGGGCGGGGGGAGGGCGCCGGATTGCCAGAGCTGGAAGAGGCGGTCGAGCCTGGCGAAAAGCCGCGTGAGGGCGGCGATTATGAGGGCCTGGATGGGCGCGGGCAGCCAGGCGTGCGCCTCCAGCGCCGGACCGGCGGGCGCCTGGTGGCTCGGAAGGGGTGGGCGCGTTTCCATTCGCCCTTATGTTAGACGAATGTCAGTGGCAGTTCAAGGTAAAAATTCAAATATTAAGGAAATTTTATAAGAAGCAAGATTGCTCCTTTTGTCAACAAAAAGAAGCAAAAACTTGATACGAGTCAGGGGGGCGCGGCTTGGTACGGCTTAGGGCAGGGAATGCGCGAGCTTTTCGCTTCGCTCAAGATGACCTCACGTGTGGGGGAGCATAAGGGCTTGAATGGTGGATGATTGGGTGGAGTGAGGCGAAGCGGTCGCGAAGGTAGCCATGGGCGGCTAGGCCGGTTCATCCTGAAAGGCCAATCATCCCAGCAAAGGTCAAGATTCATGGGAAATACCTGATGTGCGGCCGAAGATCTTCGTGGTGCGAATGACGAGTGGTCTTATCAGGCAGAACCAGATCGCATAAAGTTTGCGCGTCGTTATCGATCTTGTATCCGGGTGAGATAGAATGACGTCAAAAAACGCGATTGACTACCCCCAAGAAAATATAAACTATTGAGCAGCACAATAAAGCTATGGGCCATATTGCACCTAATAACATAATCACATCACCATCCCACACTTCGAGCGAGCTGGTATCGTAAACATGTGCCCAAGAGCCAGGGTTGTTCAACGCTGATTAGATTTCCTTGTATGCCAAGATGTGATCGAGGCTGAGCGCGCCGTTCCAGAGTGCCTTCGCGACATTCGTTACGTGATTTTTCCGCAAGATGTTGAGGGCGAAACTGCGTGCCCTTGCCATGATGCC
>CAMBRC010000031.1 GCA_945869965.1 Asaia bogorensis
TGCCAAAGCCTGCATGCAGGCTTTGGCACCCCCCTCTCCCGGAAGCGCTCAAACGAATGGGGTCTGGGGCCTCAGGCCCCAGCGGGTCCAGGGCAGAGCCCTGGCCTTTCTCGCTTTCCTCCCCTGCCCCGACCTGTCACGATGGGCCGATGGACCATTCGGTGAACTCCGCCGGCGGTCGCCCTCTTCTTGGCGCCCGTGCGGCTCCGCTGCCGCCCGCGCTTGATGCGCGGTCGTCTGCCGTTTTGCGCGAGATTGTCGAGCAGTATGTCGAAACCGGCGAACCTGTCGGCAGCCGCACCCTGTCGCGACGCCTGCCGATGGCGCTGTCACCGGCGACGATCCGCAATGTGATGGCTGATTTGACCGACGCCGGCCTGCTCTTCGCCCCGCACACCTCGGCCGGAAGGCTGCCCACCGATCTCGGCCTGCGCCTGTTCGTCGACGGCATGCTGCAATTCGGCGAACTGTCCGACGACGACCGCGACGCCATCGGCGCCTCGCTGGCCACCTCCGGACGCAGCCTGGAGGACACGATGGCCGAGGCCTCCACCATGCTCTCCGGCCTATCCGCCGCCGCCGGCCTGGTCCTCGCCCCCAAGAGCGAAGGCCCGCTGCGCCACATCGAGTTCGTCCCGCTCGGCTCCGGCCGCGCCCTGGTCGTCCTGGTCGCCGGCGACGGCCACGTCGAAAACCGGGTGATCGACATCCCGCCGGGCATCCCTCCCAGCGCCCTGCAACAGGCCGGCAACTACCTCAACGCCCGCCTCTCCGGCCGCCCACTGGCCGAACTGCAACGCATCGTCGCCGAGGAAATCGCCGCCAACCGCACCCAGCTCGACGCCCTGTCCTCCCTCGTCGTCGAAGCCGGCCTGGCCACCTGGACCGGCGACGGCCGCGGCGCCAGCCTGATCGTCCGCGGCCAAGGCAAGCTGCTCCAGGACGTCACCCAAATCGAACGCCTCGGCGCCATCCAGGTCCTGTTCGAACGCCTCGAAGCCCAGGAAACCATGCTCCGCCTCCTGGAACTCGCCGAAAGCAGCGACGGCGTGCGCATCTTCATCGGCGCCGAAAGCGGCCTGTTCGGCACCACCGGCGTCTCCATGGTCGTCGCCCCCGCCCGCAACGCCGCCAACCGCATCGTCGGCGCCATCGGCGTGATCGGCCCCACCCGCATCAACTACGGGCGGATCATTCCGGTGGTGGACTACACGGCCCGGGTGATCGGCCGCCTCCTCGGCTGAGCCCCACCCACCCCAAAGCACCCGCCCTTAACCACCCCGTAACCCCTCGCGACCACACTGCGGACCAGGGAACCGGGCCGTGCGGATTGACCTGACCGCATAGCTAACGACCGCCCCATGCAGCCCACCCATCGCGCCGCGCGCCTTGCACCGCCGGGGCCAGACGCCTAACTGAAGCCCCCATGAGCACCGATCCGAACCCCGAAGCCGCCGCCCCGGCCGAGCCCCCCGCGGACCCCGCCAATACCGCCCCGCAGACGCCCGAGACGCTGATGCAAGCCGCCACCCAGCGCATCGCCGCCCTCGAAGCCGAGCTGGCCGAGATGAAAGACCGCTGGATGCGCGCCGAGGCCGAGATGGCCAATGTCCGCGCCCGCGCCAAGCGCGACGTCGACGAAACCCGCCAGTTCGCCGTCCAGAAATTCGGCCGCGACGTCGCTGAAGCCGCCGAGAACCTGCGCCGCGGCCTGCACTCCATCCCACCCGCCAGCACCGATCAGCCCGAGATCGTCACCAAGCTGCGCGAAGGCTTCGAGGGCATCGAGCGCAGCTTCATCGCCCTGCTCGAACGCAACGGCATCGTCGCCACCGACCCGACCGGCGCCAGCTTCGACCCCAACCTGCACCAGGCAATGGCCGAAAACGAATCCGGCGACCACCCGCCCGGCACCGTGATCCAGGCCTGGAGCCTCGCCTGGACCCTGAACGGCCGCCTCCTCCGCCCCGCCATGGTCGTGGTGGCAAAAGCCCCCACCGCCGAACTCGGCGCGCCCAAGCTGAACACCACCGCCTAATCAAATTGCCTAAAAAATACGCAAATCGACCAACCGACCCCCTTGCCGCGGGGCCAAACGCTGAATACATCCGCCCAGGACTTCGAATACGTCACAACGGGGATGCCGCCGGTGCTTCGGGCTGGCGGGATCCGCTGCAAGGGAGACTGACATGAGCAAGGTCATCGGTATCGACCTCGGTACCACCAATTCCTGCGTCGCCATCATGGAGGGACCCGCCGGCAAGGGCGAGATCCGCGTGATCGAAAACAGCGAGGGCGCCCGCACCACCCCCTCCATCGTCGCCATCTCCGACAGCGGCGAACGCCTCGTCGGCCAAAGCGCCAAGCGCCAGGCCGTCACCAACCCCACCAACACCCTCTACGCGGTGAAGCGCCTGATCGGCCGCCGCTTCGACGACCCCTTGGTCGCCAAGGACAAGTCCATGGTCCCGTACGATATCGTGCGCGGCGACAACGGCGACGCCTGGGTCAGCGCCCGCGGCGAAAAATACTCCCCTAGCCAGATCAGCGCCTTCACCCTCGGCAAGATGAAGGAAACCGCCGAAGCCTATCTCGGCGAACCCGTCACCCAGGCCGTCATCACCGTCCCCGCCTACTTCAACGACAGCCAGCGCCAGGCCACCAAGGACGCCGGCCGCATCGCCGGCCTCGAGGTCCTGCGCATCATCAACGAGCCCACCGCCGCCGCCCTCGCGTACGGCCTGGACAAGAAGAAATCCGGCACCATCGCGGTCTACGACCTCGGCGGCGGCACCTTCGACATCTCCGTCCTGGAAATCGGCGACGGCGTCTTCGAAGTCAAATCCACCAACGGCGACACCTTCCTCGGCGGCGAAGACTTTGACATGCGCGTCATCGACTACCTCGCCGACGAGTTCAAAAAAGAACAAGGCATCGACCTGCGCAAAGACCGCCTCGCCCTCCAGCGCCTCAAGGAATCCGCCGAAAAGGCAAAGATCGAGCTCTCCTCCTCCAAGGAGACCGAGATCAACCTGCCCTTCATCACCGCCGACGCCTCCGGCCCCAAGCACCTGGTGATGAAACTCACCCGCGCCAAGCTGGAAAGCATCGTCGACGACCTCGTCACCCGCACCCTCGAACCCTGCAAGGCGGCCCTCAAGGACGCCGGCGTCACCGCGGGCGAGATCGACGAAGTCATCCTGGTCGGCGGCATGACCCGCATGCCCAAGGTCATTGAAGCGGTCAAACAGTTCTTCGGCCGCGAACCCGCCCGCAACGTCAACCCTGACGAGGTCGTCGCCATCGGCGCCGCCGTCCAGGGCGCCGTCCTGCGCGGCGACGTCAAGGACGTCCTGCTGCTCGACGTCACCCCGCTCTCCCTCGGCATCGAAACCCTCGGCGGCGTCTTCACCCGCCTGATCGAGCGCAACACCACCATCCCGACCAAGAAAAGCCAAGTATTCTCCACGGCGGATGACGGCCAGACGGCCGTGACCATCAAGGTGTTCCAGGGCGAGCGCGAAATGGCCGCCGACAACAAGCAGCTCGGGAATTTCGACCTCCAAGGCATCCCCCCCGCCCCGCGCGGCGTGCCCCAGGTCGAAGTCACCTTCGACATCGACGCCAACGGCATCGTCTCGGTCCAGGCCAAGGACAAAGCCACCGGCAAGGAGCAACAAATCCGCATCACCGCCTCGGGCGGTCTGTCCGAAGCCGACATCCAGCGCATGGTCCAGGAAGCCGAAGCTAACGCCGACGCCGACAAAACCCGCCGCGCCTTCGTCGAATCCCGCAACGCCGCCGAAGCCATGGTCCACCAGGTCGAAAAGAACCTGAAGGAGCACGAGGCCCAGATCTCCGCCCAGGACAAAGGCGAAGCCGAAGCCGCCATCGCCGCCAGCAAAACCGCCCTCGAAGGCCAAGACGTCGAAGCGGTGAAAGCCGCCACCGAACGCCTCAGCCAGGTCGCCATGCGCATCGGCGAAGCGATGTACAAGGCCCAGCAAGCCGGCGAACAGCCGCCCCCCGAAGCCGGCGCCAAACCCGCCGGTGACAAGGTGGTCGACGCCGAATACGAAGAAGTCGACGAGAAGAAGAAGAACAAATCAGCCTAAGCAAGGAAGCCGTTCTTTTTTGAAAAAAAGAACCAAAAAACTTTCATCCATGAGCCGGGTGCCAGCCATCAGCACCCGGCCAAACGGATAAAAGTCTTTTTGCTTCTTTTTCTACAGAAAAAGAAGACCTTCCTTCCTCTTCCCCTACCCTGGATGAGCCCCGCGCATGGCCAAGGCCGACTACTACAGCACCCTTGGTGCCCCCCGCGAAGCAACCGCAGACGACCTGAAAAAGGCGTACCGCAAGCTCGCCATGCAGTACCACCCGGACCGCAACCCCGGCGACGCCGCCGCGGAAGCCAAGTTCAAGGACGTGAGCGAGGCCTACGAAATCCTCAAGGACGACCAGAAGCGCGCGGCCTATGACCGTTACGGCCACGCCGCCTTCGAAAACGGTGGCGGCCCGCAAGCCGGCGGCTTCGACTTCGGCGGCGCCGGCCTCGGCGACATCTTCGACCAGATGTTCGGCCAGTTCGCCGGCGGCCGAAACCGCGGCCCGCGCGGCGGCAACGACATCCGCGCCCAGGTCGAAATCGACCTCGCCCAAGCCTTCGCCGGCACCAAGACCCAGCTCCGCGTCCCCACCCGCGTCGCCTGCGAGGCCTGCACCGGCACCGGCTCAGCCTCCAAGGAGCGCGCCGCAGCCGAAACCTGCGCCACCTGCGGCGGCGCCGGCAAGGTGCGCATGCAGCAAGGCTTCTTCCTCGTCGAACGCACCTGCGTCACCTGCGCGGGCCGCGGCCAGACCATCAAGAACCCCTGCCGAATCTGCTCCGGCAACGGCACCATCCAGCGCGAACGCACCCTCTCGGTCGCCATCCCCGCCGGCGTCGAGGACGGCACCCGCATCCGCCTCTCCGGCGAAGGCGAAGCCGGCGGCCCCGGCGCCCCCCCGGGCGATCTCTACGTCCACGTCGCCATCCGCGCCCACGAAATCTTCCAGCGCGACGGCGCCAACATCTTCTGCCGCGTCCCCCTGCCGATGACCCAAGCCGCCCTCGGCGGCGACGTCGAAGTCCCCGCCATCGACGGCAGCAAAGCCCGCGTCAAAATCCCGCCGGGCACCCAAACCGGCGAACAATTCCGCCTGCGCGGCAAAGGCTTCTCCCAACTGCGCAGCACCGCCCGCGGCGACATGTATATCCAGGTCGCCGTCGAAACCCCGCAAAGCCTGACCAAGCGCCAGCGTGAACTGCTCGAAGAATTCGAAGCCGAAGGCAAGGGACACGGCAAAGGCTCCCCGGAATCCACCGGCTTCTTCGCCAAAGTAAAAGACTTCTTCGAAGGCGGCCGCCAGTAACCCCACCACCTCCCGTCATCCCGAGCGCAGCGAAGGATCCATGCTTCTTATTTACTTTCTCCCCGCCCCAGCCAGAAAGTAAGAACGTTCTTTTTTGAAAAAAAGAACCAAAAAACTTTTATCAACTCTTACGCGCAACCCACCGACCCTTATAATACCTGGGATGGGCAGTATTCCTGCCCGACGGGATCCAGGATCAACACGTTGTTCCCCAGCGGATTGCCCAGCGCGTCATAACCCAGCAAGTCTGGGCTCGTGGGATACATCATATGCGCCGTATACGGGTCCCGCCACCGCCCAGGCGCCGGCGCATCGATCCAGGTCTGGCTGCGCGCATCGAATTACCCCAGCCCCCAAACCGCCGCGCCACCTCGCGCAGCGTGCGCATGCACCATACGGCGCCGCCGTCCGCGCTATGCACCGTCCCCCGTGGCCAGCCGCCGCTGGCTCCGCGCCCGCTTCCGGGCTAGCGTTTTTGTTTTGCAAACAAAATAAAATAGAAGCCGGCAACGGATTTTCGCTGCCGGGAAGGAGAAAACACCCCCCCGATGCCGGGACATGCCGAAGCCCTCGAAAATCCGCCCACGACATGCTATCTTTGAAACCGCACAGGGATTGTCGCAATGGTCAACTCGCCATCCGATCGCAGCCAGGTTCTTGCCAACGTCAGCTCTTTCCTGAACTCCGCAAACACCGGCCCGCAGCCGGCTGGGGCGCAGCCCCGAAAGGGCGATCCATTGATCGCCGTCCTGCAAGGCCTGACCGATGGCCCCCGCTCCGTACCCCATCTCGCAAAACAGACCGGCCTGGGCCTCTCCGAACTGTCATCCCTGTTGGAAAAGCTCGAATCCATGCGGATGGTCCGGCGCCAAGAGGAAGCCGGCCGCTTCGTGTTCAGCCTCGAATCGGAAGGCATCGCCATGTTAGGGGCCATGCTTTGAATCTGGAGGCTGCAGAGCCTCTGCTTTCCTATCTCGCCGCCTTGCTCCTTGGCGGTGCTGCCGGCTGGACCGAGCTGGCCGGACGTTATCGCGACAAGCCGACCGGACCACTCGCGACCTGGGCGGGCTGGACATATGTATCCGTCAACGCCCTGGCCTCGGTCCTGGCGCTGGTGGTGGTGCGAAAGATTGGCTTGGCGACTGAAACCGGCCTGCCGGTCGCACTGGCGCAGGTACTGCTCGCCGGCGTCGGCGCCATGGCCTTTTTCCGCTCCGCAGTCTTCAACGTGCGTCTCGGCGATGCCGATGTGCCGGTCGGCCCGGCGGTGGTGCTGCAGGTGATCCTGAACGCGTCCGATCGCGCCTATGATCGCAGACGCGCAGCGGACCGTTCCGCCGCCGTCACCCGGATCATGGAGAACGTCGCCTTCGAACGCGCCAAGCAGGCGCTGCCAATGCATTGCCTGACCCTGATGCAGAATGTCAGCCCTGCGGAAGCCAACGCGCTCGGCGAGACCATCAAGCAGCTGGATGCCGCCCAGATGGGTCCGCGCAGCAAAAGCAACAATCTCGGCCTGCTGCTCATGAATGTCGTCGGTGAAGAAACATTGGCCATTGCGGTCAATGACTTGCGTACGGTCATCAAACTCCCCAGCGAAACCGATGAACGACTTCTGCAGAAAGGCAGCCGGTTTCACTTGAACCAGCTGCCGGAGCTGCTGGGGCTGTGCCGTTTTTTCGAACCCGATCGCGACCCGGCGCTGCTGGGCAAGCTGCAAGCCGAACTCGACGCGATCAAGGCTGCCGTGGCGCCGGATGAGGTCAAGGCAATTGATATGCTGACCGTGCTACGTGGGATTTTCGGCTCGGCAGTGCTGGAGACGGCGCTGGACCGGTTGGCGACGTCAACCACCGCCAACCAGAAAACGACCCAGCCCCCGTGACGGCGATCCGGCCTTCCGCCGAACCGCCGCCGTCTGTCCCTAGCGCTTAATCCCCGCCAGCGCGCTCTTAATCCCCGCCGTCGCCCAGGGACCCCAGGGAATGGTGAAGAACTTGAACCCCTTATCCACGAAGTAATTCGGCTCCATGTCCGGCGGAATGAAATACATCCCGGCCATCTTGCCATGCTTCGCCGCCGTCGCCGCGATGGTGTCCAGCGCCCGCGAATAGGTGTCGCACTTGTAGTCCAGCGGCACGCCCAGCTCGATCGACAGGTCCGACGGCCCGATCAGCAGCACATCCACCCCGTCGACCGCGGCAATGGCGTCCAGGTTCGCCATCGCCTCGTTCGTCTCGATCATCGGCACGACGACCAGCTCGGCGTTCACCGTGTCCATGTACTCGCGATACGACTGGAACGAGCCCCACTCGCCGCGCTCCCCGGCATTGCTGCGGTTGCCCGCCGGATAGTACCGGCACGCCCGCACCATCGCCTCGGCCTCGGCCCGCGTGTTGACCATCGGCGCCACGATGCCCCGCGCCCCGGCATCCAGCGCAAAGCAGATCTGCTCGGCCGAATTGACGGCAACGCGCACCATCGGCGCCGCCTTTTTCCCCCGCATCGCCTGGATCGACGGCCCCATCTGCTTGACCTCGAACGGCGAATGCTGCGTGTCGAACAGCAGGAAGTCATACCCCGCATCCGCCAGCACCGAGATGTCGAGATTCGGCGCGCCCCCCGTTCCAACCACGGTTTTCCCAGCCTTGATGGCTTGCTTGACTGCGTTCATTGGACCTCGATCCCTCCAGGATTTGCTCTGGGCGGAACTATGCACCCTCGTCTCGCATGACGCCATCCGGGGCCAGGGCGAAACCGCATCGCCAAAAAAATCTTACCGGCTGAAGATTTTTTCCTTGCATCAAGATTAACAGTTAGATAATATCGCACTCAATGTCACTCGAACCACCCCGGCCCGCCGGCCTCGGCGCCCAGATGCGCCCCAACGCCCCTTCGGGGGCTGGTCGGAGAAACACGTCCACCGCCCTGCACACATTGATCGCCGCCATCCTGGCCCGCCTCTTCGCCCGCCTCGAACACCTCCTCCAGCTCTGGCAGACCGGCCAGCTCCCCGCCCCCGTCGCGCGCGGCACAACGCCCCCCGCCCGCCCGCTTTCCCCCGCAAACCAGCCGCGGCACCGCTGCGCGCCCGGAATCCGCCGCACCCGCGGCCGCATCCACCCCGCTTCCGTCATTTCGAGCAAGGCGAACCACCCGTGCGCCCTCCCTGCGCCTCAACCGCGCCGCGCGCCGTCGCCAATCCCCGCATCGCACACCCAAGCCACGCATCCCCCCGGCCTGTTCCGCACCGACCGAAGTCCACCCCGCCGAAAAACACCCCGCACCCCCGATCGCGCCCCCACGTCAATTTTGTTACGATATCAAAATTACTAATCAAATCAGCCTTGCACCCCGCCGCCGCCGGCGCCAAAATCCCGCCATGAAACTCAAAATCGGCATCGCCGGCATCGCCGGCCGCATGGGAACCCTGCTGACCGAGGAGGCCATCGCCGCCGGCGCCACCCTCTCCGGCGGCATCGACGCCCCCGGCAAAGCCTTGCCCGCCACCGCCGGCGCCTTCGCCGATATCGCCGCCCTCGCCGCCGCCAGCGACATCATCGTCGAATTCACCCACGCCAGCGCCATCGCCGCCCACGCCGCCGCCATGGCCAAAACCGGAAAGGCCTGGCTCATCGGCACCACCGGCCTGTCGCCCGCCGAAGAAGCCGCCGTCGCCGAGGCGGCAAAGTCGATCCCGGTCATGTACGCCCCCAACTACTCCCCGGGCGTCGTCCTGCTGATGTCGCTCGCCGAACGCATGGCCGCCGCCCTGCCGGCGGAATCCTACGACGCCGAGATCGTCGAGATGCACCATCGCCAAAAGGTCGACGCCCCCTCCGGCACCGCCGTCGGCATCGGCCGCGCGGTGGCAAAAGGCCGCGGCGTCAAACTGGAAGACGTCACCGAATCCGGCCGCGACGGCCACACCGGTGCGCGGGCAACCGGCGCCATCGGCTTCGCCGCCCTGCGCGGCGGCCAAATCGTCGGCGAACACACCCTGTCCTTCACCGCGGCCGGCGAACAGATCACCCTCTCCCACCGCGCCATGGACCGCCGCGCCTTCGCCACCGGGGCCATCCGCGCCGCAATCTGGGTAGCCGGCCGCAAGCCCGGACTCTACGACATGACGGACGTCCTCGGCATGCGCTGACGCGCTTGTGAGTGCCCCGGGGCAGGGTGGCCTTGACCCCCCCGCCGGTTTCCGCGACACACCACGCGCCCCGGATTCCCTCGGGGCCCGGGCCACCGCGCCCGGACACCTCCACGCCAATCCGGGAAAATAAGATGCGCGACAAGGGCGAATTTCTGTTCACCTCCGAGTCCGTCTCGGAAGGCCATCCTGACAAGGTCGCCGACCGGATCAGTGATACGGTGCTGGATGCCTACCTGACCGCCGATCCCTACGCCCGCGTCGCCTGCGAAACCCTGGTCACCACCAACCGGGTCGTCCTGGCCGGCGAAACCCGCGGCCCCGACTCGGTCACGCCCGAGCTGCTGATCCACCTGACCCGCATGGCGATCAAGGACATCGGCTACGACCAGGCCGGCTTCTCCTGGAAACACGCCGACATCGCCGTCCACCTGCACGCCCAGTCCAGCGACATCGCCCAAGGCGTCGATGCTGCCGGCAACAAGGACGAGGGTGCGGGCGACCAAGGCATCATGTTCGGCTACGCCTGCCGCGAGACCCCCTCGCTGATGCCCGCCCCGCTGTATTATTCGCACGAACTCCTGCGCACCATCCGCGACCGCCGTGCCAACAACGACGCCTCGGTTGCCGGCCTCCAACCCGACGCCAAGAGCCAGGTCACCCTCAAATACATCGACGGCAAGCCTGTCGCCGCCACCTCGGTGGTGATCTCCACCCAGCATGATGAAGGCCTGAACCAGAAGCAGCTCAAGTCCCAGCTGATCCCGCTGATCGAAAGCGTCCTGCCGAAGGGCTGGATGCCGAAGGAAGATGAGATCTACATCAACCCGACCGGCAACTTCGTCATCGGCGGCCCCGACGGCGATTGCGGCCTGACCGGCCGAAAAATCATCGTCGACACGTACGGTGGAGCAGCGCCCCATGGCGGCGGTGCCTTCAGCGGCAAGGACCCGACCAAGGTCGATCGTTCGGCCGCCTATGTCTGCCGCTACCTCGCCAAGAACGTCGTTGCCGCCGGCCTCGCCGATCGCTGCACGCTCCAGCTGAGCTACGCCATCGGCGTCTCGCATCCGCTGTCGCTCTACGTCGAACTCCACGGCAACCCGTATGAAGTCGACGAGACCAAGCTGGAAAAGGCCCTGCGCGACCTCGTCGACCTGCGCCCGCGCGGCATCCGTGAGCACCTGCACTTGAACCGCCCGATCTATGCCATCACCAGCGCCTATGGCCATTTCGGCCGCGAGCCCGATCTGGAGAAAGGCACCTTCACCTGGGAAAAGACCGACCTGGTGGCCGCGCTGAAATCGGCCCTCGGCCGCTGAGTTCCCACACCACCGTCAAGCCCCCGCCCGACCGGCTCTATGGCCGGCAGCGGGGGCAGACCCTACGCCAGCGCCAAAAGCTGCTGCTGGCCGAGACCCTGCCCAGGATCCGCTTCGAAACGCCCGCCGACCCCGCTGCGTCGTTCACGCCTCGCCCTGCCGAACTCTGGCTCGAGATCGGCTTCGGCGGCGGCGAGCATTCCTTCGCCCAGGCCACAGAAAACCCGCAAGCCGGCCTGATCGCCTGCGAGGTCTTCGAAAACGGTATCTGCTCGCTGCTCTCCCGCCTGGTGCCGGAGGGCGGCGAGGCCACTGCCCCCGTCATGGGGAATCTGCGCCTATGGGACGACGACGCCAGGACGCTGATCCGCGCCCTGCCGGACTCGTGCCTGGACCGCATGTTCCTGCTCTTCCCCGACCCCTGGCCCAAGGCCCGCCACGCCAAGCGCCGTTTCGTGCATCCCGAAATGCTGAAACTGGTTGCCCGGGTGCTCAAGCCCGGCGCCGAATGGCGCATCGCCAGCGACGACCCGACCTACCAGGCCTGGGTGACCGACGTCCTCGCCGCCCAGGACCTGTTCAACGTACCGCCGCCATCCGCTGCCCGGCCCGAAGGCTGGCCGCCGACCCGCTACGAAGCCAAGGCGCTGGCGGCCGGGCGCACGCCGCTCTACTGGGCGATCACTGCCGCCCCCTCTAGCGGCGCCAGGTGACCGCCGAGGACACCGCGTAATTCCACACCAGGCTCATCGCCGCCCCGGCAAAGCCGGCGACGTACCAGCTGGAGTGGGCGGGCCCAAACAGAAGGGCTGAGACGTTGATATTGGCCACCGCGCCAACCGCCGAGATCGCCGCGAAGGTGGCAAGCCCGGTGGCGAAACGAAGGCCGCTGAGCCGGCGGTCGCGGAAAGTGAAGATGTTGTTGAGCAGGAAGTTGCCGACGATGGCCACGGCGGTGGCGACCGCCTGGGCGGTGGCGAAGTCCAATGCCAGCATCGTCAGACCGAGCCGCAAGACCACCAGGTGGGCGGCGATGCCAACGGCACCGACTCCTGCGAACAGCACGAAGCGCACCGGCAGGATGTGGCCGATCAGCTTGTCGACGATCAGCAGCACGTAGTCGCGCAGCACGCCGGCATCCAGCTTGCTCTCGCCGTGCTGGCGGGTGCGGAATTCGTATGGCAATTCCTTGATCCGCGGCGGCGTCGGCAGGGAGGCGATGATGTCGACCAGGATCTTGAACCCCATCGCCGACAGCCGGCGCACCGCCGCGTCGAACACCGGGCGCGGCAGCATGAAGAAGCCGCTCATCGGGTCGGTGATCGGCACGCGCAGCACCGGGCGGGCCAGCAGCGTGGCGAAGTTGCTCATGCCGACGCGGGCGGCGGCGAAATCGCCCATGCCACCGCCATCGACATGGCGTGAACCGACGACGATGTCCGTGGCGCCCGTCCGCAATTCGGCGAGCATTTTCGGCAGCACCGTTTCATCATGTTGCAGATCGCCGTCGATGGCGGCGATGTGGCTGGCCAGGCTCGCCTGCGCCCCCTCGATGAACGCCGAGGCCAGGCCGCGCCGGCCGATACGATGCAACAGGCGTACCCGCGAGTCCGCCGAAGCGGCGGCGTGGACTGCCGCGCGCGTGCCATCGGTCGAGTCATCGTCGACGAAGATCACTTCCCAGGCGATGCCGGCCAGCGCCGCATGCAATCGGGCCACCATGGGCGCGATGTTGTCACGCTCGTTGATCACCGGGATGACGACGCAAAGCTCGGGAATCGGGCCGCGGTCCGGAACAGATTTATCGGCGGCGTTCGGCATACGGGCTGCTGTTGCTGGTGGGCGCGCATGTTGCAGGTCCGTCCGTTGCTTGCAACAGCGGCGATCTTCGCGCCAGGCCGGAGGCGTGACGACAGTGCCACGCGATGCCGCCGCCTACGCGGTTCTGCTGGCGATCCTGGCCGGCGCCGTGTTGCGCATCGGCCTGATGTTCGACCGCGAGCGGCTTGCCCAGGGGCGGGTGGCCGCTGTGCCGCGGTGGCGCCCTCGCTGATGATGGTCGATGGTAGCGAGGAGGCGCGCTGGGCGGCAGCAGGATAGCGGCATCGAAGTATCGGTGCTGACGCAACGCTGATCCGCCGGGGGACGGGGGCATCTGGCGGCGGGGTGCTTGCAGCGGAGGGGGCGGGGCGCTATATCACGGGTCATGAAATCTTCCGGTGCGTTTCGGGGGGTGGCCTTAACGGGCCACCTTTTTTGTTTTGGTGGATGACGATACCCAGTCTGACCTGCCCGTCCATGCCGGCCTTGAGGGCCGGATCATCGGCGTGATCGCGCCCAGCGTCATGGCGTTGGGCTACGAGTTGGTGCGCGTGGCGGTGCTGGGGCGCGAGCGTCCGACGGTACAGATCATGGCCGACCGGGCCGACGGCGCGCCGATCGGGGTTGGCGATTGCGAGGCGATCAGCCAGGCGATCAGCCCGGTGCTGGACGTTGCCGACCTGATCCCCGGGATCTGGACGCTGGAGGTTTCCTCACCGGGGATCGACCGGCCGTTGACCCGGGTGAAGGACTGGAACCGCTTTGCCGGGCATCTGGCACGCGCGGAGATGTCGATACCTTTGGATGGCCGGCGGCGCATCTCCGGCGTGGTGCTGGGGGCCGACGAGAGCCATGCCCGGATGCGGCTGGATGACGGCGTCGAGCTGGCGCTACCGCTGGCCGATATTCGCCGCGCCAAGCTGATGCTGACCGATGCGCTGATTGCTGCCACCGCACATTCGACAAAGCCGAACTGAACCGACTTCGCTGTCTTCCCGCCTTGCCCCTTTCACGCTGATCCACCCAAGAGGCCCGCCCATGGACACCGCGATCGCCCGCCCGGAACTGCTGCTGGTCGCCGACGCCGTCGCGCGCGAGAAATCGATCGAGCGCGAGGAAGTGCTGGAGGCGATGGAACAGGCCATCCAGAAGGCCGGCCGCGCCAAGTACGGCCACGAGAAGGACATCCGCGCCACCATCGACAAGAAGACCGGCGATGTCCGGCTGTCGCGCTGGACCGAGATTGTCGAGACGGTGGAGAACGAAGAGACGCAAATGGCGGCGACCATCGCCAAGAAGCTGTTCCCGGAGAAGGGCATCGGCGACTTCATCGTCGATCCGCTGCCGCCGATCGATTTCGGCCGCATCGCCGCCCAGACCGCCAAGCAGGTGATCGTCCAGCGGGTGCGCGAATACGAGCGCCGCAAGCAGTTCGACGAGTTCAAGGACCGCGTGGGCGAGGTCATCAACGGCGTGGTCAAGCGCACCGAGTACGGCAACCTGATGGTGGAAGTGGGCCGCGCCGAGGCGCTGTTGCGCCGCGATGAGCTGATCCCGCGCGAGAGCTTTCGCAATGGCGACCGGGTGCGGGCGTATATCTTTGACGTTCGGGAAGAGGTCCGCGGGCCGCAGATCTTCCTGTCGCGGACGCATCCGGGGTTCCTGGCGAAGCTGTTCGCGCAGGAAGTGCCGGAAATTTATGACGGCATCATCGAGATCAAGGCGGTCTCCCGCGACCCCGGCAGCCGCGCCAAGATGGCGGTGATTTCCCGCGACGCCTCGATCGACCCGGTTGGCGCCTGCGTCGGTATGCGCGGCTCGCGCGTGCAGGCCGTGGTGCAGGAGTTGCAGGGCGAGAAGATCGACATCATTCCCTGGTCGCCCAATACCGCGACCTTCGTGGTGAACGCGCTGGCGCCGGCCGAGGTGAGCAAGGTGGTGCTCGATGAAGAGGCCGGGCGCTGCGAGGTGGTGGTGCCCGACGATCAGCTTTCGCTGGCCATTGGCCGGCGCGGGCAGAATGTGCGCCTGGCCAGCCAGTTGACGCGCTGGGACATCGACATCCTGACCGAGGCGGAAGAGAGCGAGCGCCGGCAGGAGGAGTTCCGCCGCCGCACCGGGCTGTTCGTCGAGGCGCTGGATGTGGACGACGTGATCGCCGGGCTGCTGGTGACCGAGGGCTTCAACACCATCGAGGAACTGGCGTTCACCGCGATGGAGGAGCTGGCCGATATCGAGGGCTTTGACGAGTCGATCGCCGAGGAGCTGATCCGCCGCGCCGAGCAGCATTTGCTGAAGCGTGACAACGAGTTGACCGAGCAGCGCATCGTGCTGGGGGTGACCGAGGACATCGCCGCGATCGAGACCTTCACGCCGGCGATGCTGGTGGCGCTGGGGGAAAAAGGGGTCAAGACGCTGGACGACCTGGCCGACCTGGCGTCCGACGAGTTGATCGAGATCATCGGTGCCGAGGCGATGGACGAAGAGACCGCCAACGATGTGATCATGGCCGCGCGCGCGCATTGGTTCGATGACGAGGCCAGTGGGGACGAAGCGGGTGGCGAAGCGGTGCAAGCCGAGGGCGAGGAGAAGGAGGCCGGCCACGACTGAGCCCTTCACCTCGGACGCGGACATCGCGGATGACTGCGACGCCGACGAGCCTGAAAAAGGCCCGCTGCGGCGCTGCATTGTCACGCGCGAGCGGCTGGCGAAGGAGCAGATGATCCGCTTCGTCGTGCTGCCGCCGGACGAGGCGGCGGGGCGGAAGCTGGCGTTGGTGGTTCCCGACCTGACCGCAACGCTGCCCGGACGGGGAATATGGTTGAGTGCGAGAAGGGATGTGTTAGAAACGGCGCGGATGCGAGGCGGCTTTGCCAGAGCGGCGCGCTGTCAGGTGACGGTACCCCCCGATCTCACGTCCGGTCTTGCAGCTTCGCTCGTGCGACGGGTCGGTGAAACACTGGGCCTTGCGCGGCGCGCGGGGCAGGCGGTGGCCGGCTATAGCAAGGCGCGGGAGTGGTTGGACGGCGGACGCGCCGGTCTGGTGGTTCAGGCGAGCGACGGCAGCCCAGAGGAACGGCAACGATTTCTGGGCGGATGGAACGGACGGGTGCCGGCGGTGGCGCCGTTGGATGCGGCGCAGCTTGGTGGCGTGTTCGGACGGGACCATATCGTGCATGTGGCATTGCTGCGCGGCCGGTTGGCCGAGCGGGTGCGGATCGAGGCGGAGCGGCTGGACGGGGTGCGAGACACCCTGCCGATCGTGGCGAAGGCGAAGGACTTGGCTAAGGCTAAGAATGATGCGCCCGGCGCGGCCGGGGGCGTGGTGAGAGATACAGGCGGGTAGATGAGCGAAGGCAACGAGCAGGACGCGGCTAAGGGCAGGCTTTCACTGCGTCCGGCAGGACGCATGGAGCTGGGCCGGACCGTGGACGCCGGATCTGTGCGACAGAGTTTCAGCCATGGCCGCTCCAAGGTGGTGCAGGTCGAGGTGCGCAAGAAGCGCGCGCCAGGCCCGACGCCGCCGCCGGGCGCACCAGCAACCTCGGCAAGCGGGTCGGCGAGCGGATCGGCATCGGCGCCTGCCGCGCCGCGTCCGTCTGCCCCTGGTGGCCGGCCGGGTCCTGGCGGACGCGCGCTGACGGCGAACGAACTGGCGGTGCGCCAGCGCGTGCTGCTGGAACAGCAGCGCGATTCCGCGCGCCGTGATGCCGAACGCCGCGAGCAGGAGAAGATCTCCATTCTTTCGGCTGCCGAGGAGGCCCGCCGGCGCGAGGATGATGCCCGCAAGGCCGCCGAGGAAGAAGCGCGCCGCACCGCTGAGGAAGCCTCCAAGCTGAAGGCCGAGGAGGAGGCGCGCCGCGCCGCCGAGGCCGCCGATACCGCCGCCCGTACCGCCGCCCCGGTGCCGCGCTCCGACGAGGAACCGCGCCGCGCGGCCCGTCCAGCGACGGCACCCGCAGCACCGGCCGTGCCGGCCGGCGAGACGCTGCGCCTGCGTGCGCGCGTCGTCGAGGAAGAGGAAGAGGCACGCCCGATCCGTCGCCCCGGCGGCCCCGGTGGCGCCATGGCGCCGCGCAAGCCGCCCGTGGTGGCGCCGAAGAAGGGCACCGATGACCGCCGCCGTACCGGTAGGATCGACGTGCTTGCCGCCATCGAGGGCGAGGATGACCGCGTCCGCAGCCTGGCTTCGGTACGCCGCCAGCGCGAGCGTGAGCGTCGCCAGGCGGAGCTGGAGCGGCTGCGTTCCGACCAGGTGAAGGTGGTGCGCGAGGTTGTGCTGCCGGACACCATTACCGTGCAAGAACTGGCCAATCGCATGGCCTCGCGCGGGCCGGACGTGATCAAGGCGTTGATGAAGATGGGCGTCATGGCGACCATCACCCAGAGCCTGGATGCCGACACCGCCCAACTGGTGGTCGAGGAGTTCGGACACAAGGTAAAGCGCGTCAGCGAGGACGACGTGGAGATCGGGCTGGAGGGCGAGGTCGATATCGAGGCCGACCTGATCCCGCGTCCGCCGGTTGTCACCGTGATGGGCCATGTCGACCACGGCAAGACCAGCCTGTTGGACGCGCTGCGCGCAACCGACGTGGCGTCTGGCGAGGCCGGCGGCATCACCCAGCACATTGGCGCCTACAACGTGGCGCTGCCGAACGGCACTTCGATCACCTTCATCGACACCCCGGGCCACGAGGCGTTCACCGCGATGCGCTCGCGCGGCGCCTCGGTGACCGATATCGTGGTGCTGGTGGTGGCTGCCGATGACGGCGTGATGCCGCAGACGATCGAGGCGATCAAGCACGCCAAGGCGGCGAACGCGCCGATCATCGTGGCCATCAACAAGATGGACAAGGCCGACGCAAACCCGAACCGGGTGCGCCAGGAATTGCTCAAATACGAGATCGTGGTCGAGGAGATGGGCGGCGAGACCCAGGATGTGGAGGTTTCCGCCACCAAGCGGACGGGAATCGACAAGCTGGAGGAAGCTATCCTGTTGCAGGCTGAGCTGCTCGACCTGAAGGCCAATCCGGAGCGTACCGCGGAAGGTTCGGTGATTGAAAGCCGGCTGGATCGTGGCCGTGGTCCGGTGGCGACCTTGCTGGTGCAGAAGGGCACGCTGTTCCAGGGCGATATCGTGGTGGCCGGTGCCGAATGGGGCCGGGTGCGCGCCATGCTCGATGACAAGGGCAAGGCGATGAAATACGCCCCGCCCTCGACTCCGGTGGAAATCCTCGGCCTGGCCGGCATTCCCGCCGCCGGTGAGCCGTTCGTGGTGGTGGACAACGAAAGCCGCGCCCGCGAGATTTGCGAGCTGCGTCAGCGCAGGCTGCGCGACAAGGCCGCCGGGGTGATGACCGCCGCCCGCGGCACGCTGGACGAGATGCTCGCCCGAATCCAGGCCGGCGCGCAGAAAGAAGTGGCGATCGTCATCAAGGCCGATATGCAGGGCAGCGCCGAGGCGATCACCGCCACGGTGACCAAGCTGGCGCATGAGGAAGTGCGCGTGCGGGTGTTGATCGCGGGGGTCGGCCAGATCACCGAGAGCGACATCCAGCTCGCCCGCGCCTCCAGCGCGGTAATCGTCGCCTTCAACGTGCGAGCGACCAGCCAGGCGCGCGAGATGGCGCAGCGCGACGGGGTGAACATCAGCTACTACTCGATCATCTACGACGTGGCCGACGACATCGAGAAGCTGGTCAAGGGCAAGGTTGCTCCCAAGGCGCGCGAGCGTTTTCTGGGCTATGCCGAGATCCGCAAGGTGTTCGACATCACCAAGACCGGCAAGGTGGCGGGCTGCATGATCACCGAAGGGCTGGTCAAGCGCGGCTCCGGCGTGCGGCTGCTGCGCGAGGGCGTGGTGATCCACAACGGCGAGCTGACGCAGTTGAAGCGCTTCAAGGACGATGTGCGCGAAGTCGCCCGCGGCTACGAGTGCGGCCTGTCCTTCGCCAACTACAACGACCTGCGCGAAGGCGATGTGGTGGAGTGCTTCGATATCGAGATGGTGCCGGGTTGAGGCTGACTGCGCCCTCATCCAAGGCACCCACCCAACGGCAGCTGCGCGTGGCGGAGGAAATCCGCCACGTGCTGGCCGGTGTGTTTGGGCGCGGTGAAGTTCGCGATCCCGCGCTGGCCGACGTGACCATCACGGTCACCGAGGTGCGGATCGGGCCGGACCTGAAGCGGGCGACGGCGTTCGTCACCCGGCTTGGGCGCTCGGACGTGGCCGACAAGCTGCCGGCGCTGCGCCGGGCCGCGCCGTTCCTGCGCAGCCAGGTGGCCAAGGAGCTGCGTCTGCGGGTCGCACCGGATCTGTCATTCCAGGCCGACACCAGCATCGACTATGCGATGCATGTGGACGAGTTGCTGCGGGCGCCCGATGTGGCGCGGGACCTCGGCAAAGACGTCTCATCAAACGACTGACCCGATAAGGCGTACCCCCAGTGTCCCGACAACGTAAACCGCGCGGCCGTGCGCTCGACGGCTGGCTGATCGTGGACAAGCCCGCGGGCCTGACCAGCACCGATGTGGTGAACCGCGTGCGGCGCTGGTTCGATGCGCAGAAGGCCGGCCATGGCGGCACGCTGGATCCGCTGGCCACCGGGCTGCTGCCGATCGCGTTCGGGGCGGCGACGAAAACTGTGCCGTATGTGATGGACGGCACCAAGCTGTACCGCTTCACCCTGCGCTGGGGCGAGGCGCGTGACAGCGATGATGCCGATGGCGCGATCACCGGCACCACCGATATGCGCCCGACCGATGCGCAGATCGAAGCCGCCTTGCCGGCCCTGCGCGGCGACATCATGCAGGTACCGCCGGTCTATTCGGCCATCAAGGTGGCCGGTGAGCGCGCGTACGACATGGCGCGCGAGGGCCGGGCGCCGGTGCTGGAACCGCGCCCCGCCCGGGTCGATCGCTTCGAGTTGGTCGAACACATCGATGCCGACCACAGCATCTTCGAGGTGCAGTCGGGCAAGGGCGTCTACATGCGCAGCCTGGCGCGCGACCTCGCCTTGGCGTGCGGCACGCTGGGCCATATCGCAGCGCTGCGCCGCCTGCGCGTGGGACCCTTTACGGAAACGCAAGCGATTCCGCTGGACAAACTGGTCCGGGCGGAGGATACCCCGCCGACTTCCCCGGACTTCCTGCTTCCGGTTGTGACCGCGCTGGCCGACATCCCGGCGCTGGCCCTGACTGAAGCGGAAGCCTCCGGCCTGTCACATGGCCAGGCGATCAGCCTGGTTGATCTGATGGGCCGCATTCCACGGGCGGCTGATCCCAACGGGGGTTTGGCCCGCGCCATGGCGGGGAGCCGCGTGCTTGGGCTGTGCCGGCTGGAAGATGGCTGGCTGAAACCCGAACGGCTCTTGTGAGCTGCGCGCGTCACCGCAACCCCGTTTAGGAGTATCACGATGTCGTCGATCACCGCGGAGAGCCGTCACGCTCTCATCAAGGTTCATGCCACCTCGGCGAACGATACCGGCAGCCCGGAAGTCCAGGTCGCGTTGATCTCGGCCCGCATTTCGATGCTGACCGAGCACCTGAAGATCCATGCCAAGGATTTCCACAGCCGCCGCGGCCTGCTGATGCTGGTCGGCCGCCGCCGCCGCCTGCTTGACTACCTCAAGGGCAAGAGCCAGTCGCGCTACGAGGCGCTGATTGCCAAGCTCGGCCTGCGTCGCTGATCGGGGTCGCTGATCTCGGTGGCAATCGGAACGGCATGGTCAGCCCTGCCTTTCCGAGGCGGCGCTGGTGGCTGAAAACCCGATGCCGTAAGGTGTCGGGGAGCTAGAAGACGACGACCCCGGGGCCATGGTGGCGCCTGGGCATAGCTATGTCGGGGAACATTCCCCGAACACCGCCGATGCGGCGGACCGTCAGGACATCGTTCGTGTTCCCGTTTGCGGAGGGCAGAACGGCGTTTCCGGCAACATGGTCGCCGAGGGATCTCCCTTTGCACCGCGGACCCCCCAGCATTTCGTCTGTGGTCCGCCCCATGCCGCCCGAGACGCCGTCTTCCGCGCAGGAAGCCGGGCGGGACTGTGGGTTCGCCGCATCGCCATTGACCGAAGAGGGATTGGACGATGTTCAACTACTTCCGCAAGGAAATCGACTGGGGCGGCCGCAAGCTCGTCCTCGAAACCGGCAAGATCGCCCGCCAGGCCGATGGCTCGGTGCTGGCCAGCTACGGCGACACCATCGTGCTGTGCACCGCCGTTGGCGTGCGCAGCGCCAAGCCGGGCCAGGACTTCTTCCCGCTGACCGTGAACTACCAGGAAAAGACCTTTGCCGCCGGCAAGATCCCCGGCGGGTTCTTCAAGCGCGAGGGTCGCCCGACCGAGAAGGAGACCCTGGTCTCCCGCCTGATCGACCGCCCGATCCGCCCGCTGTTCCCGCAGGGGTTCCGCAATGAGGTCCAGGTGGTGGCCACCGTGCTCAGCCACGACCTTGAGAACGATCCCGACATCGTTGCGATGATCGGCTGCTCGGCCGCGCTGACGCTGTCCGGCATCCCCTTCTTTGGCCCGATCGGCGCTGCTCGTGTGGCCTTGATCGACGGCGCCTACGTGCTGAACCCGACCGCGGCGCAGGTGAAGGAGTCCAAGCTCGACCTGGTGCTCGCCGGCACCACCGAAGGCGTGCTGATGGTGGAATCCGAGGCCCAGGAGCTGTCCGAGGCCGACATGCTCGGCGCGCTGAAATTCGGCCATGAGGGCTTCCAATCCGTCATCCAGGCGATCATCGAGCTGGCCGAAGTGGCCGCCAAGGAGCCTTGGGCGCTGCCGGAAGTGAGTGCCGAACAGACAGCACTCGCCGCGCGCGTTGACGCGCTGGCGCGGGCCGGGATCACCGAGGCCTACAAGGAGCCGCTCAAGCAGGTCCGCCAGGACAAGGTGTCCGCCGCCAAGAAGGCCGCCGCCGCCGCACTGACGGCCGAGGGGCTGGAAGCCGACAAGGCGAAGGGCCTGTTCAAGGAGCTTGAGGCCGACATCGTCCGCAACGCCATCCTGGACACCGGCCTGCGCATCGATGGCCGCGACACCAAGACGGTGCGTCAGATCGTCGCCGAGGTTGGCGTGCTGCCGCGCGCGCATGGTTCCGCCCTGTTCACTCGTGGCGAGACCCAGGCGCTGTGCGTGGCGACGCTGGGCACCGGCCAGGACGAGCAGATCATCGACGCGCTGGCGGGCGAGTACCGCGAGCACTTCATGCTGCACTACAACTTCCCTCCGTACTCCGTCGGCGAGGCCGGCCGTATGGGTTCGCCCGGCCGCCGCGAAATCGGCCATGGCAAGCTGGCCTGGCGCGCGATCCATCCGGTGCTGCCGACCAAGGCCAACTTCCCGTATACCCTGCGCATCGTGAGCGAGATCACCGAGAGCAATGGCTCGTCGTCGATGGCCACTGTCTGCGGCACCTCGCTGGCGCTGATGGATGCCGGCGTGCCGCTGCTGCGCCCGGTGGCGGGCATCGCCATGGGCCTGATCAAGGAAGACCGCGGCTTTGCCGTGCTGTCCGACATCCTCGGCGACGAGGATCACCTCGGCGACATGGACTTCAAGGTGGCCGGCACCGAGATGGGCATCACCAGCCTGCAGATGGACATCAAGATCACCTCGATCACGATGCAGATCATGGAAGTGGCGCTGGACCAGGCCAAGGGTGGGCGTTTGCACATCCTCGGCGAAATGGCCAAGGCACTGACCGGCAACCGCGTCGAAGTGGCGGCCACCGCGCCGCGCATCAGCATCATCCAGGTGCCGAAAGAGAAGGTGCGCGAAGTCATCGGCACCGGCGGCAAGGTGATCCGCGAGATCGTCGAGAACACCGGCTGCAAGATCGACATCGAGGATGACGGCACCATCAAGGTGGCGTCCAACGACAGCGCCAAGGCACAGGCGGCGATCGACTGGATCCGCGGCATCGTGGCGGAGCCGGAGATCGGCGCGATCTACACCGGCAAGGTGGTCAAGACCGCCGATTTCGGCGCCTTCGTGAACTTCCTCGGCTCCAAGGACGGGCTGGTGCATATCAGCGAGTTGCAGCAGGGCCGGGTCAACAAGACCACCGATGTCGTCAACATGGGCGACAGCGTGAAGGTCAAGGTGCTGGGCTTCGACGATCGCGGCAAGGTCAAGCTGTCAATGCGCGTGGTCGACCAGGCGAGCGGTGCCGACATCTCCGAGCAGGTCGGCCCGAAGGCCGGCGGCGGGGAACGCAGCGATCGTGGCGATCGTGGCGGCGATCGGGGAGATCGTCGTCCGCGTGACCGCGACCGTGGCGAAGCCGCCGGCGGACAAGACTGAAACAACGCCGCTTCGGGGGCGGGCATTCGCCCCCGAGGCGGGCTTTGACTACACTCGCGTGATCCGACCGCCGAGTCGGCCGGGCTGAAACGGGGCATCGGGACCAGATGAAGGCGATCAACGCGATCAGGATGGGCGGCGTGGACGTGCTGCCGCTGGTCGAAGGCGGCAAGGGCGTGGCGGTTTCGAACGGCGTCACCGCTGGCCATTGGGCAGCTGCGGGCGGCGCGGGTACATTGTCGGCCGTCAATCCCGACAGCTACGACGCGGATGGCAAGCCCATCCCGCAAATTTACCACGCCAAGACGCGGCGCGACCGTCACGAAGAACTGGTGACCTACGGCATCCAGGGCGGCATCGAACAGGCCCGCCGGGCGCACGACATCTCGGGCGGCAAAGGCCGCGTCCACATGAACATCCTGTGGGAAATGGGCGGCGCCGAGCGCGTGGCCAACGGGATCATGGAAGGTGCCAAAGGCCTGATCAACGGCATCACCTGTGGCGCCGGCATGCCCTATCGCCTGTCCGACATCGCCCAACGCTTCAATGTGCACTACTACCCCATCGTCTCCTCCGGCCGCGCCTTTGGGGCACTGTGGAAGCGCGCCTACCACAAGGCGGCGTCGCTGCTCGGCGGCGTGGTCTACGAGGATCCCTGGCTGGCCGGCGGGCATAACGGCCTGTCCAACAGCGAGAATCCGGAAAAACCCGAGGACCCGATGCCGCGCGTGCTGGCACTTCGGAAACTGATGCGCGAATTCGGCCTGGGCGACACCCCGATCATCATGGCCGGCGGCGTCTGGTGGCTGGAGGAATGGGCCGACTGGATCGACAACCCCGAGCTTGGCCCGATCGCCTTCCAGTTCGGCACCCGCCCGCTGCTGACCCAGGAAAGCCCCATCGGCAGCGCCTGGAAACAGCGCCTGCTGACGCTGAAGGAGGGCGACGTGTTCCTCAACCGCTTCAGCCCGACCGGCTTCTACTCCTCCGCAGTGAACAACAACTTCATCCAGGAACTGCGCGGCCGCAACGACCGTCAAATTGCCTTCGTGACCGTGCCGGTCGGCGAGCTTACCGCCGAATACGGCGTCGGCCCGCGCAAGCGGATCGTTTATGTCACGCCGACCGACCGCGACCGGGCGCTGACCTGGGAACGCGCGGGCTTCACCGAGGCGCTGCGCACGCCGGATTCAACGCTGATCTTCGTGACCCCGGAGAAGGGGCAGGAAATCCTGGCCGACCAGGTCGCCTGCATGGGCTGCCTCAGCCAATGCCGCTTCTCCAACTGGGCGCAGCATTCCGAAGACCTGACCAACGGCAAGAAGGCCGATCCGCGCAGCTTCTGCATCCAGAAGACGCTGCAGGATATCGCCCATCACAGCGACAGCAACGAGGTCCTGAACAACAACTTGATGTTCTCCGGCCACAACGCCTACCGCTTCGCCTCCGACCCGTTCTACAGCAACGGCTTCGTCCCGACGGTCAAACAACTGGTCGAACGGATCATGACCGGGCGCTGAACCGCGTCGCCAGGCTGTCTCAGCGTGGCGCCAGCGATGTCGGCGGCCTCAGCCCGGGAGCCGCCGCTGGCGGTGGAGCGGGAGCGGTGAGCGGACCGGGCGGCGGCGACATGGTGGCCGGGGGCGCCTGCAACGGACCTGGCGGCGGGGACATCGTTTCCGATGGGGTGGGTGCCGGCGCATCCGGCGTTGTCGTGCCGCCTAGCGATTCCGCTTCCACCGGCCCCGGCTCCGGCGCGGACGTGCTGGTGGTCTGCAACGCGTCGCGCATGGCCCGGCGCATCTGAAACTCGAACTCGACGTTCATCTCGTTCATCAACTCGCGCACGAATGCATAGAGTTCGTCCCGCACCGCGCGCTCAGACTCGCCGCGCACCGGCCGTACCTGCACCACTCGCGCGGTCGCCTGGCCCAGCCGGTTGCCGGCATCGTCCGCCATGTCCAGCCGCACCGCCAGCGAGGCCTCATAGTTGCGCGGTCCGCGGATGATGGAGGCATCCTCGATCACGAACACCGCCCGCCCGACATTGCTGCCGGCGACGACCCGGTCCTCGGCCATGCGGCGCAGCGCCTCGCGCGGCGTCACCGGCGCCAGGTGCTCCACCCGCCGCGCTGCCCCACGCGGCGCCCAGCTGTCGTCGATCTCGATCCGCCCGACATTCAGCCTCAGCGTGGTCAGATAGTCGTAGCTCGGCGGCGGATAGCTCGCCGGCGGCGCGTCCTCGGCACAGCCCGCCAACAGCGGCATGGCCAAGAGGGGCGCAAACAGGAAGATGCGGCGAGGAAGGGTCATGCGTCGCTTGGGTCCGTTGGTGGCCGCACCGTGGGCCGTGGAAAATCGCGGGTCAACAAGATCGCCTCAGGACTCCCGCACATCCGCGCGGTCGAAGCTGAAATTCATGTTGCAGAACTCGCATGTCATGATGATCTGCCCGTCCGCTGCCATATGGTCCAGGTCATCGACCGGAAAAGTCTCCAGGATTCCCGCCAGGCGTTGGCGCGAACAGCGGCAGCCATAGGCCAATGCCCGCGGCAAATCCACCGCCACGCCCTCGGTATGGAACAGCCGGTATAACAGGTCCTCCGGCGCCAGCGCATCGTCGAGCAGCTCGGCGTCGGTCACAGTCTCGGCCAGAATGGTCGCCGTGGTCCAGGCCTCGTCCTGCGCCGCCGCATCAAGATCTGGCGCAATCCCGCCGCCGCCGGCAATCCGCTCCAGCACCAGGGCACTCGCCCGCCACCCCGCCGGCGTCCGCGCGCAGGCCAGCCGGAGCGAGCAGCGCAACTGCTCCGACGTCGCGAAATAGTGCAGCGCCATCTCCGCCAGGTTCTCGCCCTCGATGGCGACAATCCCCTGGTGCGGCTCGCTGTCCGGCCCCTGGTCCACCGTGAAGGCCAGATAACCGCGCCCCAGCAGGTCGCCCGTGCCGGGCGTCGCCTCCTCCGCCAGCATCGCCGCCAGCCGCTCCTGCGCCACCCGGGCATAGCCGCGCAGCGCCCCCGCCTCAGTGCAATCCGCCAGGAGCATCCCTACCGGCCCATCGCCCTTGACCTGCAAGCTGAATGACCCGCGAAACTTCAACGCCGTCGCCAGCGCCGCCACCAGCGCCAATGCCTCGCCGGACAGCCTCGTCACCGGGTCAGGATTGTCGTGCCGGGTCAGCAGCGCATCCGCCAGTCGGCCCAGCCGCACCAGCCGCCCGCGCACCGGCCGGTCCCGCAAATAGAACGGCACCACCCCCCGCGCCACCACGAGGTCGGGCACCGCCGGCCGGTCGCTGTCGAGGAAGGCAGGCGCATGGAAGCTGCTGGGTTCGGACATGCAAGCAAGATAGGCACGCCAGGCCGCGCGGGCTACCGTGCCGGCCATGGAAGATGCTCATGAATGTGTGGTCCGCCCCTTGCGCATGGACGACGCCGCGGCAGCCGCCGCCCTGATCGGCCTGGCCTTCGCCGCCCAGACCGTCGCCACCGATCCTCCCCCCTCCGCCCTGAACGAAACAACCGCCTCCGTCAGCGCAAGCCTGGCTGCCGAGGGCCCTACGGCGAAAGAACGGGGGGGGGTTCGCCGCCTGGATCGGCCAAACCCTCGCCGGCTGCGTCCTCTGGGAGGTCAAACCGCGCGGCCTCTACCTCGGCCGTCTCGCGGTCCACCCAAACCACCGCGGCAAAGCCATCGCTCCCGCCCTGATCAATGCCGCCGAAGCCCAGGCCCGGCACCTCGCCCTGCCCCGCCTGCTGCTCTCCACCCGCCTCGCCCTGGCGGACAACCGACGCCTGTTCGCCCGCTGCGGCTTCATCGAAACCGAACAACACGCCCACCCAGGCTACGCCTGGGGTTGCCCCGTTTCGATAGACGGTTTGCTGGCTATCGGGCTAGGCGTCGTTCACGGTGGTTTGCATCTCGGTTTCGTAGGTCAAGGGCGAGCGATATTCCAGCGCGGAATGGAGCCGCACTGGGTTGTACCAGCCTTCGATGCAGCTGAAGCAGGCCATCCTTGCTTCGGCCTGTGATGCGAACCTGCGGCGACTGAGGCGTTCGGCTTCGAGCGTGGAGAAGAAGCTCTCGGCCATCGCGTTGTCATAGGCGTCCCCCAACCGAGCCCATCGATGGGCGGACACCGGCCTCGCCGCACCGTTTTCCGAATGCCACAGACGTGTATTGGCTGCCCATGCGCCAAGCTGCGTTTGCGCAGAGGTCGCTGTGGTGGATGACGTCCTTGGGGCGGCGTTGGCCGACCGCCATCTCCAACGCGTCAAGCACCAACTCGGCACGCAGGTTGCTGGCCATCGCCCAGCCCACGATCTTGCGGCTGAAGGCATCGAGCACCACGGCGAGATACAGGAACCCCACGGCCGTCGGAATGTAGGAGATGTCGGCAACCCACAACTGGTTCGGGCCCATCGTAGTGAAGTTGCGGTCGACCAAGTCGAGCGCCGGCCGCGCCTCCTTGTCGCGCCGCGTGGTCGTGGGGCCGCCACGGCGATGGCTGGCACCAACCTGCCCTGCATCACGCATCAGGCGCGATCCCCTTGCGGCCATGCGCGGCACCGCGTGCCCGCAATTCGGCATGGACGCGTGGTGCGCCATAGGTTTGTCGCGAGCAGGCGTGCACGGTGCGCACGCGTTGCAGCAACGTCGCATCAGCCACGGCGTGTGCCGATGGCGCTCGGTGCAGCCGCGCATCGAAACCCGCCTTCGACACGCCGAGCACGCACGCCATGGTGGCAACCGGGAAGCGGGCCTGGTTCGTGCTCATGAACCCGAAGACCCGGACGGCATCGCCCCGGTCTCGCGGGCGAACCAGGCCGCGGCTTTTGAGAGAATGTCGCGCTCCGGCCGGAGTTGCTTGTTCTCTCGGCGCAACCGCATCAACTCGTCGCGTTCGGCCCCCGCGAGGCCGGTACCCCCCGCCTCGTGCCGGCCCTCTTTCTGGCTGGACTTGGCAACCCAGGCACGGATCGATTGACCAGTCGGTTCAAACTCCCGCGCAAGCTCGTCGGGATCGCGCCCAGCTCAAACCAGATCGACCATCTGGCGACGGAACTCAGGCGAATACGGCGGTCGGGATTTTGGCATCGGATACACCTCTGGTGAAAGTCTCAGGGTGTCCACCAAAACGGGTCAACCTCAGCCCGTGCTCAACACGTTCATCAGTCCGTTCACCAGTTCGCACACGTCCACAGTCCGCTTGTTGCCGCCGCGCCTTGCAGGCGGGATCTCCAATTTGAGCAGCGCCCATTCCTCGTCGATCAGATCGCTGGGATAGCGAAGGCGGCTGCGGTCATATCGGGTACGGTTCTCGACGGTCCACATCGGCAGCTCCTGCGAATCGCAGGCTACCAGGAAGGAATCACAAAGGATTCAAGGAATTCAAGATGATCTTGGACGGACCCCTACGCTGTAGCGAACTTCCCGCGGCCGAACAGCTTGTCCAGGTTCTCGGCCTCAGCCTTGTCGAACTGCGTGGTGCGGGCGCGGACCTCGTCCACCGCGGCCAGGGCCTTCTTCACAGCCGGGCGTTCATCGATCTTCTTCACCCAGGCCATGACGTTGGGAAATCTCGGCGCGGCATCGGCGCCCAGCAGGACCGGGATGTTGCGGGCCCAGGGGTAGGTCGCGACGTCGGCCACGCCGTATTCCACGCCGCCCAGGTAGGGGCTGGTGGCCAGGCGTTGATCGATCACTTCGAAGACGCGGTGGACCTGGGTGGCGTAGCGGCTCTTGGAATAGTCGTTGCCGGCCGGGGCGAAACGCATGAAGTGGACATGCTGGCCGAACATCGGGCCGACGCCGGTCATCTGCACCATCATCCATTGGATGGCCTCGTATTTCGCGGCGATATCGGCGGGCAGCAACTTGCCGGTCTTTTCGGCGAGGTAGAGCAGGATGGCGCCGGACTCGAAAAGGGTCAGCTTCTTGCCACCCGGGCCGTCGCTGTCGACGATCACCGGCACCTTGGCGTTCGGGTTCAGCTTGATGAACGCAGCGTCGAACTGCTTGCCGGTGAACACGTCGACGGGGGCGACGGTATAGGGCAGGCCGAGTTCCTCCAGCGCGATGTAGACCTTGACGACGTTGGGGCTGCCCATGCCGTAGAGCGTGATCATTGGCATTCTCCTGGAAGTGCGACCTGTGGATACGAATGGCGCGGATGGTGACACGCCTCGACCGGTCGGGGTAGACGTGGGGTTGGCGGCTGGGGTTCAGCGGGTCTTCGGAATCTCGAACTTCGCGCCGCGCTCGATAACCTGCACGATGGTTGAGATGTCGTCGTTGCCGCGGCCTTCGAACATCGCGTGCTTGAACACAAGGCGTGCCGCCTGACAGACCCACATCGGAATGCCAAGCTCATCGGCGAGTTCGAGGGCGAGATCGACGTCCTTGACCAGGATATGCATCGCGCCGCCCATATCGAAACGGCGGCTCAGGATCGGGCCGGCGAACACCATCTGCTGCGCGCGGTTGGCGCCGCTGCCCGCGCCGATGGCGGTCATCATCACCTCGGGGTCCAACCCACCCTTGGCGCCCATCACGAATGCCTCGCACGTGGCGGCGAGCGAGACGGCGAACAGGATGTTGTTGGTCAGTTTCAGCACCTGCGCCGGGCCTGGCCGGTCGCCGCACACCGTGAACGTCTGGCCCCATAGCGAGATCATCGGCCGCACCGCCGCGACCGCGTCCGGCGTGCCCGAGACCATGACCGATAGTGCGCCGGCACGCGCGCCCGCCGGGCCGCCGGAGATTGGGCAATCGACGATGGTGACGCCTTTTTGGGCCATCGCCACCTCGACCTCGCGCAGGAACGGCATGCCGACCGTGCAGGTGTTGACCAGGATCTTCATGCGGCCGCCTTGCAGCAGGCCGTTGTCGCCGAACACAACATGGCGGTAGGCTCCGAGCGTCGGGAGCGAAACGAAGACGATCTCGTGCCGGTCTGCCAGTTCGCGCGGCGTGGTGGCGCGCGGGCATTGCCGTTCGGTGAACGGGCGGACCGCGGCATCGTTGATGTCCAGCACGGTCAGGCGATGGCCGCCTTCCAGCAGCTTGGTTGCCATCGGCAGACCCATCGCGCCGACGCCGAGAAATCCCGCTTCCATGAGTGCACTCCCGTTTCGCGTTTCGGCGACAGGGTTATCCGGTGTTGGGTGGGCGGGGCAAATGGGGGAGGCGCGGGCGTGTCTCGGGTCGAAACCTGCATGAACCCGACCGGCGCGCTGACCGGGGGAACCGATGGCGAGCTGGTGAGCCACGCCGCCACGCCCACCAACGACGCGGAGCGCCCGGCTGCAGCAGGGAGACAGTGGCACCAGTTACAGCAGCCTTGTTCCAGGCGCGGCCTGCTATTGGCTGCGCGCAGCACAACACTGGGGACACCAGATTATGGCAGCCCTTCGTGGTGAACAGCTTCGCGCGCCCGCCGCCGGCGCTGGCCAGCGTGGCGTATGCGGCCTGGACACCGGTGCTGCTGACGCCCAACCATCCCGAGTATCCGGCGGCGCATTCCTGCACCTCGAGCCCGCTGGGCCAGGCGCTGCGGTATTCCTAATGGACGCCCAACGTGACCTTCAGCATGGACAGCAGGGTCACCGGTACGACGCGCACGTATGTCGGCACCGATCCCTTCAACCAGGAGAACCGGATCGCCCGCATCGCCGCGGCATGCACTTCCCGTTCTCCGCCGTCGCCGACGAACCGATGGGCCAGAGGGTCACCGACTGGGTGGCAGCGCGGCACTTCCAGCGGCAGTGAGCGGAGGGCATTTGTCCGTGAGGTAGGATGCGATTTCCAGGTTTCTGCGTCGATCCTATAGTTTGGGGACCGGTGACTGTTCAGTCCCCGGCCCTTCTCCCTCCGCCCGTACCGTGTCGCCCGGCTTGGTTGCCGGCCATCTGCTCGGCCCGAAGCGGCCGAGCCTTCGTGTCCGTGGCTCGGGCCGCAGTGAAGCATCACGGCGTGACCGGCTAGCATGATCCGGACACGGCCGATGGACCCGGTGATGCGCCTTGGAATGAGCGGCTGTTTCCTGCCCGTTGATATGAACGCGTTCACGCCGGCGATGTGCCGGCGGGTGCGGCGCGCCGGATTCAGCGGGGTATTCACCCGGTTTGCCGCCAACGATCCGAAGACGACCACGCGGGCCGAGGCGCGGCGGTTGCGGGCCATGCTGGCCGATGAAGGGGTGCGGCTGTTCCAGGCCACCGGGTATTGGCAGAACATGATCACGTCGGACGAGGCGGCGCGGCGGCGTTCGGTGCGGGTGATCCAGCATGCGCTGCGGCTGGCCGGATGGATGGGGGCGCGCGGGATCGATACCGGGCCAGGGTCGATGAACCCCGCGGGGCCGTGGTATCCGCACCCCGCCAACTTCACCGCGGCGGCAAAGGACCAGCTGATCAACACGCTGCGCGAATGCGCCAAGGCGGCGGAGGATGCCGGGGTCTTCCTGAGCGTGGAGAGCCATCAGCTCGTCACGCTGCGCACGCCGCAGATTGCCCGTGAGGTGTTGGACGCTGTGGACTCGCCGTGGGTGCGCTGTGACTATGACTCGGCCAACTGGATCGATCTGTCCACGCTGTATGATACCGGGGCCGCGATCAACGCGCATTTCGACCTGTTGGGCCGTCACATCGTCAGCTGCCACGCCAAGGATATCTGGGCGGAGAACAAGCTGGCCGTGCATCTCCAGGATGGCTGTCCGGGAAAGGGCGAGATGGATTTCGCAATGCTGTTCCGACGGATGGAGGCGCTGTCGCCGGACTACCCGTTGATAGCCGAGGGGAATTCCACGGGCGAGCTGCCGGCCGTTGGGCGGCTGTTCCGCGAGACGGCGCGCGCACTCGGCATTCGTGTGCTCGACACCGACGAGACGGCATAGGACCAGGCGATGAATTTGCTGTTGGTCGGCGGCGCGGGACAGGTCGGCACGGTGATCGCGCCCTATCTCGCGGCGCACCACGATTTGCGTGTGCTGGATGTTTCGGCGCCGCGGGACAGCGCGATGGCGTTCGTGCAGGGCTCGGTGACCGATCCTGGCGCGGTGCGCGAGGCGCTGGCCGGAGTTGACGGTTTCATCTGGCTGGCGATGCGCGAAGGCCAGGGCGGGATGCGGCGCGATCAGGATGTGGCTACGATCCTCAACAACTATGAGTTGAACACCACGGGGCTCCATTTGTTTCTGTTCCTGGCCCAGGAAGCCGAGGTGAAGCGCGGGGTCTATTCCAGTTCGATGAGCGTGCATTTCCGCGGCCGCGACTGGTATCCCGCCGAGGAGCTGGTGCCGTTCGATACGCCATCGGTCTATGGCCTGACCAAGGGGATGGGGGAGCATATCTGCCAGTATTTCGCGCGCTGGTTCGACATGAACCTGATTGCGTTGCGGATCACCGGGCCGCGGGCGCGCGCGGAGTATCTTGCTGAACGGCGCTCGCCGCGCCCGTTGCAGGACGGCAGCTTTGTGCATGTGACCGACGAGGCCGACCTGGCGCGGGCCTATCTGGCGGCCATCGACGCCACCGCCGTCGGGCATGGGCGGTTCGATGCCGTGTTCATCGCCGGCGACGAGGCCGGGCGCGAGCATAATCTGTCGAAGGCGGAACGGTTGCTCGGCTGGACGCCGCAATCGCATCGCCTGTTGAACGAGGAGTGACGATGTCCACGCCGATCCTGCTCGATTGCGATCCGGGCCACGACGATGCCATCGCGATGATCTATGCCGCCCAGCATCTCGACCTGCGGGCAGTCACCACGGTCTATGGCAATCAGACGCTGGAGCTGACCACGCGCAACGCGCTGAGCCTGTGCCGGCTGATGGCGCTCGATATTCCGGTGGCGGCCGGCGCGGCGGTGCCGATGGTGGCGCCGCCGATCCATGGCGGGGCGATCCATGGCAAGAGCGGCATTGATGGTGCTGAACTGCCGGAGCCGGACCGGGCGTCCGAGGACATGCATGCCGTCGAGCTGATCCTGCGCACCGCGCGGGCGCATCGCGGGGCGCTGGTGCTGGTGGCGACCGGGGCGCTGACCAATCTCGGGCTGGCGCTTGCGGTGGAGCCGAAGCTGCGCGAGTGGCTGGCGGGCATCAGCATCATGGGCGGCACCACCGGGATCGGCAATGTCAGCGAGGTGGCGGAGTTCAATATCTTCTGCGATCCTGAGGCGGCCGACATCGTGCTGCGCAGCGGCGTGCCGCTCTGGATGGTGGGGCTTGATGTGACGCGGCGGGTGGGGGCGACGGCGGCGGATATCGAGGGGCTGCGCCAGGGCGGGCGGGTGGCGCGGATTGTCGCCGATCTGCTGGATTTCTTCCTGGCGTCGCTGCGCCGGGTGCATGGGCTGGACAGCGCCTCGCTGCATGATCCCTGTGCGCTGGTGCCGTTCATTGCGCCGCATCTGATGACGTATCGCCACACCGCGGTGCAGGTGGAACTTGGCGGCGGGCTGACCCGGGGGATGACGGTGGCCGATCTGCGGCGGCTGGGCAACGCGCCGCTGGGCCGCATTCGTCCCTCGGCGCCGGCCAATGTGCAGCTGGCGCGCGAGCCGGCGGCGGGGCTGGTGGCGCATATTCTCGACGCCGTGCGTGCGCTCGATGCGCGGCTGGCCGGTCGGGGCTGAGGCGGAACGATGGGCTTGTCGATGCCCGCAATGGCTCGCATAGTCGCGGCAGCGAGGCGGTATGCGGTATTCTGGGTTTCGACTACTTGCTGAGGCGTTGACCGGCAATCGCGGGTGGAAACCTGCGTGGCGCGATGCGTCGCCCAAGCCGGAATACGATGTCATCATCATCGGTGGCGGCGGCCATGGGCTGGCCTCGGCCTATTACCTGGCCTCGGTGCATGGCATCACCAATGTCGCGGTATTGGAAAAGGGGCCGATCGGCCTTGGCAATACCGGACGCAACACCACGATCGTGCGCTCAAATTACCTGCTGCCGCAGAACCATAACTTCTTCGAATGGTCGTTGAAGCTGTGGGAGGGGCTGGAGCAGGAGATCAACTTCAACGCGATGGTCAGCCAGCGCGGCGTGCTGAACCTGTTCCACAATGACGGCGCCCGCAATGCCTCGGCCCGGCGCGGCAATGCTATGCGGCTGGACGGCATTGACGCCGAGTTGGTCGACCGCGAGCAGGTGCGCGCGATGTGCCCACTGATCGATATCGACAATGGCCGGTTCCCCGTGTTGGGCGGGCTGTTGCAGCGGCGCGGCGGTACGGCGCGGCATGACGCGGTGGCCTGGGGTTACGCGCGGGCGGCGGATGCGCGCGGCGTGGACATCATCCAGCACTGCGAGGTGACCGGCATCGATGTGGTCGATGGCCGGGTGCAGGGCGTGCAGACCACGCGCGGGCCGATCCGGGCGAAGAAGATCGGGCTGGCGGTGGCGGGGAATACCTCCCGGCTGGCGCAGATGGCCGGGGTCGACGTGCCGATCGAGAGCCATGTGCTGCAGGCCTTCGTGTCCGAGGCGGTCAAGCCGCTGGTCGACCAGGTCATCACCTTTGGCGCCGGGCATTTCTACATCAGTCAGTCGGACAAAGGCGGTTTGGTGTTTGGCGGCGGGCTGGACGGGTGGAACACCTATGCCCAGCGCGGCAACCTGCCGGTGGTGGATCATGTCTGGGCAGCCGGGATCGCGCTGATGCCCGCGCTGTCTCGGCTGCGCGGGTTGCGGCAGTGGGGCGGGGTGATGGATATGAGTTTCGACGGCTCGCCGATCATCTCGACCACGCCGGTGGGCGGCTTGTACATGACCGCGGGCTGGTGCTATGGCGGGTTCAAGGCGACGCCTGGCTCGGGCTGGTGCCATGCCTGGACCATCGCCAATGATGCCCCGCACACGCTGAACGCGCCGCATCGGCTGGACCGGTTTCGCACCGGGCATTTGCTGGATGAGCGCGGCAACGGCCCCTATCCGTGGATGCAATGACGTGATCCGGATCGATTGTCCCTTTTGCGGCTTGCGCGACGAGGCCGAGTTTACCTATCGCGGCGATGCCTCGGTGACCCGCCCGGAACCGGATGCGGCCCCCGAGGCGTTCCATGATTTCGTCTATCGGCGCGTGAATCCGCGCGGCTGGCACCTGGAGTGGTGGCACCATTCCGGCGGCTGTCGACAGTTCCTCAAGGTGGTACGCCACACCATGACGCATGAGGTGCATGCGGTTGGCACGGCGCGCGATGTGTTGGTGGTGCCGCCGGAATGACCCAGCCATTCCGCAGTGCCGCCGGCGGGCGGATCGACCGGACGCGGCTTCTGTCGTTCACGTTCGATGGCCGAGCCTATAGCGGACATCCCGGTGACACCCTCGCATCCGCCCTGTTGGCCAATGGCGTGCGCCTGGTGGGACGGAGCTTCAAGCTGCACCGGCCACGCGGGATTTTCAGCGCCGGCGCCGAAGAGCCGAATGCGCTGGCCGAGTTGCGCACCGGCGCACGGCGCGAGCCAAACACGCGCATGACCACCGCCGAGCTTTATGATGGCATGGAAGCGGCGAGCCAGAACCGCTGGCCCTCGCTGCGGTTTGACCTGTTGTCGCTGAACGGGCTGATCGCGCCGCTGCTCTCGGCGGGGTTCTACTACAAGACCTTCATGTGGCCGGCCTCGTTCTGGGAGAAGGTCTACGAGCCGTTGATCCGGCGCAGCGCCGGGTTGGGGCGGTCGGCGCGCGCGCCGGATCCGGACAGCTATGATGCGGTGCACGCCCATTGTGATGTCCTGGTGGTGGGATCGGGTGCTGCAGGGCTGGCGGCGGCGCGGGTGGCAGGTGCTGCGGGCAAGCGAGTGATGCTGTGCGAGCAGGATTTCGAGCTCGGCGGTGGATTGCTGACGGCACCGCAGCACGAGGCATGGCGCGCCGATGCCGTGGCAGCGTTGGCGGCCATGCCGGAGGTCACGCTGCTGCCGCGCACCACGGTGTTTGGCTACTACGACCACAATGTGGTCGGTGCGGTTGAGCGGGTGGCGGATCATCTCGCCACGCCGGCGCCGCACATGCCGCGCCAGCGCTATTGGACGATCCGAGCTGAAACGATCGTGCTGGCCACCGGCGCGCAGGAGCGGCTGATCGCTTTCCCCGACAATGACCGGCCGGGCATCATGCTGGCCGGCGCGGCCGAGACCTATGCCAACCGCTTCGGTGTGCTTGCCGGCAGCCGGGCCTTGCTGTTTGCCAACAACGACGCGGCCTATTCGAGCTTCTTTGCCTTGCAGGATGCCGGCATGGCAATCGCCGGGATCGTCGACCCGCGCGCGGCTTCGGCCGGAGCGGAATTGGCGCGGGCGCGCAACATCACCGTCTGGGCCGACAGCCAGGTGATCGGCACCTCGGGATCGACGGCACTGATCGGTGCGCGCGTGGCCCGGCGCGGGGCGAGCGGCGCGGATACGCTGGTGGTGGCCGACTTGCTGTGCGTCTCCGGCGGCCACAACCCGGCGGTCCAGTTGGCCAGCCAAGGACGCACGCCGCTGGAATGGAACGAGGCCCTGGCCGCGTTCGTGCCGGGGGCGCCGACCTTGGCGCAGCATTCGGTTGGGGCGGCTCGTGGCGTGTTCGGCGTTGCGGCGGCTGCAGCGGATGGGCGCAGCTGGATGGGTGCGGGCGGCGGCGACGTCGCGCTTCCGGTGGATGACGGGGCGCCGGGCGGGATGGCGCCATTATGGGAAGTCGATGTCGCTGGCAGTGCCTTTGTCGACTTGCAGGACGACGTGACCAGCGACGGGATCCGCCTCGCCCATCGCGAGGGCTACAGCCATATCGAGCATGCCAAGCGCTACACCACCCACACCATGGGCACCGACCAGGGCAAGACCGGTGGGTTGGTCGGCGCGGCGGTACTGGCGGCGGCGCGCGGCATGCGGGTGCAGGATGTCGGGTTGCCGACTTTTCGCCCGTTCACCTCGCCGGTCACTTGGGGCGCGATCGCCGGGCCACATATCGGCAAGCATTTCGCGCCGACGCGGTTGACGGCACTGTACGACTGGCACGTGTCGCGCGGCGCCGAGTTCATGGAGACCGGGCAGTGGTTGCGCCCGGCGTTCTATCCTGTTGCCGCCGATGCCGATGACTGGGAGAGCGTGCTGCGCGAGGCCCGCGCCGTGCGCAAGGCCGTCGGCGTTTGCGATGTCTCGACGCTCGGCAAGATCGATGTCCAGGGCCGCGATGCCGCGATGTTCCTCGACCGTCTTTACACCAACACCTTCTCCAACCTGCCGGTCGGCCGCGCCCGCTATGGCTTGATGCTGCGCGAGGACGGCATCGTGTTCGATGACGGCACCACGTCGCGCCTGGCCGAGGACCATTTCTTCGTCACCACCACCAGCACCAATGCCGGCCCGGTGATGGCGCATATGGAGTTCTATCTGCAGACCTGCTGGGCAGAGCTGGATGTGCAACTCGCCTCGGTGACCGACCAATGGGCCGGCATGTCGGTGGCCGGACCGCAATCGCGTGCCACCATCAGCAAGATTGTCGAAGGCCTGGACCTCGGCGATGAGGCGTTCCCGTTCATGGCCGTCGGCGAGGGGCACATCCGGGGCTGTCCGGTGCGGGTGCTGCGGATCAGCTTCTCCGGCGAGCAGGCCTACGAGATCATGACCCCGGCGGGCTATGCCCTGGCGGTCTGGACGGCCGTGCTGGAGGCCGGCGAGGCGTTCGGGATCACGCCCTATGGGCTTGAGGCCCTCGGACTATTGCGCGTCGAGAAGGGTCACGTCACCGGCGCCGAGCTGAACGGCCAGACCACGGCCACCGATGTCGGCCTTGGCAAGATGGTCAAGAAGCGTGGCGATTTCGTCGGCCGGGTGCTGGCGCAGCGGCCGGGCCTGACCGAGCCCGAGCGGCCGCGTCTGGTCGGACTGCGGCCCGTCATTCGCGGCAACAAGCTGCGTGCCGGCGCGCAGCTCGTCGAGACCGGCAGCACCGAGAGCCTGGGCTGGGTGACCAGCGTGACCCGTGCCGTGGAGCTGGAGGGCTGGATCGGCCTGGCCATGCTGCGCGGCGGTGCCGAGCGTCACGGGACCCGGATGCAGGCCGCCTTCCCGTTGCTGGACGAGACGGTCGAGGTGGAGATCGTCAGCCCGCATTTCGTCGATCCGGAGAACCACCGTGTCCGTGGTTGAGCCCCTTTCGCCGCTCGCCGGCGTGCTTGTCGCCGGCCGGTTCGGCGCCACCGGTGAAGACGCTGTCGGGATCTCCGAACGTCGCTACGACCTGATCCAGGTCTTTGCGCGCGCCGGGCGCTCGGGCGACGTTGTGGCAGCGATGCAGACGCGTTTCGGCGTGGCCTTGCCAGGGCCGGGACGCGAGGGTCGCGCGCCAATGCTCGCGGCACTCTGGATCCAGCCCGATGCCTGGTTGCTGGTCGCCCCGCGTGGCCCCGAAGGCGAGCTGGCTCGCACCGCAAAGCAGGCGTGCGGCGACGCGGCGTCCGTGGTTGACCAGACGCATGGCCGCTGCGTGATCGGTCTGTCGGGCGCGCGCGCCGCGTGGGTCCTGGGCAAACTCTGCCGCATCGATCTGCATCCGCGCGTCTTTGGTCCCGGCCAGGTGGCGGTCACGCCCGTGGCTGGTCTGTCCTGCATCGTTCATCACCGTGACGACGTGCCAAGTTACGACCTCGTCGTCTTCGCCACCTTCGCGCGATCATTCGTCGCCTCCCTTCTGCATGCTGCGGAGGAGACCGGCTATCGCATCGACTGAACCCGTCCTCGCACCGCGTATCGCTGCCAAGGGATCGGCGGCGCTGCGCGTAACCAACCTCAGCGTTGGGTTTCGCATTCCCGGCGGGGTGCTGTCGGCGGTCGACGGCGTGTCGTTTGAGTTGCGGCAGGGCGAGACATTGGGGTTGGTCGGCGAAAGCGGCAGCGGCAAGACGCTGACCTCGCTGGCCCTGTTGCGCCTGCTGGAATCGCCGCCAGCCATCGTCCATGCCGACGCCGTGATGTTCGAGGGTCGCGACCTGATGCAGCTCGATGAGCACGCGATGGCCGACCTTCGCGGGGCCCGGCTGTCGATGGTGTTCCAGGAGCCGATGACCTCGCTCAACCCGCTGCTGACGGTCGGCCGCCAGATCGACGAGCCGCTGCTGCGCCATCTCGGCCTCAGCCAGACGGAGGCCCGAGCACGAACAGTGGAGTTGCTGGCCCGCGTCGGCATTCCGCGTCCCGCCGAGGCGGCGCGCACCTATCCGCATCAGCTCTCCGGCGGCATGCGCCAGCGGATCATGATCGCCATCGCGCTGGCCTGCCGCCCCGCGGTGCTGATCGCCGATGAGCCGACCACGGCGCTGGACGTGACCATCCAGGCGCAGATTCTCGATCTGCTGCGCGTGCTGCAGGACGAGATGGGCACCGCCATCCTGCTGATCACCCATGACCTCGCGGTGATCGCCGAAACCGCCGATCGGGTGGCGGTGATGTATGCCGGACGGATCATCGAAACCGCGCCGGTCGGCGACCTGTTTGCCCGGCCGCTGCATCCCTATACCGAGGGGCTGTTGCGCTCGGTGCCGCGCATCGTGCGCACCCCCGAGCCAACGCTGCCCGAGATTGCCGGGGTGGTGCCGGCCCCTGGCAATCTGCCGCCGGGGTGCGCGTTTGCGCCGCGCTGTGGCTTTGCCGACGCGGCCTGTCACAGCAATCGGCCTGTCCTGGTGGAGCAAGGCTGTGACCGCGAGGTTGCCTGCTGGAAACCGCGCCATGGTTGAGAACCTGCTGGAAGTCCGTGGACTGCGCACGCATTTTCCGATCCTGTCGAAGATCCTGCGCCGCCGCGTCGGCTCGGTGCGCGCCGTGGACGGGGTGGATCTGGACGTCAAGCCGGGCGAAGTGCTCGGCATCGTCGGCGAAAGTGGCTCGGGCAAGACCACGGCGGGAAAATCCATCCTGCGCCTGATCGAACCGACCGCGGGCAGCATCGTGTTCGAAGGACGCGACATCACCCACCTACCGGCCGCCGAGATGCTGCCGCTGCGCCAGCGCATGCAGATCGTGTTCCAGGACCCGATGTCCTCGCTCAATCCGCGCATGACCGTGGGCCGCATCCTGGCCGCACCCTTCGAGATCCACGGTGTGGCCAAGGGCGCCGACGCACGCGGACGCGTGGTGGACCTGTTGCGCCTGGTCGGATTGCCGGAGGAGGCCGCCGGCCGCTACCCGCATGAGTTCTCCGGCGGCCAGCGCCAGCGTGTCGGCATTGCCCGGGCCCTGGCCCTGCGCCCGGCGCTGATCATCGGCGACGAGCCGGTCTCGGCGCTGGACGTGTCGATCCAGGCCCAGATCATGAACTTGCTGAAGCGCCTTCAGGGCGAACTCGGCCTCACCTACATACTGATCTCGCACAACCTCGGCGTGGTCAGCCATATCTGCGACCGCGTTGCGGTGATGTATCTCGGCCGCATTGTCGAGAGCGGCCCGCGCGAGGCCCTGTTCTTCGACGCCAAGCACCCGTACACCGAAGCGCTGCTCGCCGCCGTGCCGTCACCCGACCCGGGCGCGCGGCGCCGCCGTGTCCCGTTGGGCGGCGACATCCCCTCGCCGGCCAATCCGCCCAGCGGCTGTGCCTTTCATCCGCGCTGTCCGAGTGCCATGCCGCGCTGCGCGGTGGAAGCACCGTTGCCGGTGGCGCTCGGCGGTGGGCATAGTGTCGCCTGTCATCTTCACGAGGCCTGAGCGGCAGACCGCGAGGAGGCGCCCATGCTGTCGTATATCGGTCGTCGCGCGTTGCAATCGGTGCCGTTGCTCATCGGCGTGTCGATCATCGGCTTCTCCCTGATGCACCTTGCCCCCGGCGGACCGCTGGCGGTCTATACGCTGAACCCCACCATCACCAACCAGGATATCGAGCGCATCCGCGTCGTCCTCGGCCTCGATCAACCGGTGCACATCCAGTATTTCAAGTGGGCATCGGGTATGTTCACCGGCAACTGGGGCAACACCTTCTTCGGCGGCCGGCCCGTGCTGGATGTGATTCTTGAGCGGATGCCCGCCACTTTCCTGTTGATGGGATCCGCGCTGTCGATGGCGATCCTGATAGGGGCAACGATCGGCGTCCTGGGCGCGATCCGGCGCTATTCGATCTTCGACATGCTGGCCACCTCCGGCGCGATGGTGGCGCTGTCCTTCCCCACCTTCTGGTTCGGCCTGATGGCGATCTACTTCTTTGCCGTCCGCATGGGCTGGCTGCCCAGCGGGGGCATGTATGAGCTGGGCGAGGAGAACAACCTGCTCGACCTGCTGCGCCACCTGGTGTTGCCGACCATGGTGCTGGCCCTGGTCATCAGCGCGATATGGAGCCGCTACACCCGCTCGGCCTTCCTCGAGGTGATGCACCAGGATTACATGCGCACCGCCAAGGCCAAGGGGCTGCGCCCGCGCCAGCGCCTGCTGCGCCATGCACTGCCGAATGCGCTGAAGCCGCTGATCGCGCTGCTCGGCATCGAGCTGCCCGCACTGTTCTCCGGCGCCCTGGTGACCGAGACAATCTTCGGCTGGCCCGGCATGGGCCGCTTGTTCGTCGATGCGCTGGGCATGAAGGAATATCCGATCCTGATGGGCATGATCATGTTCACCGGTCTGTTCGTGATCGTCGGCAATCTGCTCGCTGACATCGCTATTGCGGTGCTCGATCCCCGGGTGCGGCTCGGATGAGCGCCACCGCCGCCGCCGCCCCCGTGGTCGCCGCCAGGGCGGGCGTGCTGCGCCGCTTTACCGGCCACCCGCTGGCCCTGTTCGGCTTCATCACCGTGGTGGCTCTGTGCGTGTCGGCGCTGTTCGCCGCCGCCATCGCGCCGCACGACCCGCTGCTGCTTGACACCTCGCGGCGGTTTCTCGCGCCGTTCGCCCGCGACGGGTTCCCGCTGGGGACTGACGAGTTGGGCCGCGACACGCTGAGCCGGCTGCTGTATGGCGGGCGCATCTCGCTAACGGTCGGTCTGGTGGCGATGGTCACCACGATCATCACCGGTTCGCTGATCGGCCTGACCGCCGGCTACATCGGCGGCTGGGTCGACACGGTGCTGATGCGCTTCGTCGACACCATGCTGTGCTTCCCGCAGGTCTTCCTGCTCCTGGTGGTGGCCGCCTTCGTGCCGCCCTCGCTGATTTCGATCTCGATGATCATCGGGCTGACCTCCTGGATGGAGGTGGCCCGCATCGTCCGCTCGGAGATACTGCACCTCAAGGAACAGGATTTCGTCCAGGCCGCGCGCGCCCTCGGGGCCACGCGATCGCGGATCATGTTCCATGAATTGCTGCCCAACATCGCCGCCCCGTTGCTGGTAGCAGCCACCTTGAAGGTTGCATCGGCGGTCCTGGTCGAAAGCTACATCTCCTACCTCGGCTATGGCGTGCAGCCGCCGCTGGCCAGCTGGGGCAACATGCTGACCAACGCCCAGGGTTACTTCGATACCGTACCGTGGCTGGCCATTCTGCCCGGCGCCATGATCACGCTGACCGTCATGGGCTTCAACTTCCTCGGCGACGGCCTGCGCGACGCACTCGACCCGCGATTGCGGATGGATACCTAAACAACAAAACTCCAGTCCATACCTCAAAGGAGGCTTCGATGGCTTCGTCCAATGGTTTCGGTCTTTCCCGCCGCCGCGTCATTGCCGGCACACTCGCCGCCCCCCTGATCCTGCCGGCGGGGCTGCGCACCGGCCACGCCCAGGCGATCAACCGCGAACGGGTGATCCTGGGAATGACCCAGGAGCCCGTGCAGTTCAACCCGCTGCTCTGGGTCAACGCCGGCACCGAGAATATCCCCGAGGTTTGCATGTTCGACGCGCTGTGGGGCTGTGACGAGCGCGGCAATTTCTATCCTAACCTCGCCGCCAAGATGCCCACGCGGGAAAACGGCGGCATCTCCGCTGATGGCCTGGTGTGGAAGATCGAGCTGCGCCCTGACGTGAAATGGACCGACGGCCAGCCCTTCACCGCCAAGGATGTCGAGTTCACCTACCAATCGGTGATCAACCCCACCATCGCCATCCGCAGCCGCAGCGGCTTCGACCTGATCAAGAACTTCAAGGTCGTCGACGCAACGAACATCGAAATCGAACTGACCAAGCCGTACATCCCGTTCGCCTGGTCGTGGCAGAACATGCACATCGTGCCGCACCACCTGTTGTCCAAGGAAGCCAACATCAACACCTCGGGCTTCAACAGCCAGCCGATCGGCACCGGCCCCTTCATCCTGCGCCAACGCGTTGCGGGCAGCCACATGATCTACGAACGCAACCCGAACTACCATCGTGGGGCACCAAAGTTCCGCCAGTTCATCCACAAATTCGTCCCCGACCAGCTGGTCCTGTACGGACAGGCCAAGACCGGCGAGATCGACTACATGGGCCTCGGCGGCGTGCCGGCCGACCGCTGGACCGAAGCGCGGGCCATGCCCGGCCGCGACCTTCTGACGGTGCCGCAGCCCTGGGTCCAGTTCATCTACTTCAACTGTGGCAAGCCGCAGTTCAAGGACGCCAAGGTGCGCAAGGCTCTCTACATGGCCTGCGAAATGCAGAAGTCGATCGACGATATCTACTTTGGCAACACCGTCCGCACCCTGTCGTACCTGCAGCCCACCCACTGGGCCTATAACCCCAACCTCAAGGACCCGACACCAAATCCGGGCGAGGCGGCCAAAATGCTCGACGAAGCCGGCTGGAAGGTCGGTGCCGATGGCGTGCGCGAAAAGGACGGCGTGAAGATGAAGTTCACCATGTCCACCACCGCGGGCAACCCCGCCCGACAGAACTCCCAGGCGCTGTTCCAGCAGAACTGGAAACGCATCGGCGTCGAGATGGAGATAAAGAACATGCCGGCCTCGGTCGTCTGGGGCGAGTTCACCACCAAGAGCCAATTCGACACGCTTCTGGTCTCGTGGGAACCGACGGTGGGCATGGACCCCGACTACACCGCGCGAGCGCACTCCAAGCAGATCCCGCTCAAGACCGGCGCGGGTTCGAACTATGTGCAGTACGAGAACGCCGAGGTCGACCGGTTGCTGGAACTCGGCGTCACCCAGGCCAACACCGATGACCGCAAGGCAACCTACGCCCGCATCCAGGAGATCCTGCACGAGGAAGTGCCGTTCGCCCCGCAGATGGGCACGGTCCAGGGCAATCTGAAGAAAACCCAGCTCGCCGGCGTCAAGCCGACCGGCTACACCGTCAACTGCGCTTGGAACCTGCACGAGTGGCATTGGGCCTGACGCATCGAACCGGCCGGGGAGTGCGATTGCTCCCCGGCGGCTCGCGATGCAAAGGGAGAAAGCGCTTCTTTTTGAAAAAAGAACTTTTTTCTGTTGATTTGCGTTGAGATTTGACCCGGGGCTTTCACCGAGAATTGACCCGCCTGGAAGTATGTTCCTTGCGAGCTGGACGGGGTCAAGTCATGGCTTTTTCGTTTCTGGTTTTCGGGGGTGCGGCGCTGGCCCTGAACCGGAAGCTATCGTTTCCGGTCTCGAGGATGTGGCAGTGGTGGGTGAGCCGGTCGAGCAGGGCTGTGGTCATCTTGGGATCATCGATCACGCTGGCCCATTCGCTGAAGTTGACGTTGGTTGTGATGACAACGCTGGCACGTTCGTAGAGTTTGCTGAGCAGTTGGAACAGCATCGCGCCGCCTGACGAGCTGAACGGCAGATATCCCAACTCGTCGAGGATGACGAGATCAAGGCGCAGCAGCCGTTCGGCCAATTGGCCAGCCTTGTTCATGGCCTTTTCCTGCTCGAGCGCATTGACCAGGTCGACCGTGGCAAAGAACCCGGCCTTCTTGCGGTGATGCTCGATCGCCTGGACGCCCAGCGCCGTGGCGCTGTGGGTCTTGCCTGTTCCGTGCCCGCCGATCAGCACGACATTGTCCGCGCCGTCGATGAACTCACCGCGATGTAGTTTGCGCACCATGGCTTCGTTGACCTCGCTGGAGGCGAAGTCGAAGCCGGCCAGGTCCTTGTAGGCCGGGAGGCTGGCTGCCTTGATGAGAACGGCGGTGGAAAAGTTTGCCACGGTAGCGGCGGGATAGCCTCGCTGCGGGCGGCGTAAAAGTCGGCCAGTTTTGCCCTTTCTGTTTTTAGGGAGGGCGGGAGCATTTTCACCGTGGAACTGTATCGGAAGGTTCGCCTTGCG
>CAMBRC010000032.1 GCA_945869965.1 Asaia bogorensis
GGGGATGTGATCCTGAACGTCGACGGGGTCGAGGTGCATGACGTTCGCACCTTCAACCGCGCGGTGGGCGAGCAGCCGGTTGGCTCGATCGCGCCGCTGCTGGTCTGGCGCGACGGGCGGCAGATGGCGATCAAGGTGCAGATCGACGACAATCCGGAGGATATGCGGCGCGGTACCGGCCGGCCGATGCGCCCGGTGAGGGTTGCGGCGGATGGTCCCGATCTCGGGTTGAACCTGGCCTCGCTGACGCCGGAGGCGCGCACGCGGCTCAAGATGGCCGATGAACAGCCGGGGCTGGTGGTGGTGCATGTCGAGCCGTTCAGCCCGGCGGCGGAGCAGGGGTTGCTGGCGGGCGATGTGATCCTGAAGGTGGCGCGCCAGCCGGTGCGCTCGGTGCGGGATTTCTGGAGCAAGCTGGAGCAGTCGCGCGGTGCGGGGCGCGCGCGGGCGCTGCTGCTGATCCGCAATGCCGATGGCGACCGCTGGGTGGCGCTGCCGACGGGCTCTTAACGGATAAAAGTTTTTTGGTTCTTTTTTTCAAAAAAGAACAAGCGCTTCTTTTTGAAAAAAGAAGCAAAAACTTTTATTCACTGCGCCGTTACTCCACGGTCAGCAGGGGGGCGGCGAGGTCGGTGTCGGTCATGGGGCGCCATTTGCCGCCGGCGAGGATTTCGCACGGGCGGAAGCGCGCTTTGTAGGCCATTTTGCGGCTTTCGGCGACCCAATAGCCGAGATAGACGTAAGGCAGGCCGAGGAGGCGGGCGCGTTCGATCAGCCAGAGGATGGTGAAGGTGCCGAGCGAGCGCTTTTCGAGGGCGGGGGCGAAATACGAGTAGACCGCCGAGAGGCCGTCGCCGAGGCGGTCGGTCAGGCAGGCGCCGAGCAGTTTTTCGTCGGGGTCGCGGAATTCGACCAGCCAGGTCTCGATGGGGGTGTCCTCGACCATGGCGCGGTAGTCGTAGAAGCTCATCGTGGCCATGTCGCCGTCGCCGTGGCGGGCCTGTTGGTAGCGTTGGAAGACCTGGAATTGTTCGGCGCTGGCGCGGGCGGGGGCGATGGCGCCGTGGACCGCGGCGTTGGCGATGGCGATTTTGCGCAAGCTGCGGTTGGGCTGGAAGGTCGCGACCGGGATGCGGATCGGGATGCAGGACGAGCAGCCGGGGCAGACCGGGGCGTAGGCGATGTTGTGGCTGCGGCGGAAGCCGGCGCGGGACAGCTTGTCGTGCAGGGTTTCGGCCTCGGCGCCGGTGATTTCGGTGACGATTTTGCGCTCGGTCCGGCCGGCCACGTAGGGGCAGGGCAGCGGGGCCGTGGTGTAGAAGAATTGCGGCCGGCGCGGCGGCTTGAAGCTCATGGGGCGGGGGGTCCTCCGGGGCGCATGTTCGGGGAGGCGGGCGGCGCGGTCAACGCCCGGATGGGGTGAGGGTGATACGGGCGGCGAGGCGGGGCGGGGTTGGGCCAATGGGGAGGAGTGTGCCCTGGCGCCAGGGTTCGGCGAGGTTGCGGGCGGCGGCGGCGAGGATGTGGCCGGATTGGCCCGGGGTGACGATGAAGCGGCTTTGCTCGAGATCGGCGAGGTCGTGGACGGCGCGGAAGCCGGCGTCGTGGACGGCTTCGTGGGTGGCGTTGGTGTTGGCGCGCAGCAGGGTGCTGGCGTCGCCGCCGATGGGGATGCGGACGGTCGAGATCGGGTCGAGCAGGGCGACGAAGCGCAGCAGGGGGTGGGCGAAGACGGCGGGATGGGCGGTGCCCCAGCGCCAGGCGGCGGGGTCCGGGCCGTAAGTGGCGGCAAGGCGGGCAGTGGCCTGGTCGAGGCTTTGGCGCAGGAGGGGGGCGTGCTGCGGTGCGGCGGCCGCGAGGGCGTGGGCGGCGAGGTGCCACCAGGGGGCGGCGCCGTCGCCGGCGTTGAGGGTGCGGGCGAAGGCTTGCATCCAGGCGTTGAAGATCAGGGGTTGGGGGAGGTCGGGGGACATGGTGCCGTCCCAGGTAGTGAGCAGCGATTGGGCGCGGCGGGCGAGGCCGTCCGGGATGGCGAGGGCGCGCAGGCGGGGGAGCGTGTCGCGGGCGAAGAGGCTGAGCGTGTCGGTCTGCATGGCGGCGAAGCTGTCGAGCGTGTGCTTTGGGGTGGCGATCAGGAGTTCGCGGGCGCGGCGGGCGCGCAGGTCGTCGTTCCAGTCTTGGCCCAGGAAGACGGGGAAATCGGGCGGGGCGGCGCGTTCGTTGGCGTTGAGGACGCGGCCGCTGGGCGGGTCGATGGTGCGGGGTAAGGCGGCGCCGGTGGCCCAGCCGATCCAGTCGTGGCTGCCGTCGGCGCCGGGGGCGGGGCGGCTGCCGTCGCCGCCGCGGCGGATTGGCACGCGGCCGGTGGTGACCAGGGCGATGCCGGCCCGGTCGGCGACGGTCATGTTCTGGACCAGGCCGTTGATGGCGGCGGCGGCGTCGGCGGCCTGGGCGCGGGTGGTGGCGCGGTTCAGCGCGAGGAGGCCGGCGGCGGAGGTGTCGCCTGGGGCGAGGTTGGTCATGGCGACGGCGAGGATGGGGCCGCCAGGGGACGTGTTTGCATGGGTGAGGTCGCTGATGACCGGGCCGTGGCGGGTTTCGCGGACGATGAGGGTTTCGTCGGACTGGCCGCGGATGCGGATGATCTCGGTGTGGAGGGTGTAGGGGCGGGGGCCGTCGGGGGTTTGGTAGTGGTTGGGGTCGGTTGGGGTTTCGATGAACAGGTCCTGGACGTCGGCGCCGCTGGTGGTGAAGCTCCAGGCGATGTGCTGGTTGCGGCCCATGACGAGCATGGGGACGCCTGGGGCGGTGGCGCCGGCGAGGGTGGCGTCCGGGGTGTCGATGCGGGCGAGGTACCAGACGCCGGGCAGCGAGAAGCCGAGATGCGGGTCGCCGGCCAGCAGCGGGGCGCCGGTGGCCGAGTGGCGCGCGTCGACGGCCCAGGCGTTGCTGGCGCTTTCGGGGTGGGTGAAGGGGGCGGGGAAGCGGGGGAGGCCGGTTTGGGGTCGGGCGGCGTGGGGCGGGGCGGTGGTGTCGGTGGGGGGCCAGGGGGCGGCGGTGCCTTGGGCGCGGGCGAGTTCGGTGCGCCAGTTGGCGGAGAGGTAGAGGCCCATGGTCTTGGCCCAGAGCAGCGAGTCGGTGGGGGTCCAGGGGCGGGGGGCGCCGAAGAGGATGAACTCGGCGGCGGCGAAACGGCCGCGGGCGGCGATGTAGGCGTTTACGCCGGCGGCGTAGGCTTCCAGGGTGGCTTTGGTGTCGGGGTCGAGGGCGGCGGCGGCTTGGGCGGCGCTGCGGCGCAGGCCGAGGATGCGCATCATGCGGTCGTTGGGCAGGGCGACGGGGCCGGCGATTTCGGACAGTTCGCCGGCGGCGGCGCGGCGCATCAGGTCCATCTGGAACAGGCGCTCGCTGGCGTGCAGGTAGCCGAGGACGGCGGCGGCGTCGCGCAGGGTGGCGGCGCGGATGCGGGGGATGGCGTTTTCGTCGAGATCTACGGTGGCTGGGGCGGTGAGGCCGGGGATGGCGGCGCTGTGGCTGCCGGGGGGGAGGCTGTGCCAGAGGGCGGCAGCGATGCCGCCTGTTGCGAGGAGCAGCAGGACGGCGATGCGGCGGAGCCAGCGGGCGATCAAGGAAGCAAGGCCTTCTTTTTCTGAAGAAAAAGAAGCAAAAAGACTTTATCCATTAGCAAGTGGATAAAAGTTTTTTGGTTCTTTTTTTCAAAAAAGAACATCTTACTCGCTTGGATTCAGGTGCAATTGCACCGTGTTGGAGTCGCCAGGCAAAGCGGGGAAGCGGCGCAGGACTTCGGGGTCGTGGCCCGGGATGATGTGGTCCGGGGAGGCGGCGAGGGCTTCGCAGAGTTCCCAGCCTTCGATCATGTCCTGGAGGTTGTGCAGCAGGACGAAGGGCGAGCGGCGGCGGATGTTGTGCCAGAAATGGGCGGCGTCGGAGGCCAGCACGACCATGCCGCGGGCGGTGGGGACGGAGAGGATTTGCAGGCCCTTGGAGTGGCCGCCGACCTTGTGGACGTGCACGCCGGGGGCGATTTCGGCGGTGCCGTTGTGGAAGGCGACGCGTTCGTCATAGACGAAGCGGACGGCGGTGCAGACCTGTTCGATGTCGAAGGGGCGGCGCATGGGTTCGTGGCACATGCAGCGGCCGGTGGCGTAGTCCATTTCGGCGTCTTGGATATGGAACTTTGCGTTCGGCAGTTCGTGCCAGTGGCCGGCGTGATCCCAGTGGAGGTGGCTGAGGACGACGTCCTGGACGCTCTCGGCGGTGACGCCGACGCTGGCCAGGGCGTCGATCGGGGAGCGGATCCAGGTGCGGCTGCGGCGTTGGGCGCTGTCGGCGTCGAAGCCGGTGTCGAGGAGAATGGTACGGCCGCCTCCCTTGACCACCCAGACGAAGAAGTCGAGCGGCATTGGGGCTGCGTGGTCGTCGGGGAAGATCAGGTTGCTGCCCTGGGTGCGGTCGGCGAAATGGGCGTAGCGCAGGGCGAAGACTTCGTAGAGCGGGGTGGGCATCGGTGCCTCCGTTGATTTTGCATTCTGCTTGCCGATTGGCGCGGCGGCTGGCAATCCCTGTTGTGCAACAACGTCTCGTTTGGAGGATCATCCGTCATGGCAAAAGCCGCCGTCAAAGCCGCCAAGAAGCCCGCTGCCAAGGCGGTGCCCGCAAAGAAGAGTCCGAAGCGGCGGGCTGAGTTTTCGTCGAAGCTGTTCCAGCAGGGGTTGGAGGTGCGGCGCGCGGTGCTGGGGGGCGAGTATGTCGATGCGTCGATCGCCGGGGCCAGCGAGTTCATGGTCGATTTTCAGAAGCTGGTGACGGAGTACGCCTGGGGCGAGGTTTGGACGCGGCCCGGGCTGAGCCGCAAGACGCGCTCGATGCTGAACCTGGGGATGCTGACGGCGCTGAACCGGCCGAATGAGCTGCGGCTGCACCTGAAAGGGGCGCTGACGAACGGGGTGAGCCGGGACGAGATCAAGGAAATCCTGTTGCAGGCTTGCATCTATGCCGGCATTCCGGCCGGGCTGGATGCGTTCAAGGTGGCCGATGGGGTGTTCAAGGAGATCGACGCCAAATGAGCACCGCCGTTGGGTTCGTCGGCGTTGGCAATATGGGCTGGCCGATGGCGGCGAACCTGCTGAAGGGCGGGTTCGCGGTCGCGGTGGCCGATGCACGGCGCGAGGTGGCGAATAATTTCGTGCAGCAGTTGGGTGGGAGCGCGCCGGATTCGTTGGTGCAGCTTGCCGCGTCGTCCGATGTGGTGGTGACGATGTTGCCGACCTCGGGGCATGTGGCGAGCGTGTTGGCCGATGCCGAGGATCACCTGCTGGCGGGGTTGAAGCCCGGCAGCATCGTGATCGACATGACGTCCGGCCAGCCGGCGGTGACGCAGGCGCTGGCGCTTCGGGTGGCGGCGGCGGGGTCGGTGCTGATCGATGCGCCGGTGTCCGGCGGGGTGTCGCGGGCGCGGACCGGCGAGTTGGCGATCATGGTGGGCGGTTCGGAGGCAGCGATTGAGCGGGCCCGCCCCGTACTGGCGGCGATGGGGACGACGATCACCCGTTGCGGCGAGGTCGGTGCAGGGCAGGCGATGAAGGCGTTGAACAACCTGGTTTCGGCCGGGGGGTTCCTGATTGGTATTGAGGCTTTGCTGATCGGGCAGAAGTTCGGGCTGGATCCCGGGTTGATGACCGATGTGATCAATGCCTCGACCGGGATGAACAACTCGACGCAGAAGAAGTTTCGCCAGTTCGTGCTGTCGCGAGGTTTCGACTCCGGGTTCTCGCTGGAGCTGATGGTCAAGGATCTGAGCATCGCGCTGGAGCTTGGGCGCGAAGGGGCGGTGCCGGCGCCGTTTGCCGCGCAGTGCCGTGAGTTGTGGGCGGCGGCGTCGGCGATGCTGGGGCCGGCGCAGGACCACACGGCGGTGGCGAAGCTGCCGGAGGCGCTGGCGGGGATGGAGCTGAAGGCCAAGACATGAGCGGGCGCCGCCTCCTGCCTGGCCTGGTTGCGGCGGCGGTGCTGCTGTACGGCGCGGGAGCGGGGGCGGCGGTCTGGAAGGTCGGGCCGGAGGAGGCGTTGACGCTGCCGAGCCAGGCGGCGCGGATGGCTGGCGACGGCGATACGGTCGAGATCGCGGCGGGCGAGTATTTCGATTGTGCGGTTTGGCCGCAGCGGGATTTGACCATCACCGGTTCCTCCGACCGCCTGGCGCCGACGGTGCTGACCGATGCCGCCTGTCAGGGCAAGGCGCTTTTCGTGGTGATGGGGCGGGGGGTGACGATCCGGCACCTGACCTTCACCCGGGTGCGGGTGCCGGACGGCAACGGGGCGGGGATTCGGGCCGAGGGGCCGGATCTGACGGTGGCGCATAGCCGCTTCATCAACAACCAATCGGGCATTGTGGCGGCGGATGCGCCGGACGGGACGTTGGCGATCCTGGACAGCGTGTTTGAGCGCAACGGGGCGGCGCGCGACGAGCGTTGCGTGGCCACGGTGCAGGCGGGGCGGTTGCGGGTTCTGCGGGTCGAGCGCAGCCGGTTTGGCTTCGCGCGGGCCTGCGACATGGTGCGCGGGGCGGCGCGGCGGACGGAGGTTGTGGACAGCCGGTTCGAGGACGGGCCGGCGGGGGCGGCGCAGGCGATGCTGGCGCTGGCGGGTGGGGATGTGCTGGTGCGCGGCAGCTCGTTCGCCAAGGGGACGAAGGCGGCGCCGCCCGACGTGGCGATCCTGGTGCGCGATCTCTGGGGCGGCGGCGGCGTGGTGGAGGTGCGGGACAGTGTGCTGGCCAATGACAGCGGCCGTCGCGTGGCGCTGGTGCACAATCTCAGCGCGGGGCGGGCGGTGCTGGCCGGCAATCGGGTTGGGCCGGGCGATGTGGAACTGGACGAAAGCGGCTTCTGGGTGGCGCGGACGCGCAGCATGGCGCGCGATGCGGTGGATACGGCGCGCGGGGTGGCGGGGAAGGTGACGCGTGGGGTTCGGGGGCTGCTGCCGTTCTGATCACGGATGGCGGGTGGCCATCGCCAGGAAGTCCAGCACTTCGCGCCAGGAATGTTCGCAGGCGCGGGCGTTGCCGGGGACGGTGCCGCCGTAGACCATGAAGATGCCGCTGACGGCGTGGGGGCGGCGCAGGACGGTGGTGGGGACATAGGGGAAGCCGATGGTGTGGCCGGCGTCGGGGTTGCGGACGTGGCGGACCGGATGGCGGAACTGGGATTCGGCGAGGTGTTTCTCGGCCATGTCGCTGAACAGTTCGGACGGCCAGAGCTGGTCGTCGCTGCCGCTGATGAAGATCACCGGGGCCTGGATGCGCTCGATGGCGATGCGGGCGCGAGCCATGGCGGCGGGGTCGGCCAGGCAGGTAAGGAAGGCGGGGGTTTGGCAGCGGGCGCCCTTGGTGGTGTCGAAGCCGGACCAGTCGGCGGTGCGGTTGCCGGCGGCCAGGGCGGGCAGGTATGCGCCGTTCAGGGTCCAGGTCGGCGCGTGGCGGTCCTCGCCGGGGCGGCCGGCGTTGAGCACGCCGTTGGTGAAGGGGCAGGGGACGTAGGCGATGACGGCGCTGACCTTGTCCGGGTAGGTGGCGCCGAGGAGGAGGGACAACTCGCCGCCGCGGGAGACGCCGGCGACGGCGATGAAGCCGTCCCGGGGGGCGAGGGTTTCGCGCATCCAGTCCAGTGCGGTGTCGAAATACTCGAGTGGGGTGCCGGAGATGTATGGCGGCAGGCCGGGGGCGTTGAAGTAGCCCAGGGCGAGGGCCTGGTAGCCATGGGCGGCGAACAGGGCGGCGCGGGCTTCGAAGATGCCGCCGCCGGAGCCGGCCAGCATGACCAGTGCGGGGAAGGGTCCGGGGCCGGGCGGCGTGAACAGGGTGCCGACCAGGCCGCGCTCGCGGATTTCGCGCCGGGTGACGCCGGGGGCGAGGAAGGTCTGGGTGAAGCGGGCGGTGGCATGGGTGTTGTCGGCGGCGCGGGCGGTGATGGTCACGACGAGCGGGTCGGTCGGTAGGTGCTGCGGGCCGCCGGCGCCGACCAAGCGCATCGTGGTGACCAGCGCCATCGGCGCCGCATCCTTCCAGTCGCCGGAGAGCGGCGCGTCGCGGGCCAGGTCGATGGTGCCGGCGGCGTCGGCCAGGAAGGTGGCGTGACTGCGCCAGTTTGTGCCGTCATTCTGAACGAGGTCGCTGGTCAGCTCGACCGGCTGGCCCGGCGCGAAGCCGCTGGCGGTGATGTGACGGGGCACATCGATCAAGGCGGTTTCGGGGGTGACGGTGATGATGGCGGGCATGGCATGTCCTGGCGTTGATGCGAGAAGTGCGGCGACGCTTGGGTGAGGGGCTTGAGGCACTGTCGGCGGATTTTACGGTTTTGGTGCGAAACCTGCGACTCTGGGGTCACGATGTCGCGATTTCTTACAGAGTCTGGCGGAACGATATCGCCGCGATCGTACAATGTATTGAGAACGCATATTTTTTTGGAATGGCGTGATTCTTGCATTTGTAACTCTGCTTCTTCCACGCCGCGCTCGCTGAGGCGATGTGGAGCTTGGCTTTGCCACAGGCTTTAAGGCCGCTCCCGGACATTTGGGGATTGCGGGGACATTGGGAGACGTGATGCAAAGCGGTATTCGGATGATTGTGGCTGCTGGCGCCGCTTTCGCGGCCTTGGCGGTGACGCCGGCCAGGGCGCAGACCGTCGGGCTGGAGCTGTCGCTGCTAATCGATGTGTCGGGCAGCGTGAACAGTACCGAGTACGCCCTGCAGATGCAGGGCTATGTCGATGCGTTCAACAACGCCGCCGTTCATGCCGCCATTGCCGCCACCGCGAACGGCGTCGCGGTGAATGTCATCCAGTGGTCGGGGGGGGGCTCAGCAGTCGCAGGTGGTGGGCTGGACCCACCTGACCGGCGCGACCTCGGCGCAGGCGTTTGCCACCGCTATCAGCAATGTGGTGCGGGCATACAGCGGCCAGACCGCGCCAGGCAGCGCGATCAACTTCGCCCTGCCGCTGTTCTCGTCCAACAGCTTCACCGGCGCCAAGTGGGTGATCGATGTGTCGGGCGACGGCGCGCAGAACGACGGCTCCACGACCCTCACCGCCCGCGACAATGCGCTGGCCAACGGCGTGGCGGTGATCAACGGCCTGCCGATCCTGGGCGAGAGCGGGTTGCAGACCTGGTACCAGAGTAACATCCAGGGTGGCGTCGGCAGCTTCACCCTGCCGGCTGCGACCTTCGGCGACTTCAACGCCGCCATCCAGACCAAGCTGGTGACTGAGATCACCGCCGCGGTGCCGGAGCCCGCGACCATGGCGCTGCTCGGCACCGGGCTGCTGGGCCTGGGCATTCTGCGCCGCCGCCGCACCCGCACCGCCGGCTGAGCGCGCCGCCGCGCTGCATGACGGCCGTCGGGGCGATCCGGCGGTCGTTTTCATGCGAGGCCGATGTCAAGCGGGCGCGGCATGGCGGCTTTGCCTCGGCGTGGTGGTGCATGTACTCTGGCACTCGACTGCAACACGACCCGCGAATGGATCGCCGCCGATGAATATCAAGGATGCCCATGGTCCGTTGAAGGGCCTTCGGGTTCTCGACCTGACTCGCGTGCTGGCTGGTCCCACCTGCACCCAGATGCTGGGCGACATGGGGGCGGAGGTGATCAAGATCGAGCGGCCCGGCAGCGGCGACGACACGCGCGGGTTTGCCCCGCCGGTGATGCCGGGGACGCAGGAGAGTGCCTATTTCATCGGGGTGAACCGCAACAAGCGCTCGGTGACGCTGGATATCGCCACCCCTGAGGGCCAGGCGATCGCGCGGCAGTTGCTGGCCGATACCGACATCCTGGTGGAGAACTTCAAGGTCGGTGCGTTGGCCAAGTACGGGCTGGGGTATGAGCAACTGCATGAGGCGTTCCCCGGGCTGATCTATTGCTCGATCACCGGATTCGGGCAGACCGGGCCGTATGCGCCGCGGCCGGGCTATGACAGCCTGATCCAGGGGATGGGGGGCGTGATGAGCCTGACCGGGGAGCCGGACGGGCTGCCGCAGAAGGTCGGCGTGCCGGTGGCGGACTTGTTCGCCGGGCTGTATGGCTGCATCGGCATCCTGGCGGCGCTGCGCCACCGCGAGAAGACCGGGCAGGGCCAGCAGGTGGATATCGGCATGCTGGACACGCATGTGGCGTGGCTGGCCAACCAGGGGATGAATTTCCTGGCGACCCGGGAAAACCCCGAGCGGCTGGGCAACCAGCATCCCAATATCGTGCCGTACCAGGTGTTTCCGACCAAGGACGGCTACATGGTGCTGTCGGTCGGCAATGACGCCACGTTCAAGCGGTTCTGCGAGGGGTTCGGGCTGGAGGCGCTGTTGGCGGATGCGCGATATGCCACCAATCCCGCGCGGGTGGCCAACCGGCAGTTGGTGACCGACACGCTGACGCCGGTGATGCAGCGCGAAACCACGGATTGGTGGATGGAAAAGCTGGAGGGGCTCAAGATCGGCTGCGGGCCGATCAACACGCTGAAGCAGGTGTTCGACGACCCGCATGTGATTGCCCGCGGCATGGAGGTGCAGATGAAGCATTCCAGTGGTGAAATGGTCACGGTGATCGCCAACCCGGTGCGGCTGTCCGAGACCCCCGTCGATTACCGGATCGCGCCGCCATTGCTGGGCGAGCATACCAGCGAGGTGTTGCAGGACCTGTTGGGCATGGACAACGCGACGTTTGCCAGCCTGAAGAAAAAGGGCGTGATCTAGGCGGCGCGGGTCGCGGTTTTCCTTCGCGGCCAGGTGTCGCAGGCGATTTGATGGCGCCATGCATGCGGGAGAGATGGGATGGCAAAGTTCCAGGGTGGCTGCCTGTGCGGTGCGGTGCGCTATGTGGCCGAAGCCGAACCGATCTTTTCCGGCGTGTGCCACTGCACGAATTGCCAGAGGCACACTGGCAGCGCGTTTTCCTGCACGGTGGCGGTGCCGAAACCGACGCTGGTCATTGCCGGTGACACCAGGGAGTTCCGCCATACGGGCGGGAGCGGCAAGGAACTCATCACGACATTCTGCCCGGTCTGTGCCACGCGGCTGACCTCGGAAGCCCTGCTGATGGAGGGCGTGGTGATGATCGAGGTTGGCACGCTGGACGATCGCAGCTTCTTTCATGGGATGTTCCACATCTTTTGCGACAGCGCGCAGCCTTGGGTGCCGATTCCCGCGGGTGCGACGACTTTTCCGAAGATGCCGCCGATGGGCGGATAGAAGCTGCTTCTTGGTCCTTTGGAGGCGGGGGAAACTTCCGAGCGTGATGTCGCTACTGGGAGAGCCTGGCAGCCAGGTTCGGCGCGGGCTGAGCGTGACCAGCCCCTGCGCAAGCCAGCGTTGTTGGATGGGCGCTGCTTTGGGCGATCTGCTCGGCCGGTGGCCGCAGTCGCGCGTCTATGACGCGACGAGGCAGGGCAGCCTTGCGGTACCCTGGAACAGGTCGGCGGTGGCGCCGCCGAAGACCAGATCGTGCAAGGGTGTGTGCCGCACGATGCCGAGGACCAGCAGGTCGGCCGAGCGCTCCCGCGCGCATTCCATCAGGGACTCAAGCACGCCGCGGCGGGCGGCGGGCACTGCCATGAAGGACGCATGGGCGCCGTGGCGGGCCAGGAGGTGCGTCAACTCGATGCCGGACTGGCCTGGGCGCAGGGCGGTATCGTCGGTGACGGTGGCAACGATCGTCTCGTCCGCCTGGCGGATGAAGGGCAGAGCGCCGGCCGCCGCCCGCGCCGCGGCTGGCGAGGCGTCCCACGCCACCAGCACGCGCTTGGGCATGCGGGCAAGGCCCGCCGCCTCGGGCACCATCAGCACGGGGCGTCCGCTGGCGAAGGCGGCGGCAGAGAGCAGGAGTCGTCCTGGCAGGCCGAGAGTGAGATCCAGCGACACGACCGCGAGATCGCTGACGCGCGTCTGATCGGCGAAGACCTCGCCGGCCCCGTAGGCGAAGGAGGTGCGCGATCGGACCTCGGCCTTTACGCCTCGCCGTGCCGCCAACTCGCCGACCTGTGCGGCAGTGGCTTCTTGTGGGCCGTCGCTGCCATCAATTGCGAAGACGAGTGTTGTCAAATGCGCACCGAAGGCCTCGGCGACCATCAACGCGGGAGCCAAACGCCGCTCGACCTCGGTCGGCGTGCCTGGCTGGACATGGGTTGCGATGGCTGTGATCGACATGTGCGGCATCCTGGCGCGTGACGTGCGACGGCGCGGTATTGGGCCTGTCGCACGGTACGTAGGATTATCATTCTTTCCACGCCTTCGAGTCATCATTTTTGCGTATTACGCAAAATTTATTATGAAACATTGTAGTGGAAGGCGATCTACGTTCGATGACATCTTGACGAAGGTGATCAGGGGTACCATCTGGCACAAGTTCATGCTGTTCGTTTTTTTGCCGGAGATCGATAATGGAGTGGCTGTTCTTGGAGTGGATCGGCAAGCCGGTCTGGATGTGGTCTGCCTTCCTGTTGGTGGTGGTGCTTCTCCTGACATTCGATCTCGGCGTCCTCAACAAGCAGGATAAGGAGCTCGGCATTGCCGAGAGCCTGCGCCTGTCCGCGTTCTACATCGGGTTCGCCATCCTCTACGGCGGCGCGATCTGGTGGGCCTATGAGGCGGGGCACATTGTCACATCGGACGGCACCCATGCTGGGATTACGTATTTCACCGGGTTCTTCATCGAGAAGGCCCTGTCCATCGACAATGTCTTTGTCATCAGCCTGATCTTTACCTTCTTCGCCATCCCGCGGCGATATCAGTATCGCGCGCTGGTGTGGGGAATTGTCGGCGTGATCGTGCTGCGCGGTCTGATGATCGGCATCGGTGCGGCGCTGGTGCAGGAATACAGCTGGCTCCTCTATATCTTTGGCGCCTTCCTGATTGCCACCGGCATCAAGATGCTGGTGGTGAAGGAGAGCGATCCCGACGTGTCGAAGAACCCGGTCGTGAAGTTCATGCGCAAGCACATGCGGGTCACCAACGAGCTGCATGGGGAGAAGTTCTTCGTTCGGCAGCCGGATCCGGTGACCGGCAAGATCGTGGTGTGGGCGACGCCGCTGATGCTGGCGCTGATCGTGATCAACATTGCTGATCTCATCTTCGCTGTGGACAGCGTGCCGGCGATCTTCGCGATCACCACCGACACCTTCATTGTCTACACCGCGAACATCATGGCCATTCTCGGCCTGCGCGCGCTCTACTTCGCGCTCGCAGCCATGGTGCATCGTTTCCAGTACCTGAAATATGCGCTGGCGTTGGTGCTGGTCTTCATTGGCGGCAAGATTTTCTGGAACCAGATTTTCGGGAAGGTCGACCCGGCGATCTCGCTGGGCGTGACACTGGCGCTGATCCTTGGCGGCATCCTCTACTCGCTTTTCAAGACACGGCAGGCCGAAGGGCAGGCCGGGTAAGTTCGGGGCGCGGCGGCTGGCACCAGCACCGGCCGGATGAAGGTGTCCGGTCGGGTGTTGCCTAGCGTTACGTCGGCTTTGCGCTGGCGAGGAAACGGGCAAACGCTTCCAGCGTGATGTCGCTCACGTGATGCTCGATCCCTTCTGCATCCTGTTCGGCGGCGTCTGCCGGGACGCCGACGGCGCGTAGCAGGTCGACCACCAGCAAATGGCGGGTTTTTACCCGTGTGGCGAGTCGCTCGCCTTCCTCGGTCAGGAAGACGCCGCGATAGGGCAGGGCGGTGGCCAGGCCCTCGCGCTTGAGCCTGGTGATTGCCTTGATCGCGGTGGCGTGGGTGACGCCCAGGCGGCGGGCAATGTCGGTTGCGCGGGCCTCGCCGCCGGTGGCCAGCAGGTCGGCAATCAATTCTGCATAGTCTTCCAGCAGCGCCATCGATTGCACGCGGCGTGCCTGTTCGAAGCGCCCGGCCTGGGTGGGGGCCGCGGGCAATTCGGGCGGGGCGGGGCGCTTGCGCGGTTGGGCCGGACGGGACGGCAATGGGCTCTCCTGGGCTGGGCGCACCATGGCGAAAGGGGCGCGCGGGATCAATCGGTTATGTGGCATCCCGGCGGGGGCTTGAAAGAAGTGTAGCCTTGGCATCATAGTAGGGTTCTGGGGACATGTTATAGCGTGGGCTGCGGGCCACGCGCGGGCGGAATGGAGGATTGCATGGCATCTGGTGTGTCGCGTCGGATCCTGCTGGGCGGGGTTGCGGCCTTGGTGGCATCGCCCGGTGGGGCACAGCCGGTGCGGGCGCCGGGCTGGAAACCGAAGGTGGTGACCACATTCACGATCATCCAGGACATTGCCCAGAACGTGGCGGGCACCGTCGCAGTGGTGGAGTCCATTACCCGGCCGGGGGCGGAAATCCATGACTACCAGCCGACGCCGCAGGATGTGGTGCGCGCCCAGGGGGCCGACCTAGTGCTGTGGAACGGCATGAACCTGGAACGCTGGTTCGAGCGTTTTGTGGACACCGCCAAGGGCGTGCCCAGCGTGGTGGTGTCCGAAGGTGTGGTGCCGATGCCGATACGCGAGGGGCCGTACCTGGACAAACCCAACCCGCATGCCTGGATGTCACCCAGCTCGGCGCTGATCTATGTCGAGAATATCCGCCGCGCCCTGGCGACCCTCGATCCCGCCAATGCCGCGACCTATGCCGCCAATGCGAGCGCCTATGCCGAACGGGTGCGGGCAATCGAGGTGCCGCTGCGGGCGCGGCTGGCGCGCATCCCGGCGGCACAGCGCTGGCTGGTGACCAGTGAGGGCGCGTTCAGCTACCTGACGCGCGATTTCGGCCTGCGCGAAGCCTACCTCTGGCCGATCAACGCGGACCAGCAAGGCACGCCGCAACAAATCCGCCGGCTGATCGACATGGTCCGGCGCAACAAGATCCCGGTGGTGTTCAGCGAAAGCACGGTCAGCGACAAGGCCGCCAAACAGGTGGCGCGCGAGACTGGGGCACGGTACGGCGGAGTGCTGTTTGTCGATTCGCTGAGCGAGGCGGATGGGCCGGTGCCGACATACCTCAAGCTGCTCGAAGTCACCGTCGACACCATCGCGCGTGGGTTTGGGACGTGACGGGGCAAGCAAGCATTTCTTTTTTTGAAAAAAAAGAAACAAAAAAACTTTTACCCACTTGGCCGGGCAATGCGGCCGAGTTGCGAATGGATAAAAGTTTTTTGGTTCTTTTTTTCAAAAAAGAACTGCTTCCTTCCTCCCTTTGCCAGTCGCGATGACCGCCTCCCTCGCGGTCACCGACGTCACCGTACGCTACGCCAACGGCGTGGTGGCGGTTGACCGGGCGGGGTTCGCGCTCGACCGGCCGACGATTTGCGCGCTCGTGGGGGTGAACGGCTCGGGCAAGTCCAGCCTGTTCAAGGCGCTGATGGGGTTTGTGCCCGCCGGGGGCGGCAGCATTCGCATTTGCGGGCTGGCGGTTGGACAGGCGTTGAAGCGGGGCCTGGTGGCCTATGTGCCGCAGAGCGAGGAGGTGGACTGGAATTTTCCCGTGCTGGTCGAGGACGTGGTGATGATGGGGCGCTATGGGCACATGAGCCTGTTGCGCATTCCGCGGGCGGCGGACCGGGCGGCGGTGGATGCGGCGCTGGAGCGGGTGGGGATGACGGCGCTGCGCAAGCGCCAGATCGGCGAGTTGTCCGGCGGGCAGAAGAAGCGGGCATTCCTGGCGCGGGCCTTGGCCCAGGGGGCGGAGGTGATCCTGTTGGACGAGCCGTTCACCGGCATTGATCTGACCACCGAGCAGGCGATTGTCGGGCTGATGCGCGAGATGCGGGGCGAGGGGCGGCTGATGCTGGTCTCAACGCATAACCTGGGCAGCGTGCCAGAGTTCTGCGACCAGGTTGTGTTGTTCAACCGCACCGTGCTGGCGTTCGGGCCGACCGAGACGACGTTCACCCAGGCCAACCTGGCGCTGACCTTCGGGGCGGCATTGCGGCATGTGCGGCTGGGCGGGGCCGACCTGCATGACGATGAGGATGCGCGCCATGTCACGGTGCTGACCGATGATGAGCGGCCGCTGGTGCTGTACGGGCCGCGCGGGCAGCAGGAGGTGGTGGCGCCAGATCGGCCGCCGCCGGTGCCATGATCGAACTGCTGCTCGAGCCGTTTTCCTATGGCTACATGGCGCGCGCGATCTGGGTCAGCGCGCTGGTGGGCGGGGTGTGCGCGTTCCTGTCGTGCTACCTGGTGCTGAAGGGCTGGGCGCTGATGGGCGATGCTTTGTCGCATGCGGTGGTGCCAGGGGTGGCGCTGGCCTACCTGTTGAAGCTGCCGTATGCGGCCGGCGCGTTTGCGTCGGGGATGCTGGCGGCGGTGGCGATGGCGCTGGTGCAGCGGGTGACGGTGCTGCGCGAGGATGCGGTGATCGGGCTGGTGTTCACCACGATGTTCGCCATCGGGCTGCTGATCGTGTCGTTCCATCCGGCCTCGGTCAGCGTACAGACCATCATCATGGGCAATGTGCTGGCGATCGCCGATGAGGATGTGATCCAGGTGGTGGCGATTGCCACGGTGTCGCTGGTGGTGATGCTGCTGCGCTGGCGCGACCTGATGCTGGCGTTCTTCGACCCGAGCCATGCCCGCGCGGTCGGGCTGGATCCCTGGCGGCTTCGGGTGCTGTTCTTCGTCCTGCTGAGTGCGTGCACGGTGGCGGCGTTGCAGACGGTGGGGGCGATCCTGGTGATTGCCATGGTGGTGACGCCGGGGGCGACGGCCTATCTGCTGACCGACCGGTTCGGGCGGATGCTGGCGATCGCGACCGGGATCGGCACCGCCACGGCGGGGATTGGGGCCTATGTGAGCTATTTCCTCGACGGCGCCACCGGTGGGTTGATCGTGGTGGCGCAGACGCTGGTGTTCCTGGCCGTGTTCGTGCTGGCGCCGAAGCATGGGCGGCTGGCGGCGCGCCGGCGGCTGCGGGCGGCGGCATGATCGCCTGGTTCACCGATCCGCTGGGGCATGAGTTCATGGTCCGTGGGTTGATCGTGGCGGTGCTGGTGGGCGGGGCGTGTGCGGTGCTGTCTTGCTACATGGTGCTCAAGGGCTGGTCGCTGATGGGCGACGCGGTGTCGCATGCGGTGTTGCCGGGGATCGTGCTGGCGGTGGTCGGTGGGGTGCCGATGAAGCTGGGGGCGCTGGCGGCGGGGTTGGGCTGTGCGTTGGCCACCGGCTATATCCGGCGCAATTCACGGGTGCGCGAGGATGCCGTGCTGGCGATCGTGTTTGCCGGGATGTTCGCGGCCGGGCTGGTGATGTTCGTCAAGATCGACACCGACCAGCATCTCAATCACGTGCTGTTCGGCAACGTGCTGGGCGTGACCTGGGCCGAGGTGATGGAGACGGCGCTGGTGGTGTTGCCGGTGGCCGGGCTGGCGCTGGCGCGGCGGCGTGACCTGTTCCTGGTGTGCTTCGATCCCGCCCATGCGCGCGCCATCGGGCTGGATGCGCGACGGCTGGAGATGGCGTTGCTGGTCGGGTTGGCGCTGGTGATCGTGGCGGCGTTGTCGGCGGCGGGGATCATCCTGGTGGTGGCGATGCTGATCGCGCCGGGGGCGATCGGCTTCGTGGCGACGCGGCGCTTCGATGCGATGATGGCGGTGGCGGCGGTGGTTTCGGTGACCGCCAGCGTGCTGGGGGTGCTGGCGAGTTTTCACCTCGATGTCGCCACCGCGCCGCTGATCGTGGTGATCCAGGCGGCGTGTTTCCCGCTGGCACTCTGGATCGGTCGGCGGCCAGTGGGGTAGGGTGCGGGATGCGCCACCTGTTCCTCCTGCTGTTGATCGCTTTCCCAGCTTGGGCCGAACCGGTGGTGATCCCCGGGCCGGAGGGGGTGGAACTGCGCGCCGAACTGTTGCTGCCCGAGGGCGCGCCAGTGGCGCCGGCGATCGTGGCGCTGCATGGCTGCGGCGGGCAATATCAGCAGCGCGATGCGCAATGGGGCGCCTTCCTGCGCGCACGCGGGCATATCGTGCTGTTTCCCGACAGTTTCGCCTCGCGCGGCCTGGGCTCCCAGTGCCGCGAGCGGGAGCGGACGGTGACGTCGTCGGGGCTGCGGCGGCGGGATGCGCTGGCCGCGGCGCGCTGGCTGGCGGCGCGGCCGGAGACGCCGGCGGGGGGCGTGGTGCTGATGGGCTGGTCGGATGGCGGCAGCACGGTGCTGGCGGCCGGAAGGGCCGGGGGCGTGGAGCCCGGGCTGCTGCGCGGCTTGGTGGCATTCTATCCCGGTTGTCGGCAGTCGGCGCGGCTGGCGGCCTGGACGCCGGCGGCCCCGATGCTGCTGCTGCATGGCGAGGCCGATGACTGGACGCCGATCGCGCCCTGCCGGGCGCTGGTGGAGCAGGTGGGGGCGGGGATGACGCTGCTGGCGTATCCCGGCGCGTATCATAATTTCGACGTGGATATTCCGATCCGGGTCATGCGCAACATCCCGAGCAGCCAGCGCGGCGACGGCACCGTCCATGTGGGCGGTGACCCGGCGGCGCGCGCCGACGCGATGGTGCGGGTGCGGGATTTCCTTGCCGCCCTGCCGGCACGATAGCGCGTCAGGAGGGCCGGCATGTCGCTCAACTGGGTTTTCGGTATCGTGGCGATCGGGTTTTGGGTGGTGGCGTCATTGCTGTACCTGCGCCGGCCGATCACGCAATGGATCGCGGAGTGGCGCGAACGGCGCGCGGCGCGGACCAAGAAATAGCGCTCAGGTTTTCGCGCGCGCTGCCTCGTAGACCTTGAGGTTGGTGTAGGCGACGGCGAGCATGCTGTGCGGTGTGGCGAAACCCTTGGCGCGGGCGAGCATGTCGCCAACCACGTGGTCGGCCTCGACCGCGCCGCCCTTTTGCAGGTCGCGCAGCATGCTGGCCATCCATTGGCCTTTGGGGTCGGACAACTGGGTGCGGGCGCGGGCATCGGCGGGCGGGCGCGGCGTGTGGCCGGCGGCGCTGGCCACCGCGGTGCACTCGTCAACCATTTGCAGCATCAGCGCGGCGGCCTCGGGGGTGGCGCTGACGATGCTGCCGACATTGGCACGGAACAGGCAGTTCATGCTGGCGATCGAGCACAGGAAGACCCATTTCTCCCACATCATCTGCATGATCTCGGCCGAATTGGTCAGGTCGAAGCCGCCACCCTTTGTCCCCTGGGCCAGATGCGGTTGCAGCGCGTCGCAGAACGCTGCCTGGCTGGCCTGGCGCGGGCCATAGCCGAAGGTGGCCATGGTGTTGAGGTGGCGCACCGTGCCGTCGTCGTCCAGGGTGACGGCGATGCCGGAGGTGCCGCCCAAAACCGCCTCTGGCCCGAATTCGGTGTCCAGCCGGTCGATGTGGCGCATGCCGTTGAGTTGCGGGATGATCTTGGCGCCGGGGGCTACCGGGCGGATCGCGGCGACGGCGCTGTCGAGGTCATAAGCCTTGCACGACAGGATGATCGCGTCCCAGCCCGGCTTCACGTCGTCGGCCAGCACTGTCTTGGCGGCGATGATGGCGTCGCCAAGCGGGCTTTTGATCACCAGGCCGTTGGCCGCGATCTGCGCCGCCCGGCGCGGGCGCACCAGGAAGGTGACGTCGGCGCCGCCGGCTGCTGCCCGCCCGCCATAGTAGCCGCCAATGCCGCCGGCACCGAGCACCAGAATGCGCATGTAAGGACCCCCGTTCGAATCGGCGCCATCATGCGGGCGCGCCCAGTGCTTGCCAATCGCTCGGGATGTCGGGCTGCATGGCGGGAATGCGGCGGCGCGTCGCGACGGGCAATTCCACCGGCACACGGGCACGTGATATGGGAAGCCATGGACTCGGAAATGCTGCCCACCATTGCAATCGGTTGCGACCATGCAGCACCCGCGCTGAAACGCGTGCTGGCCGATGCCCTGCGCGCGGCCGGCTATCCGGTGCTGGACATGGGCACGCATGACGAGGGGCGCGTCGACTATCCCGATATAGCGCATGAGGTCTGTGCGGCGGTGCTGGACGGGCGGGCGCAGCGCGGGGTGTTGCTGTGCGGTTCCGGCGTCGGCATGTCGATGGCGGCGAACCGGCATGACGGCATCCGGTGCGCCCTGGTCGGCGATGCCGCGACCGCTCGGCTCTGCCGCGAGCACAATGACGCCAATGTGCTGGCGATGGGTGCCAGGCTGATCGACGTGGCGCTGGCGCTTGAGATTTTGCGCGTCTTCCTGGCCAGCCCATTCGAGGGCGGACGGCATGTGCGGCGTCTGGAAAAGCTGACACCCGGCGGGGCTCTCGCGGGGCGCGCCGTTACCGTCTAGAACCCGGCTCTTTCCGGGTCATCCGATAGGAGTGGGCATGAACGATCGCGCCGACCATGCAGCGTTGCAGCGTTTCTTCGGCGCCAGCCTGGCCGAGACCGATCCCGAGCTGGCCGCCGCGATCGGCCGCGAGCTGGTGCGCCAGCAGGACGGGATCGAGCTGATCGCCAGCGAGAACATCGTCTCGGCCGCGGTGATGCAGGCGCAGGGATCGGTGCTGACCAACAAATATGCCGAAGGCTATCCCGGCCGGCGCTACTACGGCGGTTGCGTCGAGGTCGATGTGGCCGAGACGCTGGCGATCGAGCGTGCCAAGCAGTTGTTTTCGTGCAGCTACGCCAATGTGCAGCCGCATTCCGGGGCCCAGGCGAACCAGGCGGTGTTCCTGGCGCTGATCAAGCCGGGCGACACCATCCTGGGCATGAGCCTGGATGCCGGCGGGCATTTGACCCATGGCGCGGCGCCGAATTTGTCGGGAAAGTGGTTCCGCGCGGTGCAGTATGGTGTGCGCCAGGATGACGGCATGCTGGATTACGACCAGCTCGAAGCGCTGGCGCGGTCGGAAAAGCCGAAGCTGATCATCGCTGGCGGCTCGGCCTATCCCCGGGTGATCGATTTCGCCCGCATCCGCCGTGTGGCCGACGAGGTCGGGGCGCTCTTCATGGTCGACATGGCGCATTTCGCCGGGCTGGTGGCTGCAGGCGTCTTCCCGAGCCCGCTTCCGCACGCCCATGTGGTGACCACGACCACCCACAAGACGCTGCGTGGCCCGCGCGGCGGCATGATCCTGTGCAACGACGAGGCGCTGGGCAAGAAGTTCAATTCCGCCGTCTTCCCTGGGTTGCAGGGCGGGCCGCTGATGCATGTCATCGCCGGCAAGGCCGCAGCCTTCGGCGAGGCGCTGCGCCCGGAGTTTAAGGTTTACCAACAGGCCGTGGTCGACAACGCCCGCGCGTTGGCCGCCACCTTGGTGGAACAGGGGCTGGCGATCGTCACCGGCGGCACCGACAGTCATCTGATGCTGGTCGACCTGCGCCCCAAACGGGTGACCGGCAAGGCGGCCGAAGCGTCGCTGGAACGCGCCCACATGACCGCCAACAAGAACGCCATCCCGTTCGACCCGGAAAAACCGGCCATCACCTCCGGCGTGCGCCTCGGCACGCCCGCCGGCACCACGCGCGGCTTCGGCGTGGTCGAGTTCCAGGAAGTCGGGCGGATGATCGGCGAGGTGTTGGACGGGCTCTCAGGTTCCAACGACGGTTCGAACGCCGCAGTCGAAGCGGCGGTCGGCGCGCGGGTCAAGGCGATGTGCGCCCGCTTCCCGATCTACGGCCGGTAGTCCGCGATGCGGTGTCCCTTCTGCGGCCATGACGAGACCCAGGTGAAGGACAGCCGCCCGAGCGATGACGGCATGACCATCCGGCGCCGGCGCTTCTGCCCCGGTTGCACCCAGCGTTTCACCACCATCGAGCGGGTGCAGCTGCGTGAACTGACCGTGGTGAAGACCGACGGCCGCCGCGTGCCGTTCGATCGCGACAAGCTGACCCGCTCGGTGCGCGTCGCGGTGCGCAAGCGCCCGGTCAGCGAGGAGCGGCTGGAGCGCATCGTCAACGGCATCGTGCGCCAGCTGGAAGCCTCCGGCGAAAGTGACATCGCCAGCGGGCAGATCGGCGAGGCCGTCATGGAGGCGCTGCGCGAGGTCGACGAGGTGGCCTATGTCCGCTTTGCCTCGGTCTATCGTAACTTCCGTGAAGCCAAGGATTTTGAAGCATTCTTAGGCAAGCTCGGCAGCGACGAGGGCGAGGTTCCGCCGGAAGCGCCGCCGTGACGGCTTCGCCCGAGGACGTCCTGCACATGCGCGCAGCCCTGGCGCTCGCCCGGCGTGGCAACGGCCGGACCTGGCCGAATCCCTCGGTTGGCTGCGTCATCGTGCGCGATGGCCGCGTCGTCGGCCGCGCCACCACCGCCCAAGGCGGCCGGCCGCATGCCGAGCCGCAGGCGCTGGCGATGGCCGGAAGTGCGGCGCGCGGGGCCACCGCCTATGTCACGCTGGAGCCCTGCTGCTTCCATGGCCGCACGCCGCCCTGCACCGAGGCGCTGGTCGCCGCCGGCATCGCCCGCGTGGTGGTCGGTGTGCGCGATCCCGATCCCCGGGTGAACGGCGCCGGCCTCGCCCGGCTGCGCGCCGCCGGCATCGTGGTCGAGGAAGCGGTACTGGAGGCCGAGGCCGAGGACGTGGTGGCCGGGTTCTTCAGCCGCATCCGCCGCGGCCGGCCGATGGTCACCCTCAAGCTGGCCTCGACGCTGGATGGCCGCATCGCCACGCGCACCGGCGAGAGCCAGTGGATCACCGGCGAGCCGGCCCGGCGCATGGCCCATGCCCTGCGCGGCCGCCACGACGCGGTACTGGTCGGCGTCGGCACCGTGCTGGCGGACAACCCCGACCTGACCTGCCGCATCTCCGGATTCAAGGCCGGCCCGATGGTGCGCGTGGTTGCCGACAGCCATCTGCGCACGCCGCTCACCGCCCGACTGGTGGCGACCGCGGCCGCCGTCCCGACCTGGGTGCTGACGCGAGAGAGCGCCGATGCGCATCGCGCCGCCGCGTTCGAGTCGGCGGGGGTCGCAGTGATCCGCCTGGGCGATGCGCCCGTCGGCGTCGACCTCGCGCACGGGCTGCGCATGCTGGCCGAGCGCGGCATCACCCGCCTGCTGGTCGAGGGCGGCGCCCAGCTTGCCGCCGCCCTGTTGCGCGACGACCTGGTGGACCGCATTGCCTGGTTCCATGCCCCCGCGGTGATGGGCGGCGACGGCTGGCCGGCGGCCCAGGGCTTTGGCGTCGAACGGCTGGCGCAGATGCAGCATTTCGTGCGCACGGACACCCGGGCGGTGGGCGCCGACCTGCTCAGCGAGTATGTTCGCGCCACTGGGACCGAATTGGGAGCGAAAGCCTGATGTTCACCGGGATCGTCACCGGCCAAGGCACGGTGCGCGCCATCACCCCGATCGGCGGCGGCCAGGACATGCGCCTGATGATCGGCGTGCCCGCCGGCTGGGCCGACATGGCCAGCATACCGCTCGGCGCTTCCATCGCCTGTTCCGGCTGCTGCCTGACCGCCATTGAGCTGGGCGCAGACTGGTTCGCCGTCACCGCCTCGGCCGAGACGCTGTCCAAGACCACGCTGGGCGACTGGGCCGTCGGCACCCGAATCAACCTCGAACGCCCGCTGAAGGTCGGCGACGAACTCGGCGGCCACATCGTCTCCGGCCATGTCGACGGCCTCGGCGAGGTCATCGCCGCCGTGCCGGACCAGGGCTCCACCCGCTGGACCTTCCGCGTTCCCGGCGCCATCGCCCGTTTCATCGCCCCCAAGGGATCCGTCGCGATCGACGGCGTTTCGCTGACCGTGAACGAGGTGTCGGGAGACACTTTCGGCGTGAACATCATCCCGCACACGGCAGAGGTGACAGGTTTCGGCCTTCTCAAGCCGGGCGACCGGGTCAATATCGAGATCGACACCGTGGCGCGCTATGTCGCGCGCCTTGCCGAATACGCCGCCTGAGGAGCCCCGATGAGCCAGTTGCTGACCAAGACGCTGTCGCAATACCTCGCCTCTGCCGAGGATCTGATCGAGGAAGCGCGCGCCGGGCGCATGTTCATCCTGGTCGACGACGAAGACCGCGAGAACGAGGGCGACCTGGTCATCCCCGCCCAGTTCGCCACCCCCGACGCCGTCAACTTCATGGCCCGCCACGCCCGCGGCCTGATCTGCCTCGCCATGACCCGCCAGCGTGTCGAGCAACTCGGCCTGCCGCTGATGAGCCAGTCGAACGGCACCCGCCATACCACTGCTTTTACAGTGTCAATCGAGGCGCGCGACGGCGTCACCACCGGCATCTCCGCCCATGACCGCGCCCACACCATCGCGGTGGCGACCAACCCCGAGCGCGGCCCGATCGACATCGTCACCCCCGGCCACGTCTTCCCGCTGATGGCGCGCGAAGGCGGCACGCTGGTCCGCGCCGGGCACACCGAGGCGGCCGTCGACATCGCCCGCCTGGCCGGGCTCAGCCCCGCCGGCGTCATCTGCGAGATCATGAACGACGACGGCACGATGGCCCGCCTGCCGGACCTGGTGACCTTCGCCCAGCACCACAACCTCAAGCTTGGCACCATCGCCGACCTGATCGCCCATCGCCGCCGCACCGAGCGGCTGGTGCGCCGGGTGACCGAGGGCACGCTGAACCACGCCGTCGGCGGCGAGTGGAAGCTGATCGTCTACGTCAACACCATTGAGCACGCCGAGCACCTGGTCCTGGTCAAGGGCGACCTGTCGGCCCCAGGACCGGTGCCGGTGCGCATGCACGGCGTCGACCTGCTGAACGACCTGCTGGGCGAGACCACCCGCGGCGCGCTGACCAAGTCGATGGGGATGATCGCGCGCGAGGGTCGCGGCGCCGTGGTGCTGCTGCGCGAAATGCGCGCGACGACGATTTCCGAGCGGGTGCGCCAACTCGCGGCCGCCGAACGCCCGCGCAATGAGCTGCGCGACTATGGCATCGGCGCGCAGATCCTGCTCGACCTCGGGGTGCGCGACCTGATCCTGCTGTCCAACCACCCGCGCACCATCATCGGCATCGAAGGCTACGGCCTGAACGTCGTCGAACAGCGCCCGCTCGACGACCAATGAAAGCCAGAAGAAGGCAGGCAAGGCCAGGGTTTCACCCTGGACCCACCAGGGGCCAAGCCCCTGGACCTTAAATTTTAAGGGTCCAGGGGGCTTGGCCCGTCACGCGCAAGCGTGCTTCGCACGACGTGGGTCTGGGCGGAGCCCAGCCTCGCCTATACTGAGTTTGCGTTCCGCTATGAGACGAAAGCACAAGCAATGAGCACGGTCGACGCCAAGCTCCCCACCGCCCCGAAGCTGGAGGGCCGCCCGCCGCGGATGCTAGTGGTGCGCGCGCCGTACTACACCGCCATCGTCGACGGGCTGCGCGACGGCGCGGTGCGCATCATCACCGAGGCCGGCGGCACCTGCGACGTGTTGGACGTCGCCGGCGCGCTGGAGCTGGCGAGCGCGATCCAGTTTGCGGTCAAGGGCGATCGAGCATATGACGGCTTCGTCGCCCTCGGCTGCGTGGTCAAGGGCGAGACCGACCACTACGAGCATGTCTGCCGCGAGGCGATGCAGGCGCTCACCCGCGTGGCACTGGACCACACCCTGGCGCTGGGCAACGGGCTGCTGACGGTGGCGACGGAGGCGCAGGCGATCGAGCGCTCGGGCGCCGATGGCCACAACAAGGGCGCCGAGGCCGCCGCCGCCGCGCTGATTCAGATCCGTGCCGCCCGCTACCTGGGCGCGGCAAGCTGATTATGGCCAAGACCACCGCCGCCAAACCCGCCGCGACCGCTGCCAGGCCGCGCACCTCGGCGCGCGTCGCCGCCGTCCAGGCGCTGTTCCAGGCCGAGCAGATGCAAATCTCCGCCGAGCGGGTGATCGACGAATTCGTGCGCCACCGCCTGGGAGCGGACCCTGGCACCGGCTTCGAGGATGGCCGGGCGCCGGATGCCAATGTGCCGCTGTTCGGCCGCATCGTACGCACCGCCACGACCCAGCAGGACGCGCTCGCCACCCTTTTGACGGCGACCTTGGCCGAAGACTGGCCAATGGAGCGGTTGGACCCGGTGCTGCGCGCCCTGTTGCGGGCGGCTGCCGCCGAGCTGTGGATGAGCGATGGGCCGCCCGGCCGGGTGGTGATCAACGAGTATCTCGACATCGCCCATGGCTTCTTCGACGGTGACATCCCCAACATGGCCAACGGTGTGCTCGACCGCCTCGCCCGCCGCCTGCGTCCAGGCGAATTTCCGGGCGAGCTTCCGGGCGAGTCCGCCTCCTGAACCGCTGAACGAGGGATCGATGTGACATCAATCCCGGCCGAATTCGGATTGATCTACAAGCATTTTCGCCCGCTCGCCGGCCCTGGCGCGCTGGAGCTTGGCGACGACGCCGCCATCTTCACCCCGCCTGACGGGCGCCAGATGGTGGTGGCGGCCGATGCCATGGTCGCCGGCGTGCATTTCCTGCCGGGCGATCCGCCGGAGCTGGTGGCACGCAAGCTGCTGCGCACCAACCTGTCCGACCTTGCGGCCATGGGGGCGGCACCGTTCGGCTACCTGCTGACCGTCTCGGTGCCGCGCGACACACGGGATGCCTGGTTCGCGGCCTTTGCCGCCGGGCTGGCGGCCGACCAGGCGGAGTACGGCATCACCCTGCTGGGCGGCGACACCACCTCCACCCCGGGTCCGGTCAGTCTTTCGCTGACCATCCTGGGCACCGTGGTCCCAGGCACCGCTCTGCGCCGCACCGGGGCGCGGGCGGGCGACGGGGTCTGGGTGACCGGCACGATCGGCGATGGCGCGCTCGGCCTGCTCGCCGCCACCGGCAAGCTCAACGACCCCGACGGCTTCCTGGCCGACCGCTATCGGCTGCCACAGCCGCGCCTGGCCTTGGGCCAGCGGTTGGCGGGCATCGCGGCGGCGGCGATGGATGTCTCGGACGGGCTGGTCCAGGACCTCGGCCATCTTTGCCGTGGCGGCGGGCTCGGGGCAGTGATCGAGGCCGCGCTGGTGCCGCTATCGCCGGCCGCGCGCGTGGCGGTTGCCGCCGATGGTGCTTTGCTGGCGCGCTGCCTGGGCGGTGGCGACGACTACGAGTTGCTGCTGGCAGTGGCGGACGCCGACGCGCCGTCCTTGCTGAAGGCGGCGGCGGCGTGTGGCGTTGCGGTCACCCGCATTGGTCGTTTCGCCGCGGGACCGCCCGACGTCGTGGTATTCGGCCCTGGCGGCGCGCCGATGACGCTGCCGGCGGGCGGCTGGAGCCATTTCGCCTGAGGCGTGCCGTTCAGAAGTTGCTGCGCGTCGCCGTCGTGCCGGCCGGGCCGCCGGGATTGAAGCGGCCGACATTGCCCAGCAGTTGCTGCAGGAAGCTGCTCTCATTGCCGGGCGTCGGCGTGGTGCGCGACACCACAGCCACATCCACGCCGTCTTCCATGCCCTTCTTGTCGATCCGGCGCAGCACGCCGGCGCGATCGAACACCAGCGTCACGCTTTGCTGGTCATGCACCGCGTTGGTGGCACCGATCACCGGCTTGGTCAGCTCTGAAATGTAGATCCAGGTGTCGTCATCAAACGCCGCCCGCGTGGTGGGCGAGCCCAGCAAGGCATTGGCGTCGCCGCGAGTCGATGTGCCCGGCACCAGCTGCGCCAGCTGGTCGGGGTCCACCCGGTTGCCACGCGCCTGCACCGGATGGCTCAGGAATCCTGAGGTGTCGAAGCTGCATCCGCCCAGCGGCGCGGCGGCAAGCAACACCAGGGCCAACAGGGCGGCATGACGGGCATGAAAGCAGTTTGGCGGCACAAGTACGGTCCTTGGATTGGTCAAAGGCGGGGCTTGGTCGAATTTTAGCGCACGGCGCCGCACCGGCATCGCGCCCGGCAGGTTCCAGCGCCGCTTGTCCGTGCTAGCATGATCCCGACGCGCGCGCCATCGCGGCGGATGGATCCGGCGCGGGTGCGCCAACACAGGAGAGCGCGAGGTGCTGGGGTTTCTGCGGCGACGCCGATTCGAACGGGCGGGGTACGAGCTTTACGGCGCGGCCGTCGCGGCGGCGCGCCAGCCATGGTTTTATCGCGAACTCGGCGTGCCCGACACACTGGACGGCCGGTTCGACCTGGTCGGGCTGCACGCCTTCCTGGTGATCCGCCGCCTGTCCGCCCTGCCGCCGCCCGGGCCGGATGTGTCCCAGGCGGTGTTCGATGCGATGTTCTCGGACATGGACATCAACCTGCGCGAAATGGGCGTCAGCGACCTGGCGGTGGGCAAGCGCGTGACCGCGATGTGGGAGGCGTTCCACGGCCGCGCCGCCGCCTATGAAACGGCCTTGGCCGGCGATGGCGACGCCGCCCTTGCCGAGGCCCTGGCGCGTAATGTCTGGCGCGGCCAGGTGGCGTTGCCCGACGGGCCGCCGCGCCTGGCCAGCCTGGTGCGCCGCCACGTCGAATACCTCGGCCTGCTCGCCCCCGCGGCATTGCAGGCCGGCAAGCTGGCCTTCCCCGCCCCCGAAGAAGTGTCCGCATGACCCACGCCGAGTCGCCGTCCCCCGAACCGCCGCATACCGAATTGCCGCACCCCGTCTCGCTGGCCCAGATCGGCACGCTGGGCATGGTGCGCGAAGTGGCCGCGAATGCTGCCGAGTGCGCGGCGATCGCCGCCCGCCTGTTGATCCCAGCCGTCGGTGCGTTGTCCTGCCGCTTTCAGCTCATGCCGGCGCAGGGTGGCATGGTGATGGCCCAAGGCACGCTGCTGGCCCGGGTCACCCAGATCTGCGTCGTCACCCTGGAGCCCTTCGAGGCTGACCTGCACGAGGATTTCCGCATCCGTTTCGTGCCCGCGGACGCGATCGGCGACCCCGAGGACGATCTCCTGGAACTCGATGCCGATGACGAGGTGCCGTACCACGGCATCCACATCGATTTGGGCGAGGCCGCCGTCGAGCAACTGGCGCTGGCGCTCGATCCCTATCCGCGCATCCCCGGCGCCGAATTGCCGGCGGTTGATGATCCCGACGCCGTCGCCTCGCCTTTCGCCGCCCTCGCGCGCCGGGCGAGGCAAGGCTAGGATGCGTGCCATGTCGCGCAATGACTTGCAGGGGGCTGACACCTCTGCTAGTTGGCTCGCCTCGCGTTATCGCCTTTATGTGAACGCATCCGCCGGAGCGGCAATTTGGTTGTGCTCGCGCTTTTCGCGCACAGCACGATCGTCCGCCCGTGCCGGAGGGATCGTCACGCTGACCGGAGCTGCGTTGTCCTATGGCTGTACCCAAGAAGAAAACCTCCCCCTCGCGCATGGGCATGCGCCGCAGCCACCAAGCATTGTCCGCCGCGGCGCACGCCGACTGCGCCAATTGCGGCGAGCTGAAGCGCCCGCACCATGTCTGCAGCCATTGCGGCCATTACGACGGCCGCGAAGTGGCGGTTGCCGGCAAGGCCCTGAAGGGCACCGTCCGCGCCTGAGCCATCCGCCGGCCTGCCGCGCAGCGCGCTTAACTGGCCCGCGCGCATGAGCACCGGGTTTACCCTGGCGATTGACGCCATGGGCGGCGACCAGGCGCCCGATATGGTCGTCGCGGGGCTGGACATCGCCGCCGAGCGCCATCCCGGCGCCCGCTTCCTGCTGGTTGGCGACGAGGCGCGCCTGGCGCCGCTATTGGCGCGCTACAAGCGTGCCGGCGCGCTCTGCACCGTCCGCCACACCACCACGGTGATCTCCGGCGACATGAAGCCGACAGCCGCGCTGCGCCTGCGCGGCTCCTCGATGCGCGGCGCCATCGACGCGGTGGCGGCGCATGAGGCCTCCGGCGTGGTCTCCGCCGGCAATACCGGCGCGCTGCTGGCGCTGGCCAAGATTGTCATCAAGACCCTGCCGGGCATCGACCGCCCGGCCATGGCTGCCATCGGACCCTCGGCGCGCGGCGACGTGGTCATGCTCGACCTCGGCGCCAACGTCCTGTGCGACACCCGCAACCTGGTCGAATTCGCCATCATGGGCGACGTCTTCGCCCGCACCGTGCTCGGCCTGACCGCGCCCACCATCGGCGTGCTGAATGTCGGCTCGGAGGAACTGAAGGGCAGCGACACCCTGCGCCTGGCCGCCGACACCCTGCGCGCCAGCCACCTCGGCCCGCAATTCCACGGCTTCGTCGAGGGCCACGACATCGCCGCCGGCACCACGGACGTCATCGTCACCGACGGCTTCACCGGCAATGTGGCACTCAAGACCGGCGAGGGCGCGCTCAAGCTGATGAGCGGCATGCTGCGCCAGGTGTTCTCGTCCTCGCTGATGGGCCGGATCGGCTACCTGTTCGTTCGCCCTGGGCTGGAGCGCCTGCGCGAATGGCTCGACCCCCGCCGCTACAACGGCGCGGTGATGCTCGGCCTCGGCGGCGTGGTGGTGAAATCCCACGGCGGCACCGACGCCCAGGGCTTCGCGCACGCCATCGACGTTGCTATGGACATGGTGGTGCATCGCTTCAACGACGGGATTCGCGATGGGCTCGACCGCCTCGCCGCGCTGGCCCAGGCAAACGGGGCGGCCAACGGGGCCTCAGCAAACGGATCAACCAATGGACCAGCAGACCCCGCCAGCATCGGGACCATCAGACCGGGTACCGATGGCGGACCGCGCCTCGCCACGGCCCCTTGAGATGCCTGGTTCAAGTGCTGTGATGCGCCCGCGTACCCTGCTGACCGGCATCGGCGCCTACCTGCCGGCAAACGTGGTCACCAACGCCGAACTGGCGCTGCGTGTCGACACCTCCGACGAATGGATCCGCGAGCGCACCGGCATCCGCCAGCGCCACATCGCAGCACCCCACGAAAGCTGCGCCTTCATGGCCACCGAAGCCGCCCGCGCCGCCCTGGCCGATGCCAGCATCACGGCCGCCGAGGTCGACGGCATCATCGTCGCCACCGCCACCCCGGACCAGGCCTTCCCCGCCGTCGCCGTGCGGGTCCAGGCAGCCCTCGGGGCAGGGGGCTTCGGCTTCGACCTCTCGGCGGCCTGCAGCGGCTTCATCTACGCACTCTCGGTCGCCGACGGCATGATGCGCGCCGGCCAGGCGCGCTGCATGCTGGTGATCGGCTCCGAGGTCTACTCCCGCATCATGAACTGGGCCGACCGGGGCACCTGCGTGCTGTTCGGCGACGGCGCCGGCGCCGTCGTCCTGCGCGCGGGTGAGGGAACGGGAGCGTCCAGCGAACCCGGCATCCTCTCCACCCACCTGCACGCCCAGGGCGACCTCGGCGACATCCTCTATGTCGACGGCGCGGTTGGCCAGCCCGACAAGCCCGGCCATCTCGTCATGAAGGGCAACGAGGTGTTCCGCCACGCCGTCGGCAAGCTCGCCGGCGCCGTCACCGAGGCGCTCGCCGCCAACGGCCTGAGCCACAGCGATGTCGACTGGCTAGTGCCGCACCAAGCCAACCTGCGCATCATCGATGCCATCGGCAAGCGGCTGAAACTGCCGCCGGAGCGGGTAGTGGTCACCGTCGACCAGCACGCCAACACCTCCGCCGCGTCGATCCCGCTCGCCCTGGCCCAGGCCTACGGCGACGGCCGCATCAAGCGCGGCGACCTGGTCCTGATGGAAGCCCTCGGCGGCGGCCTCACCTGGGGCAGCGCCCTGGTCCGCCTGTAGTCCGGCGCTTCTCATCCCCCGCGATCGCACGGATCCAAGGGGTTGAATACAGAGTATTCTTGACGTCGCCGCGCAGTCTGCATAGCGTGCCTCGATGAACACTGTCACCCGCGCCCACCTGACCGAGACCATCTATACCCAGGTGGGCCTCTCCCGCAACGAATCGGCCGACCTGCTCGAGGTCGTGCTGGCGCGCATGAGCGCCGCGCTGGAAGCGGGGGAATCCGTTAAAATCAGTGGCTTCGGAACCTTTTCCGTGCGCCAGAAAGGCCGCCGGATCGGCCGCAATCCCAAGACCGGGGTCGAGGTGCCGATCCTGCCGCGCCGTGTCCTGGTGTTCCGCCCCAGCCAGGTGCTGCGCGCCCATGTCAACCACATGGCGCCGCCGGTCGGTGGAGACGATGAATGAGCGGGCGCACGGCCGCTGCCGCCATGATCCCCCCTGCTGGCGCCGATGACGCTGACGATGCCGATGCCGGCCGCGGCAAACCGAAAAAGGCGCCCAACGCCTTCCGCACCATCAGCGAAGTCGCCGACGAACTGCATATCCCGCAGCATGTCCTGCGCTTCTGGGAAACCAAATTCCCCCAGGTAAAGCCGCTGAAACGCGGCGGCGGCCGGCGCTACTACCGGCCAGACGACATCACCCTGCTGCGCCGCGTCTCCGACCTGCTCTACATCCAGGGCTACACCATCAAGGGCGTCCAGCGGCTGTTGCGTGAAGGCGGCGGCAAGCTGTCCGATGACATCCCGCCCGCCCCGGCAGACGAGCGCGACGCCGACGAAGCCGCCGCCCTCGCGCCTGCGGATGTCGAGCCGCAACTGCCAATGCCCGGCCTGACACAAACCGCCGCGCCGGCCCAGTCGCCCAAGCGCGCCGCCGCGCGCGCCGGCCGCGCCGACACAGCCCCGTCGCCGGAGGTCAATGCCGAGGCCGTCCGGCTGCGCGCCATGCTGTCGCACACGCTGCGCGAACTCGAAGAATTGCGCGCCCTGCTGCCCTGATGCCGCGATGCCGGCCAGCACCACGCATTGCGGAGCGCGATCGTGGCTGCTACACGATGGCTCCCCACTGTCGGAGCGTAGCGCAGTCTGGTAGCGCATCAGTCTGGGGGACTGAGGGTCGTGGGTTCGAATCCCGCCGCTCCGACCAAACCCCCTCCGGTCAATTCCTCTCCGGCCCTATTCCCTGCCGCCAGGATTCCATACGATGGTCACACGCAGCGAGCTCAAGGGCCGCATCCAAACCGTCCGCGGCCTGATCGACCCCGCCGAACTCGGCCCGACCCTGATGCACGAGCACCTGCTCTGCGACATCACCCCCCCCAAGCTGGCCGCCCTCAACCAACCGTGGCCCGAAATCACGCTCGAGAACTACCACGAGATCATCTACGGCCGCGTCCCGCACGCCGGTAAATACAAGCTCGTCATCCCCGAGATGATCACCGACGAAGTCGCCAAGATGCGCGAAGCCGGCGGAAAATCCATCGTCGAACTGACCTGCGAGGGCCTCAAACCCAACCCCTCCGGCCTGCGCGCCATCGCCGAGGTCACCGACACCCACATCGTCATGGGCTGCGGCTTCTACGTCGACGAATACCAATCCGCCGCCACCTTCGGCCGCGGTGTCGACGCCTTTGCCGGCGAAATGATCGAACAGCTCACCACCGGCGCCTGGGGCACGGACGTCTGCTCCGGCATCATCGGCGAAGTCGGCTGCCAATCCCCCTGGACCGACCACGAAAAACAGGTGATGCAAGCCGCCATCATCGCCCAGCAACACACCGGTGCGGCCATCAACGTCCATCCCGGCCGCCACCCCGACCAGCCCCAGGAAGTCGCCGATTTCCTGCGCACCCGCGGCGTCGACCTCGGCCGCGTCGTCATCTCCCACATCGACCGCACCATCTTCGACCACGACCGCCTGCTCCGCCTGGCCGACACCGGCGTGATCGTCGAATTCGACCTGTTCGGCCAGGAAACCACCTATTACGGCATCTCCAACGTCGACATGCCCAATGACGGCATGCGCCTCAAGCTGATCCGCCTGCTGATCGACCACGGCCACCTCGACCGCATCGCGATCAGCCACGACATCTGCTACTGCACCCGCCTGACCAAACTCGGCGGCCACGGCTACAGCCACATCTACAAGAACATCCTCCCCCTGATGCGCGAACGCGGTTTTTCGGAGGCGGAAATCGACCAGATCATGGTCAAGACGCCGGCCAGGGTACTGACCTTCGCCTAGGCCAAATGCCCGAGGCCGGGCCTGACCGACGACTCACCCGCCCAATGCGCCCCGCCGCCGCCGCCGGCGCATGAGCCCCAGGCCCACCATCGCCGCCCCCAACAGCGCCATCGTCGCCGGCTCCGGCGTGACGGTGGCCGCCACGCCCCCCGACGACGGGGCGCCCGCGCGCAGGATCGGCTCCGACATGCTGGTCCCGTACTGGAACGACACATTGCCCAGCCTGTCTAACGAGAAACCGTCCGGCAGGCCGGTGAAGGTGAAGACCATCGCGTTGCGCACCAACCCGCCCGACCCGGTGATGCCGCCATTGCCGGTGGCAACGTCGTCGCCTGCCGAGAGCAGGCCATACTGCAACCCGCCGAGCCCGTCCGGCCCGGCAAGGTTGCTGCCGGGGAAATTGGGGTGGCCCAGGCCGCTCAAGGCGCCGGTGCTCATCAACGCCGCCGTGCCGCCATGCGGCACGCCGGCCGTGGTCCCGGAATACCCCCATTCGCCGCCGACAACCCCGCCCGCCGGTTGGCCGCCGACGCCATAGACCACGGTGCTGCCGGCCCTGAGCACGGCCGATTGCGGCACCAGGGCGCCGACCCCGCCGAAATACACCCCGGTCAACACGTCCGCCGGCACCAGGACATCGCTCATCGCCGTATTGCTCAACACCACCTGCAACCGGCTCCCGGCCACGATGTCGAACGTCACCGCCGCCGCGAGTGCGCCGCTGGCGGCGCTGAACATGATCGGAGCGGTCTGTGCCGAACCCGGCACGGCGCCGGCCGTCAGCACGGCGGCCAAGGCAAAGGCGTAGCGCGCGTGGCGATGTGTCACGGCTCTGGACTCCTGTCGCGCCAGGTCCTGTCGACCTGCCTGACGCCAGCCTCGCCTGTGACTCATAATTTCGAGTAAAGGCCGGCCCAGCGCGGTGCGATCGCGATGCGACCCCCTTGCGGGATTGCCGCCGCACTTGTAGTGCCGGGTCACGCAATCCAAGGAACTGACGCATGGCCCTCAAATTATACGGCGTGCTCCGCTCGCGCGTGACCCGCCCGGTCTGGCTGGCCAAGGAGCTTGGCCTTGCGTACCAACTGGTCCCCGTCATCCAGGTCTATCGCCTGCCCGACCCAAACGCCCCCGGCGCCCCGCTGCACACCGCCAGCCCGGAATTCCTCAAGATCAACCCGGCCGCCCAGGTCCCCACCATGGACGATGACGGCTTCGTCCTGCACGAAAGCCTGGCCATCAGCCTCTACCTCGCCCGCAAGCATGGCGGCCCGATCGCGCCGAAGGACATGCAGGAAGAGGCCAAAATGGTGCAATGGTCGCTCTGGGCCGCCACCTCGGCCGAGCCCAAGACCATCCAGATCCTCTACAACAGCGGCCCCGCCGGCGACGCCGCCCTGCGCCAGGAAGCCATCGACGGCCTGCACCGCCACTTCGCCGCGCTTGAAACCTCGCTGGCCGCCGGCGGCGGTCATCTCGTCGGCGGCCGCTTCACCGTCGCCGACATCAACGTCGCCGAGATCATCCGCTACGCCCAGCCGGCCGGCGCCCTGATCGACGCCTATTCCAACGTCAAGGCATGGCTCACCGCCTGCCAGTCCCGCCCGGCCTTCAAACAGATGATGGTCGAGCGCGACCTCGAACCGGCATAAGGAAGCAGTTCTTTTTTGAAAAAAAGAACCAAAAAACTTCATCCACTTGCTTGCTTGTGGATGAAGTTTTTTTGCTTCTTTTTGTTCACAAAAAGAAGACCTTCCCTTACTTCAACGCCAAAACCCGCCGCGGCGAAAGCAGGAACGGCGGCAGATAGGCCGGGATATTGCTGAACGGCAAAACCTCCGGCTTCAGCCTGATCCCCAGCACATCCGCCATGAACTGCCGCCGCCGCTCGATCCGCCGCCACGCCTCGGGATACCGCGCGGCAAACGCGGCCCGCAGCCCCTCATCGGCCAGCGCAATCCCGTCTTCGATATTGGTGGTGAACCAGGGCGAATGCGTCGCCGGGATCACATCCACCTGGATCGCCATCCCCGAGCGCAGCGCGATCGTGCTGCCGGCAAACACCGGCGAATGCAGCCACTCGTCCAGATGGATCAGATGCCCGGGGTTCAGCCCCACCCCAAAGAACGCATCGCCCAGATGCCGGTCAATGATGGCCTGCAACTCGCCCCCGGTCACCCCGATCCCGACCGCCCCATACCACTCCGCCACCGCCGCGAAATACGGCGCCGCCAGCTTCTCCACATAGTCCCGGATGCCCTCAGGCAACGCCCCGGCGTCGCGCACCAGAAACCCCGCACGCGCCGACAACCCGCCCTGCAACCCGCACGCCATGGTGAACGGATCGCCCGCCCGCATCACCCGCATCGACGGGCTCGGCAAACCCCGCGAGGCCCGCTCCCCGGCCGACAGCATCAGATGCGCCGAAAACGGAATCCCCGGCACCGCCATCAACCGCGCCGCCGCCATCTCCGTCATGCCCGGCCGCAGCCCGAACATCACATTGCGCAAACCCTGGCTGGCAAAGCTGGCGGCGAACTCGAAGCTGGCCAACTGGTCCACATCGTTGATCACCCGCAGCCCATCTGCCGGGTTGATGAACAGATCCGTCGCATTCACCACGCGCCCAGTCTCGCCCGCCACCTCACGCACCGCCCGGGCGATGAACTCCGGCAAGTCGAGCCAGCTCGCATCCGCCCCGGGATCGCCCGCCCCGAACGACTTCCAGCCCACCGCCCCTACCGTCATCCCGCCCTTGATCCCCGCCTCGGCCAATAGCCGCACCAGCGGCTTCTGCCGGTCACGCGGCTGCCCCGGCAGCGAAAACGTCTGGCACAGCACCCGCTCGAAACTGCCCGCAGCCAGTTCGGCGTAGCTCCAGCCCTCATTGCCCACCAACAGATGCGGCGCAATCCGCGGCCAGGCCCCTGTCGGCGCCACCAGCAACGCCTCCTCGAAGCGCGGATCATACCCCGTCAGATAGGCAATGCTGGCGCTGTGCTCGCGGTCGCCATACACCACCAGCGCATCCATCCCCGCCGCCTTCGCCCGCGCCACCGCGTCGTGCATCCGCGCGGCATAGGTGGCGCCGCTGATCTCCGGCTGCACCGTGGGCTCGCCGAAGATCGGCAGATAGGTTTCAATCAGGCGCACGCTCGGCATCTCAAGAACTCCCAATGCAAGGCAAGGGGCTTCGCCCCTTGACCCCAGCAGGGGGCCGAGCCCCCTGCACCCTCATGAATGGGGTCTGGGGCGACGCCCCAGCGGGTCCAGGGCAGAGCCCTGTCCTTCCTTTACGGCGTCAATATCATCCCCTCCGGCCGCCACAACCCATCCGGCCGCCCCTTGAAGCCCTGCAGCTTCGCCGTCGTGCCCCACAGCATCGACCAGTGGTACAGCACCACATGCGACTGATCGGTCATGAAGATCTCCGTCGCGCGCCGGTAATGCGGGATCCGCTCGGCCTGGGTCTGGAACGACGCCCCGAGCTCGAAGGCCGCGTCGATGGCGGGGTTGTTGTACTGCCCCCAGTTCACAAATCCCTTGCTGCCAAGCCAAACCGGCGCATTCCCATCGGGATCGGCACGCCCCGACCACAGCAGCATCGAGGCCTCGAAATCCCCGGCGCGGGTCAGCGACACCAGGGCCGCGGCATCCTGCACCAAGATCTTCATGTCGAACCCGGCCTCGGCCACCATCGACTGCACGATCTGCGCCACCTGGGCATCCAGCGGGTCGGTGCCAATGCGCAGGGTGAACGAGACCTTCGACACCCCCGCCTCCGCCAACAACTTCCTGGCCGCCGCCACGTCGCGCCCCGGCACCGGAAAGCCCGGGTGGAAATACGCACTGCCCGGCACTTCCATCTGGTTGGACGGCACGTACTGCCCGTCAAACGCCACCTGGTTCAGCGCCGCCCGGTCGATCGCCAGCGAGAACGCCCGCCGCACCCGGGCATCGCGCCCCAGCGGCGTATCGGCCGCCTTGCCATTGGCCACGTTGAACTCGATCGGCACAAAGCCCAGCGAAGGACTGCGCGCCACCTTCAGTTTCGGATTGGCCGCCACCGACGCCACATCCGTCGGCGAAAGTTTCTGTGCGATATCCAGCCCGCCCCCCATCAGGTCGACCTTGCGGATATTCGAATCCGTCACCGTGCGGAAAATCACCCCCGGCAGCTTGATCGCACTGGCGTTCCAATAACCCGGGAACCGCTCCAACGTGATGTTGTCCTGCGCCAGCCGCGACTTGAAGCTGAACGGCCCGGTGCAAACCGGCTTGCCCTCGATCTGCTCGCGCGGCAGGTCGATGATCTTCGGCGAATACGGCGTGCCCACCCGATTGGCCAACAGCGCGATCAGCGGCGCGAACGGCCGGGTCAGGTTGACCTTGATCGTGAGCGGATCAATCACCTCCGCCCCCGAAATCGCCGCCATCTCGGCCTTGCGGATCGAGTAGCTCAGCGTCTTGTAACGCACGATATTCGCCACCATCGCGGCTGCGTCGAACGGCGCCCCATCCTGGAAATTCACCCCCGGCCGCAGCTTGACCGTCAGCGACAGCCGATCCGCCCCCCACTCCCACCCAGTCGCCAGCAACGGCACAAACTGCAAATCCGGCGTCAAATCGATCAGGCTGTCGCACATCACCGTGGTGACCACGCGATTGGTGTAACTCCCATCCGTCGCCGGATCGAGCGGCGCCGGATCGAACTCCAACGCCACCTTCAACGGCTGCGCCCCCGCCGGCAGTGCCAGAACCAACGCAGCCGCAAGCCAAAGGGACAGGCGCATGGTAAACCTCCTCGGGTGACGCAGTGCAGCATGCCGCGCGTTCAGCGCCGCTGGCAACCCGCCCCAATAGCCCGCCGCGCCGCCACCCCCACCACCGCCGCCAACACCGCCAACCCCGCAAACGCCACCGGCAGAGACGTCGCCTCCGCCACCCACCCCACCGTCACCGGCCCCGCCAACAGCCCCGCATACCCCGGCGTCGCCACCGCCGCGATCGCCGCCCCCGCCCCCATCCCCGGCGTCCGTCCCGCCGCGCTGAACAAAATCGGCACCATATTCGCCACCCCCAACCCCACCAGCCCGCACCCCAGCAAAAACCCCACCAACCCCCCCGACCAAGCCGCCAACGCAAACCCCGCCGTCGCCAAAGCACTCCCCGCCACCAGCACCGCCACCGGCGCAAACCGCCGCACAATCGCATCCCCGCTCAGCCGCCCCACCGCCATCGCCACCGACAACGCCGCAAACCCCAACCCCGCCCGCGCCACCTCCTGGGCCAGCACAAAGCGAATAAACACCCCGGACCAATCCAGGATCGTCCCCTCCAACAAAAACGCGATGAAACACAGCGCCCCCAACCCCGCCAACCGCCCCCGCGGCAACACCAACCGCGGCGCCTCCGCCTCCACCCCTCCCCCCTCTTCACTTCGGGGCAACATGCTCCCCGCCCGCAGCACCAACGCCACCGCGCACACAACCCCCAACACCCCCGCGCACCAAACTGGCGCCACCCCCCACCCCAGCAACCCCGTCATCGCCAGGCTGCCCACCACGCCGCCGACCGAATACGCCCCATGAAACCCGCTCATCAGCGTCCGCCCGGTCGCACGCTCCACCGCCGCCGCCTGCGCATTCATCGCGATATCCACCGCCCCGGTGCACGCCCCCAGCAACACCAGCGCCCCCGCCAGCCACACCGCCCCCGGCGCCACCGCCAACCCCGGCAACAACGCACAGAACAGCAGCCCCGCCCCCAGCATCACCGCCCGCGCCCCCCGCGCCTGCACCAACGGCCCCGCCACCGGCAACGCCACCAACCCGCCAATCCCCAGCCCCAGCAGCAGCGTCCCCAACTGCCCGTCATCCAGCCCCAGCCGCGCCTTGGCATCCGGCACCAGCGGCGCCCACACCGCGATCCCCACGCCGATCATCAAAAACACCACGCGCGTCGTCCACGCCACCGCCGGCAAACCAGCCGGATCAGACGAAAAAGGCCCGCCTCGCGGCGGGCCTTTCCCAACAACGCCAGTCGACAAGGATCAGGCCATCGCCTTCCCAAGGTTCGCGTCGATCTTGCCCAGGAAGTCCTGCGTATTCAGGAACGGCTCGTTCTTCCCGATCAACACCGCGAGATCCTTGGTCATGAACCCGCTCTCCACCGTCTCCACGCACACCCGCTCCAGCGTCTCGGCAAACCCGGTCACATCCGGCGTGCCATCGAACCGCCCGCGATAGATCAGCCCGCGCGTCCAGGCAAAGATCGAGGCAATCGGGTTGGTGCTGGTCTCTCGCCCCTTCTGGTGCTCACGATAATGCCGCGTCACCGTCCCGTGCGCCGCCTCGCTCTCCACCGTATTGCCGTCCGGCGACAGCAACACCGAGGTCATCAGCCCCAGCGAGCCAAACCCCTGCGCCACGATGTCGCTTTGCACATCGCCGTCATAGTTCTTGCACGCCCAGACATACCCGCCTTCCCACTTCAGCGCGCACGCCACCATGTCGTCGATCAGCCGGTGCTCATAGGTCAGCCCCGCCGCCTTGAACTTGGCCGCGAATTCGCGCTCGAACACGTCCTGGAAGATGTCCTTGAAGGTCCCGTCATACGCCTTCAAAATCGTGTTCTTCGTCGACATATACACGGGATAGTTCCGCGCCAGCCCATAGTTGAAGCTCGCCCGCGCAAACCCGGTGATCGACGCCGTGGTGTTGTGCATCCCCATCATCACGCCCGGGCCCTTGAAGTCATGCACTTCCAGCACCGTCGGCGCCGACCCGTCAGCCGGCTGAAACGACAACGTCGCCTTGCCCGGCCCGGGGATCTTGGCTTCCACCGCCCGGTACACATCGCCATACGCATGGCGCCCGATCACAATCGGCTGGCTCCAATGCGGCACCAACCGCGGCACGTTCTTGCAAATGATCGGCTCGCGGAAAATCGTGCCATCAAGGATGTTGCGGATCGTGCCATTCGGCGACCGCCACATCTTCTTCAGCTTGAACTCAACCACCCGCTCCTCGTCCGGCGTGATGGTCGCGCACTTCACACCCACGCCGTACTGCCGGATCGCGTGCGCCGCATCCACCGTCACCTGGTCGTCGGTCTGGTCGCGATACTCGATGCCGAGATCGTAATACTTCAGGTCCACATCGAGGTAAGGCAGGATCAGCTTGTCCTTGATGAAGCCCCAGATAATCCGGGTCATCTCATCCCCGTCCAGCTCCACAACCGGCGTCTTCACCTTGATCTTCGCCATGCCATCCTCACTATGTGCAGCAAAAGCCGCCCGTTACCGAACCCGCGCCCTCAATGCCACCCACGCCGCCTCGCGGCAAGCCCACCTTGCCCGCCCCCCAAACGGTAAGCCAAACCGGTAAGCCAAGGAGCAGAAAGACTCTTCTTTTTGTGAACAAAAAGAAGCAAAAAAACTTCATCCATAAGCTTACTTCTCTCCCCTTGCGCTTGGGCGGGGCGAGCCGGAGGGGGGCTCTGCAAGCCACTACTGCGCAGTGTACAGCTCACCTTGGAACTACACCCCTTAACGGATAAAGTTTTTTTGCTTCTTTTTGTTCACAAAAAGAAGACTCTTCCTGCCACTTGCCTTCCCGATTTTCACGCCGCCGGACTAATGTATGGACTCGTGCCCACCTGCGCACGATCCGGTGTGACAAGGAGTTGCGTTTGCCGTCCGAGCTGCCCCCGGAACTCATGATCGTGTCGACGATCGTGCTGCTGGCCATCATCACCTGGCTCGCCGCCCGCCTGCGCGCCACGCGTCGCGACCTCGCCGCCCAGGCCCGCGCCCTGGCCGCCGAAGCCGCCGCCCGCCAGCGCGCCGCCAGCCGCGCCGCATGGCTCGACGCCGCCCTCGAAGCCGCCACCGACGGCGTGCTGATCGCCGATTCCGCCCTGCGCGTCATCCACTGGAACCGCCGCTTCGCCGTCCTCAGCGGCCTGCCGGACGACATGCCGCGTGAAGCCGCCACCCTGGCCTCGCTGCTGCGCCTGTCCGCCGAGGTCGGCGAATTCGGCCTGGTCGACGTCGACCAGGAAGTCGCGCGCCAATCCGCCCTGATCGCCAGTGGCCCCGGCGCCTTCCCCCGCCTGCGCCACCGCCCGGACGGCAGCACCGTCGAATTCACCCTGAACCCAATCCCCGGCGGCGGCCTTCTGCTGCGCAGCGCTGACGTCACCACCCGCCACCGTCCCGCTCCCGAAGCGTCCCCCACCGAAGCGTCCCCCCCTGAAGTGCCCGCCCCCCCACCCGCGCCCTCCCTCCCGCCGCCCACCTCATCGCCCCCCTTCACGCCCCGACCGCGCCGCTGCCTCGTCCTGCTGGTCGAAGACATGCAGGTGAACCAGGTCGTCACCGCCACCCAACTGCGCCGCGAAGGCCACCGCGTCGACGTCGCCAGCTCCGGCGCCGAAGCCCTCTGTCTCGCCACCCAAACCCCCTACGACGTCGTCCTGATGGACCTGATGATGCCGGGCATGAGCGGCTACGACGCCGCACGCCGCATCCGCGCCCTGGCCGGTCCCGCCGGCCGCGCGCCCATCTTCGCGCTCACCGCCAATACCGGCGAGGCCGAGCGCGCCCGCTGCGTCGCCGCCGGCATGCAAGGCATGATGAGCAAACCCGTCCCCGCCGCCCTGCTGCGCGAGGCGCTGCAACACGGCACCACCACATCCCCCCCAGCCCCGCCGCCCGCCGACTCCCTGCTCGACGCCGCCCGCCTGGCCGAACTCCGCCGTGACCTGCCGCCGGCCGTCCTGACCACCCTCTGCCGGCAATGCCTGGACGACATGCGCGACCGCCTCGCCGCCCTCGAAACCGCCCTGGCCGGCAACAGCCCCGAACCCGTCGAACGCGAAGCCCACGCCCTGGCCGGCATGGCCAGCAGCTACGGCCTCGCCCGCATCGAAACCCAAGCCCGCGCCATCCTCGCCCCCGCCCACGCCGGCGACATGCCCGCCGCCCGAACCGCCGCCCGCGGCATCGCCGATACCTTCGACCAGAGCCAGATTGCCCTGCGCGCCTGGTCCGAGTGAGAAAGCCAAGTGGCAGGGAGAGTCTTCTTTTTGTGAACAAAAAGAAGCAAAAAAACTTTATCCATAAGACCAGAACCCACCAACCAACGCCGTCATCTCGGAAACTACGCCGTCATCAACTCACTTGAACGCCCGCCGTTCCACTACGTGCGTCGCGTAGCTTCGCATTGGCGATGACGACGATTTTTCGCATCAGCGCGGTGACGGCAACGAGCGGTTTTTTGCCGTTCGCGACAAGCCTTCGATAAACCTCGCTGA
>CAMBRC010000033.1 GCA_945869965.1 Asaia bogorensis
CCACCGATGGTGGCATCAGAAAGCCGGTATCGCGGTCAATCAGGCGGAAATTGCCCATCCAGCAGATATCCAAACAGCAAAAACGGCGAAGCGATGCAACAATTCTACCGACTGCTTCCGCGTCGCGTTAAGTCCGACAGGCTGCTAGTACGACGGGAGCTGTTCGGACGGGTTGGCCACTTCGTGGCGGAAGAGACGCCACTGCCGCGCAGCGATGTTTACTGGCAGATGTATATCGACGGGGCGCGCGGGCGCGATGCGCTGCTGAGCTACCAGGGCAGCCAGCATATCGTGAATTTCCTGTTCAGCCAGCCGCCGGGCTTCGATTTCCTGGAGCCGCTGGTGCCGGGGCCGCTGCAGCCCGGGGCGACGATCGTGCCGCGGCGGATGGTGGTGGCGCAAATTGCGCCGTCGCTGAACGGGCTGCGCAGCCTCATGAAGCGGCTGGACGCGGGTGGAGCGCTCCGGCGGTTGGTGATCGCGACGCCGCCGCCGAGCGACAACCTGGCGCGTCATGAGAAGGAGGTGCGCGAAAGCCGGTTCTGGCAGGGGGTGTTTGCCCAGCAGGGCCTGGATATCGCCACGGCGCGGTTCATTCCGGCGCGGCTGATGCTGAAATTGTGGACGGTGCTGCAGGAGCTGAGCGCCGCGATCACGCGCGAGGAAGGGGCGACCTATGTTGCCGTGCCCGCCCATCTGCGCGACGCGGCCGGTTTTCTGGCCTCGGAGTACCGGCTTGCTAATGACTTCACCCATGCGAGCGACAGCTTCGGCCAGGAGATGCTGAAGGCCGCGCTCGAGACCTGACGGAGGCTGCCATGGCGACGCATCCCTATCGCAACATGCCGCCGCAGGCGTTCTGGCGGCGTGGCGTGGCGAATGGCTTCGACGCCGTGGATCTGATGCCGCGGGCGCAGTTGATGTATGCCGGGGAGAAGGTTTCCTCGGCGGGGAGCTGTTTTGCGGCGAATATCGTGCCGTATCTGGAATCGGCCGGGTTTGCCTATGTCCGCACCGAGGTGGTGCCTGGGATTTTCGGGGCGATCGGCGACGACAATTTCAGCTATGGGCGGTTTTCCGCCTCGTACGGCAATATCTATACAGTGCGTCAGGCGGTGCAGCTGATCGAGCGGGCGATGGGGCGGTTCCGGCCGGTTGAGTCCCGCTGGGTGGTGGGCGAGGATTTGGTGCTGGATCCGTTCCGGCCGGGGCTGCGCTATCCCGCGTCATCGGAGGCGGAGTTTGACGTCATCACCGCGCGGCACCTGGAATGCGTGCTGGAGGCGTTGCGCGCGGCGGATGTCTTTGTGTTCACGCTGGGACTGACGGAAGCCTGGATCTCGCGGCCTGATGGGGCGGTGTTTCCGGCTTGTCCGGGGACCGTCGCCGGCACGTACGACCCGGCGATGCATGCTTTCCACAACTTCACGGTGGCCGAGGTTTCGGCCGATCTGGATCGGCTGATCGGGCTGGCGCGCGAGGTCAATCCGCGACTGCGCTTTGTGTTGACGGTCTCGCCGGTGCCGCTGGTGGCCACCGCGACGCGCGACCATGTGCTGATGGCAACGACCTACAGCAAGTCGGTCCTGCGGGTGGCGGCCGGCGAGGCGGCGATGCGGCATCGCGAGGTCAGCTATTTCCCGGCCTATGAGATCGTCACCGGGCCGCAGGCGCCCTGGGAATACTACGAAGCCGACCGGCGCGACCCGAGCCGGCTGGCGATCGACAATGTGATGCGGGCGTTCCTGTCGCGGTGCGAGGCCGGCGGGCAGGTGGCCCCGGCGCCGCTGCCGGAACCGGTGGCGGCCAAGCCGGCTGCGGCGGAGGCCGCGCAGCATGCGGCGCTGGAAACGCTGTCGCGGGCGGTGGCCGAGGCGCTTTGCGAAGAGGCGGCAGCGGAGTTGTAAGGCAAGCGCGTTCTTTTTTGAAAAAAAGAACCAAAAAACTTTTTTTCGTTTGACTCCCGGCTTCCCTGGGGAGGACGGGTGCAAATGGATGAAAGTCTTTTTGCTTCTTTTTCTTCAGAAAAAGAAGGTTCTTTCTGCCTGGCTTCGGGCCAGGTGGACAAACAAAACCGGGGCACCCCTGCGGATGCCCCGGTCCAGTCAGTTCAGGCGAGCGACGTCAGGCGGGTTCGAAGCAGGGAACCTTGTTGGCGTCGGTCTGGACGAAGACGACCTTCACCTTGCCGCCGATCTTGAGCTGTTCGGGGTCGGCCTTGACGATGTTGGTCATCATGGTCGGGCCCTCCTTCAGCGTGACATAGGCCATGGTGAAGTTGGAGCGCAGCATCGTCGAGAAGCTGTAGATGGTGCCCTCGCCGGAAGCCTGTTCCCACTCGGTGCTGCCGAAGCAGAACGGGCAGACGGCGCGGGGATACCAATGCGCCTTCTTGCACGAGGTGCAGCGGCGGATCATGAACTTACCTTCCTCGGCGGCGGCGTAGAACGCGTCGCTCTCGGGGTTGGTGCAGTTCGGCGGCATCTTGCGGTCTTCCATGATACCCATGGTTGATTACTCCCGCTCGAGGATAAGGGTCGAGGAACCATGGCGGCTGCCGAGCAGGCCACCGGTTCCATGGGCGAGGGCCACGTCGCAGTTGGCGACCTGGACCTTGGGGTGGGCTTCGCCACGCAGCTGACGCACGGCTTCGATCACCTTGGTGATGCCGCCGCGGTTGGCCGGGTGGTTGTTGCACAGGCCGCCGCCATCGGTGTTGAACGGCAGCTTGCCGACGCCTGAGATCAGGTTGCCATCGGAGACGAACTTGCCGCCCATGCCCTTTTCGCAGAAGCCGAGATCCTCAAGCTGCATCAGCACCGTGATGGTGAAGCTGTCGTAGATCGAGGCGTATTTGATGTCGGAATGCTTCACGCCGGATTCGGCGAAAGCGGCCGCACCGGACCAGCGCGCGCCGGAATAGGTCAGGTCGACGTCGCCGCCCATCTGGCCTTTCCAGCTTTCGCCATGGCCCATGACCTTGACCAGCGGACGCTTGAGCGAACGCGCGATCTCGGGCTTGACCACCAGGAGCGCGCCGCCACCGTCGGAGATGACGCAGCAATCCAGGCGATGCAGCGGGGTGGAAACCAGCGGGGAGTTCACGACCTCCTCCACGGTGACCACATTGCGCAGCATGGCGTGCTCGTTCCACTGGGCATGATGGCTCGCGGCCACCTTGATCCAGGCCAGCTGTTCGCTGGTGGTGCCGTATTCGTGCATGTGGCGGGCAGCCACCATGCCGTAGACGTTGGTGGTGGCTGGGGAGAAATGGGTCTCCCACGGGCTGTCACCGACCTGCGGATTGCCGGGGCGCTGGCCGGTGCCGGTCTGCACGCCCTCGGAGCGCGGACGGCCCGAGAGGGTGATCAGCGCCACGTTGCACTTGCCGGCGTGGATCGCGGCAGCAGCGTGACCGACGGCGCCGATATACGACGTGCCGCCGACATCAGTGCTGTCGAGATAGCGCAGGCGCAGGTTCATGTAGTCGGCGATGTTGATCGGGCCCATGCCGGCGGCGTCGCCAGCACAGAAATAGCCGTCGACATCGTCCTTGGTCAGGCCGGCATCAGCCAGGGCGCCCGCGGCGCACTCGGCATGAAGCTGGAAGACCGATTTGTCAGGTGCCTTGCGCGTCGGGTGCTCGAAAGCCCCCGCGATATAGGCCTTTCCCTTGATGCTCATCCTGTTTCCATACCCATGTTTCGTGTTGCGTTGTCGTCGGCACCTTCAGGCACCACCGCGCTGAGGCAGTCTGCGCGTTCGGGCGGTTGTAGACAACCCTCTGGCGCGGGAAAGCCGGGCGGAAAGAAGAACGAGGCAAGGGAAGGAAGGCCGGGCGCTGCCCGGACCCGCCAGGGGCCAAGCCCCTGGACCTTAGTACTTTGAAAGGTATTCAATTTTCGTTTTGAGGTATTTTTATTACTATATCGTAACGAATGGAACGCAGTGCTTCGAAGGCGTGAAGGTGCGTTTTTGACGTTTTGATGCTGTGAAGCGCGGCGAGAAACCCGACGGGAAGGAGTCTCCGCGGGCATCGTCGTTTGATCGCTCGCAGACGGATGGAGCGCGGGGGAGATGGGCAGCCGAGGCCGACGGCGCGGTCATGCATGCAGCGGCCCGGGTTGCGGGGGACAATCTGACCGACGCAGACCGACGTGGCGCGCCTGTGGCGTCCGGGTTCACCGGGCGGATTGCCGGCGTGACGGGGAGCGGAAGGATGAGTTGGCCGGATTGCCATTGCTGGACGAGGTGCTCCAGCCGGCCGAAAATGCGCACCAGGCAGGCGATGATCAGGGCGTGCAACGCCGCCGGCATCCAGACATGCCTCCCCTGTGCGGCGCAAGCGGCACGCAGGCCGGCGAGCTCCTCGCTCAGGGGGGATGATGTGTGTTTCATGCAAGGATATTAACTAACGGTTTTTCGGAGAACAAGGGGTTTTTGCAGATTTTTGAAAAAAACTTTGGGCCGTTGGGGCGGGGGGAAGGCAAGGGGAAGAATCTTCTTTTTGTGAACAAAAAGAAGCAAAAAAAATTTATCAATTGGAGTGGGCCAATGCATGGGGTGGGGTTGGTGGGGTTAGAGCCCCCCTCCGGCTCCCCCCGACCGCGGGGGGAGAGCAGGCAGAAAATGGATGAAGTTTTTTTGCTTCTTTTTGTTCACAATAAGAAGATTCTTGCCTTCGACTTCTAGACGTCGACGACGATGTACTCTTCCTCGACCGCCACGGTGAAGGTTTCCGCCACGAACGGCCCGCGCACCAGGGTTTCGCCGGGTTCGACGGTGACGGGGTAGGCGCGGACTTTGGTGTCATTGGGGTCGCACCAGGATTGGCCGGTGCGGATGTCGTATTCCCAGCCGTGCCAGGGGCATTTCAGCATTTCGCCGGCGCGGGTTAGTTCGAAGACACCGGGTTCGGAGGAGAGGGCGAGGCCGATCAGGGTGCCTTTGCAGAGTTCGCCGCCCTGGTGCGGGCAGCGGTTCAGCAGGGCGTAGAACTCGCCGTGGACGTTGAAGATGCCGATTTGGCGGCCGCGGATGGTGACGATTTTTCGGCTGCCGGGGGGGATTTCGGCGACGGCGGCTACGACATGGCGCGCCATGGGTCAGGCGAACCCGTACACCGCGCGGGCATTTTCGTTGTAGATCATTTTCTGTTCCTGCTCGGAGAGACGGAGTTTGAACACGGTTTCCGGGTTGTCCATGTCCCAGTGCGGGTAGTCGGTGGAGAACAGGAGGCGGTCCCAGCCGATCCAGTCCAGCACGGTGCGCAGGTCTTCGGGGCGCTCTGGTTCGTCGGCGGGCTGGCTGGAGTACCAGATATGGGTGCGGAAGTATTCCGAGGGTTTCTTGGTGAGGTGGGGGACTTCGTCCTTCATGCGGGCCCAGTGCTGGTCCAGGCGCCAGGCGACGGAGGGGACCCAGACGTAGCCGGCTTCGATGATGACGGCCTTCAGCGCAGGGAAGCGTTCGAAGACGCCTTCGCAGACCAGGGAGATGGCGAGTTGCTGTTGGCTGAGGGCGACGTTGTGCTGTTCCTCGACGTAGAAGCTGCACCAGCCGGAACCGGTGACGGCGTGGCCGTTGGTGCCGGAGGAGTGCAGGCCGACGGGGAGGTTGTGCGCTTGGGCTGCTTCGTAGATCGGCCAGTAACGGCGGCGGCCGAGGGGTTCGATGGCGTGGGTGACCATGGAGATCTGGGCGAAGTCGGAGTTGCCGGCCCAGCGTTCGATTTCCTTTACGGCGGCGGCGGGGTCTTCGCCCGGCACGACGATGGCGGCTTTGAGGCGCTTGTCCTTTTGCGTCCAGTGCTCGTACTGCCAGTCATTGATCGCCGAGCAGATGGCGTTGCCGAGATCCTGGTTGCGTTCGTCCATGCCGGACATCAGCAGGTGCAGCATGCCGTATTCGATGTTGTAGGCATCGAGGAGCTGTTCCTGGAGGAAGGCGAGGTCCGAGCCCGGGGGGCCGCCATTGGGGGGCCAGCTATCGGTGCGCGACAGGGCCGGGGCGGTTTTCGGATAGGGCGAGGAGGCTTGGAAGGGGGCGGGGCGGCGACGGGCGAATTTCTCGGCGTGACTGTGCCAGCGGGTGGCCATGTAGGGCAGCAGGTCCTTGTACGAGCGCAGGGCGTGGTGCACGTCGCAGTCGATGACCTTGAGCTTGGTGCGCGAGGTGTTGGCGGAGGACTCGGACGGGATGGTGCGGCCGTCTTCGGGGGTCATTTGAGCGCCTCCTTCAATCTCGGATAGGCATTTCTCGGGTTGTCCAGCAGGATCCGGCGCTTGAGCGCGGGGGAGAAGCCTGCGGGCCAGACGTTGTGGCCGTCGAACTGCCAGTGCGGGTAGTCGGTGGAGAAGAGCAGCATGTCGTCGCTGCCGATCATGTTGAGCAGGCGTTCCATGTCGGCACCGGTGGGCGGGGCGTCGGTGGGCTGGAGGGTGAAGCGGACGTGGTCGCGGATGACGTCGCTGGGGGCGCGGTCGACCCATGGGACTTCCGCCCGGACGCCGCGCCAGGTCTTGTTGGCGCGCCACATGAAGGTGGGCAGCCAGGTGAAGCCGCTTTCGATCATGACGAAGGTGAGGCCGGGGTGTTTGTTGAAGACGCCTTCGTGGACCAGGCTGAGCAGGTTGGATTGGAAGGCCTGGGCGTGGGCGGCGTAATCCTCGAGGTGGTACGAGGGCCAGCCGTTGGAGGTGATGGCGTGGCGGAAGGTGCTGCCGGCGTGGACGCCGATGGACAGGCCGTGGCGTTCGGCGGCGGCGTAAATCGGCCAGAGGCGGCGGTTGCCGAGGGGCACGTCGTCCTGGGCGAGGAGGAGGATTTGGACGAAGCGGGGGTCAGGGGCGCGGCGGTTGATTTCTTCGACCGCGAGCTCGGGGTTCTGGGCGGCGACGGTGATGGAGGCGCGCAGGCGGGGTTCGCGGTCTAGCCACTCGGCGGTGAGCCAGTCATTCACGGCGCGGGCGACGGCGGCGGCGAAGTGTTCGTTATAAATGGCGAGCACGCCGTAAAGCGGGTTGCAGATGGCGAGTTGGGAGCCGAAGCCGTCCAGCGCATCGGCCTGGAGGCGGGCGAGGGAGGCGCCGGGCTTGGTGCCGGGTTGGCACCAGTCGGGGCGGCCGTGGGCGTCCATTTCGATGGGGAAGCTGGAGAGGTCCAGGCCGTCGATGCCGCGGACGGTGACTTGTTCCTGCCAGTAGGGGTCGAGATAGGGGATAAGGGTGGCCATGCCGGGGATGGCGGGGTGGACGTCGCAGTCAATGCCACCGAGGGCAGTGTTTTGGGCGTCGGCGGCGGCCGTTTGGCTCATGCTGGGATTCCCCGCGTCATGGATTTGTCAACAATACACCTCGCTGGCCGGACGTGGAAGCTGACATTTTGACAGCTTGCGGTGGAGGCACGATCCTGGCCGGGACGATTCTTTCCGCCACGCAGCTATCAGGAGTAACGCAATGGCTGATCTGTTTGTTTGCCTGACCTTTGACCATGACAATACCTCGTCCGCGATCTCGCGCGGGCAGACCTCGCCGACGCTGATCAGCCGGGGGGATTTCGGCATTCCGGCGGCGCAGAGGATTCTGCGGCTGTTGAACGAGCGGTCGATCCCGACGACCTGGTTCATTCCGGGGCATACGATCGATTCGTATCCTTCATGCGTGGCGGCGGTGCATGCGGCGGGGCATGAGATTGGCAATCATGGCTGGACGCATCGGGTGCCGTCGACGTTGGGGCCGGAGGGGGAGGAGCAGGAGCTGATCCGCGGCAATGAGTCGATCATGCGGCTGACCGGGCGGGCGCCGCGGGGGTATCGGTCGCCGGCTTGGGATTTGTCGGATGTTTCGGTGGATTTGTTGATGAAGCACGGGTTTGTCTATGACAGCTCGATGATGGGGCATGACTACATCCCGTATCAGGCGCGCAAGGGGGACCGGGTCGAGCTGTTGGAGCCGATGGAGTTCGGGCCGGATACGGCACTGGTGGAGATGCCGATTTCGTGGGCGCTGGATGACCATCCGCATTTCGAGTATTCGCGCTCGCCGCAGGGAATTTTGCCTGGGGGGATGAATGCGCGGTTGGTGATTGAGAACTTCATCAACGAGTTCAAGTATATGAAGAAGTATTATGACTGGGGGATTCTGACTTATACGTTCCATCCGCATGTGATCGGGCGCGGGCACCGGATGTTCATGCTTGAGCACATGCTTGATGTGCTGAAGGCGGAGGGGGCGAAGTTTGTGACGATGGAGACGGGGGTGGCGGAGTATAAGGCGCGGTATCCGCATGGGGTTAGCTTGCGGGGGCGGTGAGGAGCGGGGAAGGCCAGGGCTTTGCCCTGGACCCACCAGGGGGCCAAGCCCCCTGGACCCTTATGAGTTAAGGTCCAGGGGCTTGGCCCCTGGCGGGTTTGGGCAGAGCCCAGCCTTCGCTTGGGTTCTGGCATTACGCCGGGAGCATGATTTCCGTCATGACGCCCCGGCAATCGACCTCAAATTCAAGGTCCACGACCGGCGGGCGGCAGAATTGCCAGGTGGCGCCGTGCTGGGCGGCGCCGCGGGTGACGATTTCCTCGGCGAAGTGGAGGAAGAGGTCGTGGACGGTGTAGACCTGGGTGGCGGTGGTGTCGGACCAGGTGAAGCCGAGGGCGGTCATGCGGCGTTCCATTTCGGCCATGACGTGGCGGATTTTGGCGCGCATTCCGGCGGTTGAGAGGTCGCGGTAGGCGACGGTGTTGTCGCGGTAGTCGCCTTTGCCTTCTGCACTTTCGCCGCTGCCGGCGATGACGAAGCTGGCGGGGGCGCCGGCCGCCGGGACGGCGTAGCTGAAGGCGTGGAAGCTGGGGCAGTCGGGTTTGTGGAGTTCGGGGCAGACGTTTGAGCGGGCGATGGGGTTGAGGCCGCCGATGATGACGCCCCATTTTTCCAGGACGCCGAAATAGGCGCGGTTGAAGGTGACGAAGCCTTCTTCGGTGAAGGGCTCGGGGGAGCGCAGTTCGCAGGCGGCGAAGGCGGTGGGGGGGAGGCCGAGGGAGGCCAGGTGGGCCTGGATCCGGGTGAAGCCTTCGTGCAGGGGGATGGGGTTGGCGAAGCGGGCGCGTTCGATGCGGTGGCCGGCGATGGCGGCGACGCCGGCGGAGTATTGGAAGACGCCTTCGACGAAGCGGAAGCCGCGTTCGGGGAGGTCGAGGACATTGGCCATCGCTATTGGACTCCTGCGGGGTAGCCGTCGCGTTGCGGGTCGGCGCCGCCTTCGAGCTGGTTGTCCCACATGGTGATGCCGTGGACGCCGGCGAAGGCGAAGGTGAGGGGGGAGCGGACGACGTCGTAGCCCATGGCTTCCAGCGCGCGCTGGGTGGCCCGGGGGATGCGGTTGGAGATGTCGATCTTGTCCGAGGTGGCGGAGAAGCGGGGGGCCTGGACGGCTTCCTGCATGGTCATGCCGAAATCGAGTACGTTGACGATGCCCTGGAGGATGGCGATGCCGATCCAGGCGCCGCCGGGGGCGCCGATGGTCATCACAGGGGTGTCGTTCTCGAAGACGATGGTGGGGGCCATGGTGGAGAAGCGGCGCTTGCCAGGGGCGATGGAGCTGGGGCGGCCGGGGCGGGGGTCGTACCAGTTCATCGCACCATTCAGCATGAAGCCGGTGCCTTCGGGGATGACGCCCGAGGGGGTGGCCAGGGTGTGGGTGACCGAGACGACCATGCCGTTCGCGTCGACGGCGGAGAGGGTGGTGGTGTGCGGGGCGTCGGCGAGGATGCGGGTGAGGGAGGCTTTTTCGCCGCGTTGGATGCGGGCGGCTTGCTGGTCGGCCCAGTCGTCGGAGAGCATGCGGGCGAGCGGGGGGGTGAAGAAATCGGGGTCGCCGATGTTTTCGTCCTTGTCCCGCCCGGCGATCTTCATCGCCTCGGCGACGACGCGGATGTATTCGGGGGAGTTGTGGCCGAGGGCCGCGAGGTCGAAGCGTTCGAGGATGCGCAGGATCTGGGCCACCGTGATGCCGCCGGCGGGTGGGGGCGGGACGGCGACGCGGCGGCCGCGATAGGGGATGGTGATGGGGGAATTGACGCGCGGGGCGAAGCCGGCGAGGTCGGCGGCGGAGAGCAGGCCGCCGTGCTGTTGCTGGTCGGCGACGATGCGGGCGGCGATCTCGCCGGTGTAGAAGGCCTCGGCGCCGTCGCGGGCGAGGATGGACAGGGTGTCGGCCAGGTCGGGGTTGGTGATGATGTCGCCGATTTTCTTCACGCTGCCGTCCGGGCGCAGGTAGAGGCGGGCGCCGTCGGGGGTCAGGCGGAGTTTGTCGATGTAAGGCAGGCGGCCGTAGGGGGCTTCGTTGGTGGCGAAGACGCCGGCGACGTGGGGGCGGACGGGCCAGCCTTCGCGGGCGACGCGGATGGCCGGGGCGAAGAGGTCGGACCAGGGGAGTTTGCCGAACTGGCGGTGGGCTAGGGCGAAGGCGGCGACGATGCCCGGGGTGGTGACGGCGCGGCGGCCGAGTTCGTTGACGTTGCCTTTGACGATGAAGCCGAAGCCGTCTGGGCATTCGCCGAGGAAGTCCTTTTCCCAGAGCGTCGGCGTCGCGGCGGCGGGACAGGTGCCCATGCCGTCGATGATCTGGTGGCGGCCGGTGATGGGGTCGTAGACCTGGATGGTGCCGAGGCCGCCGATGCCGCACATCAGGGGGTCGACCACGCCCTGGGTGAAGGCGCAGGCGAGCATAGCGTCCACTGCCAAGCCGCCGGCGCGCAGGATGTCAGCGCCGGCCTCCACCGCCTCGGGTTGGGGGGCGGTGATCATCGAGCGTGCGGCGGGCATGCGGCGGGTCGGACGGGGCATGGCGGGTCTCCTTGGCTGGGCGATTGTGCCGGCCAGCATCGGCAGGTCGTCAACCCCTGGCGAGCAGATGCGCGGAATCCGGTTGAGCTTTGCCGCGGGAACGGCGCAAACTTCGCTGCGCCGCAACATAACGGAAGGTTCGCACGACATGGCCCCGCTTCGCGTCAATGGCAAACGGCTCTGGTCCGACCTGATGGCTTCCGGCGCGATCGCAGCACTCCCGCATGGTGGGGTCGACCGCATGAGCCTGACCGACGGCGACCGTGATGTGCGCGGGCTGTTCGGCCATTGGTGCCAAGAGGCGGGCTTGTCGCTCAGCGTCGATGCCATGGGCAACATGTTCGCGCGGCGCGAGGGCAGCGATCCCAGCCTGGCGCCGGTCATGCTGGGCAGTCATCTGGACAGCCAGTCGCCGGGGGGAAAATTCGACGGGCCGCTGGGGGTGCTGGGGGCGCTGGAGGCGGTGCGGAGCATTGCCGAGGCGGGGATTATGACGAAGCGGGCGCTGGAGGTGGTGAACTGGACCAACGAGGAAGGCGCGCGGTTTTCGCCGGGGCTGATGGGCTCGGCGGTTTTCGCCGGGGCGCTGCCGCTGGAAGACGCGCATGCCGCGACCGACCGGCAGGGGGTGCGGTTTGGCGATGAGCTGCGGCGCATCCGGTATGACGGCGCGGCACCGGTGGGCGGGCGTGATGTCGATGCCTATTTCGAGTTGCACATCGAGCAGGGGCCGCTTTTGGAGGAGGCCGGGATCACGATTGGTACGGTGACGCACAGCCACTATTCGGTGTTTGCCGACATGGAAGTGTTGGGCGAGAACGCGCATATCCAATCGATGCCGATGATGCGGCGGCGCAATGCGCTGGTCGGCGCGGCCAAGCTGATCGACGCGATCGACCGGGTGGGGATTGCCTATGCGCCGGCGGGGTCGGCGAGTGCGGTGGTGATGGATTGCTGGCCGAACAACCGCATCAACATTCCGCATCGGGCAGCGTTCAGCTACGGCATCATGCATCCGGACGCCGACGGTGCCGCCGCAATGGCCGGCGAGATCGAGGCGGCCGAGGCGCGGATTGCGGCGGAGACCGGGCTGGTCTTCAACACGCTGGTCAAGCGGCAGCGCGCGCCGGTGCACTTCGACGAGGGGATGATCCAGCTGGCCGAGAAGGCCGCGGCCGATCTCGGCTATTCCTGCACGCGCATGCGCACGCGGCCGGGGCACGATGCGTTCAACATGATCCGGCTGTGCCCGACCGAGCTGATCTTCGTGCCGTGCCGCGATGGCTGGTCACACAGCGAGAAGGAATGGTCCGAACCCGAGCACTGCACCGCCGGGGTGGAGGTGTTGGCGAATGCGGTGCTGGCGCGGGCCAATCGGGGGTGAGCTTCACAGGGCTTGACACGAGTCGGAGCGTTGCACCTTCAGTTCGATGTTAAGGGATTGTTCATATCCCCTTGACTCCATGCGGGCTTGCCGAGTCGTTGCGCACGACTCGGCAATATTGTTCCACGTGAAGCACGATCACCCGCGCCGGGCGGCCACCAGCAGGAAAGGCGGGCGCTGGCGCTCATCAGCCCAGTTGGGGTGCTCGGCGATCTGCGCGTCGCTCGGCCCCCATTCCTGTAGCGCCGTCAGGGTGAAGCCGGCGGACAGCAGGGCGGTCACGTAGCTGGCGACGGTGCGGTGGTGCTTGACCACGCCGGGCGCGAACCAGTTGGTCAGCCGGCGGCCTTCGATCAGGTAAGAGTCCAGCGGCCAGATCCGGTTTCCGTCCGCGGCGGTGACGAAGCCTGGCTGAGACGGTGCGGTGTAGATCGGGTGTTCGACCGAAAAGACGACATGCCCGCCGGGTACCAGGGCGGCATGTACGGCGGCCATCACGCCGGTGAGAGATTCCAGATACTGCAGGGCCAGCGACGAATAGGCGAGGTCGAAGGCGCCGGCCGGGAGGTCAAGCTTGTCCAGGTCGGCGCGGGCGTAGGCGATCGCGGGATCGCTGGTATCAGCCGCGGCCTTGGCCAGCATCTTTTCGGAGAGGTCGAGGCCCAAGACCGATGCGGCACCGGCGGCGCGCGCCCAGCGGCAGAACCAGCCGAAGCCGCAGCCGAGGTCGACCACCCGCAGCCCGGTCATCGGCGGCAGCAGGGCGCGGATCGCGGGCCACTCCCCTGCCCCGTCCAGGCCCTTCACCGAGCGGGACAGCGTGCTGTAGCCAGAGAAGAAACTATCGTCGTCGTAGATGTTTTGGGCCATTACCGGCTCCGCTTTTGGAACCCCATGCTCGCCTCGGGCTCAGCATCCGTGCTGGGCAGGTATGGCTTGATGTCCAGCAGGGGCGTGCCGTCCACGCAATCGAGATAGCGGACGTTCAAGACGCCTGGCGCGGCGAAGCCCTCCAACTTCACCACGGACAGGCCGATCGGATTGGGCCGGCGCGGGGTGCGGGTGGCGAACATGCCGCGCGGCTCGGTGTCGTTCGGCGGGGTGAACTGCATCTCGGGCGTGCCGGATTGGTTCAGCCAGTAAAGCAGGATCAGGTGGGTGTAGCCGTCGAGGTCCTTCAGGCCGGGCACATAGGCTGCGTCAACCTCCACCGTGCACAGCGGCGTGTCACCACGCCGGCCGTTGCGCGGGCATTCGGAGGTGGTGCGCCACGGCGTGCGCAGCCGGCCGATCGGGGTGGCGACCAGCTGGCGCGCATCGCTCATCGTCTTACCAATCGATCTTCGGCCGCTTGTCGGCCCACGGCATGACGCGCTCGAAGGCGCGGGACGCCTGCATCACACCGAGGTCATCGAAGCGCCGGCCGGTGATCTGCAGACCGACCGGCAGGCCGTCCTTCGTAAAGCCGCACGGCACGGTGGCGGAGGGGTTCCAGCTCATGTTGAAGGGGTAGGAGAACTCCGCCCACTGGATCCAGTCCCACGGGTGCTGCGGCCAGTGATCGGGCATCAGCTTCTCGGCGGGGAAGGCGGCGACCGAGACGGTGGGCGTGATCAGGAAGTCCCAGTCCTCGAAGAACATGTGGATGTCGGCGATGTACTGCATCTTCTTGATGCGCATGTCCTGGTACTGCGCCATCGTGACCTGGGCGCCATCCTTGATGCAGGCGACCAGGCCGGGGTCCATCTGGTGCTCGAACTTGGGCAACAGCGCGGCGCTGCGGGTCATGTGGGCGGCCCAGAAGTCGCGGATAAGGCGGGGACCCACCGGACCCCAGGCGGGCTTCACGTCGGTCAGGATGAAGCCGGCGCCGGCGGCCAGGGCTTCGGCGCCCTTCCGGACGAGATCGGCCACCTCGGGGTCGACGCGGGCATGGCCGAGGTCCATCGAGAAGGCCACGCGACGGCCTTTGATACCGTCATCCAGGCGGCCCATGTAGTCGGCGGGCCCGGCTTCCTGGCTGGTGTGGTCCAGCGGGTGCGGGCCGGACATGACCGACATCATCAGCGCGCCATCGGCGACGGTGCGGGTCATCGGGCCGATATGCGAGGTGTAATCGCCGGCGCCGACGGGGTGGTTGGGCACCCGGCCATGCGTCGGCTTGAGGCCGAACAGGCCGCAGAAATGCGCCGGCATGCGGATCGAGCCCGCGCCGTCGCTGCCCTGGTGCAGCGCGCCATAGCCGGCGGCCGAGGCGGCGCCGGCACCGGCGGAGGAGGCGCCGGCGTTGTAGCCCTGTTTCCATGGGTTGTGGGTGATGCCGGTCAACGGCGAGCGGGAGACCCCGGTCCAGCCGAACTCGCTGGTGGTGGTCTTGCCGATGACGATCGCGCCGGCCTCGCGCAGGCGGCCAACGAAGGGATTGTCGATCTTGGACTGGAAGCCCTTGGCCGAATGGCTGCCGGACTCGGTCGGGAAGTCATAGGTCCAGGCGAGGTCCTTGATAGTGACGGGCAGGCCGTGCAGGGGGCCGATCGCGCCGCCCTTCATCAGCGCGTCCTCGGCGGCGCGGGCATGCTTCATCGCCAATTCCGGCCCGAAGGCGGCCATGGCGTTAATCTTCGGCTCCAGTCGCTCGATGCGCTTGATGATGGTGGCCATCACCTCGACCGGCGAGATCTTCTTCTGCCGGATCATCGGCGCCAGCTCGGTGGCGGGCATGAAGCCCAGGTCTTCTTCGTTCATCGCAAACACCCCAGAAGCAGAAAGGGCCGGACGTTTCCGCCCGGCCCCATGAAAAAACTCAGACCGGAAGCTCGCCTTCCGCTTTCAGCATCTTCAGCGCCTCGCGGTATGCCGCCACCGTTTCGGCCACGTCCTGGGCCGTGTGGGTGCAGGACAGCAGCCCGCCGATGCGCGGATTGGTGTCCACGCCATTGACCAGCAGGGCGATGCGCATGCGGTTGTTCAGCTTCTGCGGCTGTGCCTTCAGCTCTTCCATTTCGCAAGCGAACGGGTCGAAGCCGTGCGGCGTGATGTCGCGGTTCTTCGGGTTGACGAACAAATGGAAGCCCGAGGACGTCCCATAGACCGACCATTTCAGGCCGAACTCGGCCAGCACGTCGTTCAACCCGGCCCGCAGCGATGTCGCGGTGTCCGCCGCCTTCTTCACCGCGTCGGTCTCGGCCAGGATGGTCAGGCAGGCGATGCCGGCCGCGGCGGAGACCGGGTTGGCATTGAAGGTGCCGGGATGGCCGATTTTCTCACGGCCCGCCTTGGCCGAGGCGGCGAAGTCCAGCAGATCCATGATGTCCTGACGCCCGGTGACGCACCCGCCCGGCATGCCGCCCGCCAGGATCTTGGCCCAGGACGACAGGTCCGGCGTGATGCCCCACAGCCCCTGGGCCCCGCCCGGCGAGGCGCGGAAGCCGGTGACCACCTCGTCCATGATCAGCAGCGCGCCGTATCTGGCGGTCAGCCGGCGCAGCTCCTGGACGAACTCAGCCTTCAAAGGCACCTGGCCGAACGACGAGCCGGTCGGCTCCAGGATCGCGGCACAGATATCCGGATTGTTCTTCAGCACTTCTTCGACGGCCGCGATGTCGCCGGGATTCACCAGGATCGATTTCTGCGCCACGCCCGGCAGCACGCCCGGTGTCGGCGTGCCGTCATAGTGATTCGAATAGCCACTGGTCATCTGATCATGCCAGCCGTGGAAATGACCCTTGAAGCGCAACAGCGTCTCGCGCCCGGTGAAGGCGCGCGCCAGGCGGACGGCCATCAACGTCGCCTCGGTGCCCGACGAGGTGAAGCGCAGCCGCTCGGCCGACGGCACCAGGCGCTTCACCGCATTGGCCCAGCCGATCTCACGCGGGTGGCTGGCACCGAACTGCGAGCCGTCCTGCATCGCCTCGGTGATCGCGGCCAGCACCGTCGGGTGATTGTGCCCCAGGATCAGCGCGCCGTGGCCGCCGAAATAGTCGATGTACTTGTTGCCATCGACATCCCATTTATGCGGCCCGGCGGCGCGGGCGACATAGATGCCGTACGGGTCGACATTGCGCGCGTCATGGGTGATGCCGCTGGGGAACAGCTCCTGCGCCTGGCGCGCCATCTCGGCCGAGCCGGCGGTGCGTTGGCGATAGGAGGTGACGATCCGCGAATTGGTCCGGGAATCGTCGGCGACTGTACTGCTCATCGGGAGCTCCTGCGGGTTGCGCGCGCAACGTGCGGCGGGAAGATGGAAGCGTCGGCTGGCATTCTGCACCAGTTTTCCCGCTTGGGGAGGGGTTGCGCGAAATTTCCCTACCGCCGAGCATGTACGGCTCAGCACTTTCCCCCTCGGAGGAACGGACATGTTCGACTTGCTGCTCACTGGCGGGCGCGTGATCGACCCCGCCCAGAACGTGGATGATGTCGTCGATATCGCCTTTGCCGATGGCCGCGTGGCCGCGATCGGCCGCGACCTGGGCGAGGCCAGCTATGTCCGCGACGTCTCCGGCAAGATCGTGGTGCCCGGGCTGATTGACTTGCACACCCACGTCTATTGGGGCGGCACCTCGCTGGGCGTCGATCCCGACCAGTATGCCAAATGGAGCGGCTGCACTACGCTGGTCGATGCCGGGTCGGCCGGGCCGGGAAACATCCACGGCTTCCGCAAGCATGTGATCGAGCCCGCGCATGTCCGGGTGGTGCCGTTCCTCAACCTGTCCTTTGCCGGCATCTTCGCGCTGCATTGGGATGTCAGCTTCGGCGAGTCGTCCGACCTGCGGCTGCTCAATTCGCGCGTCTGCCTCGCCGTGGCGAAGGAACAGGCCGACCTGATCTGCGGCATCAAGGTGCGCATCGGCGGCGGCACCTCCGGCCCGCTCGGCATCGCGCCGATGCAGATGGCGCTAGAGGTCGCCGACCAGCTCGGCCTGCCACTGATGGGCCATCTCGATGCCCCACCCCCGCCGCGCGCCGAGGTCATGAAGCTGCTGCGCCGCGGTGATATCCTGACCCATTGCTTCCGTCCCTGGCCAAACTCGCCGGCCGCCCCCGATGGCGGCGTGCAGCCGGATGTGCTGGAGGCGCGCGAGCGCGGGGTGATCTTTGATATCGGCCACGGCCGCGGCAGCTTCGGCTTCGAGACGGCGATGCAGATGCTGAAAAACGGCTTTGCGCCCGATGTCATCAGCAGCGATGTGCATCTGACGTCAATCGGCGGGCCGGCCTACAACATGCTCATCACCATGTCGAAATTCCTGGAGATGGGCGTGTCGCTCAAGGAAGTGATCCGCATGAGCACGATCAACCCAGCCCGCGCCGCCCGGCTGGACGACCGCGGCACCCTCGGCCAGGGCTTGCTGGGCGATGCGACGGTCCTGGAGATCGAGGACGGCGACTTCACCTTTGAGGATGTGATGGGCCTGAAGATGAAGTCCAAGCAGCAACTCGCCTGCCGCGGCATCGTGCTGGGTGGCAAGTGGTGGCATGATGGGGGCTGAGTGATGTGCCCGGGGTAGAAGGAAGAGCGTTCTTTTTTGAAAAAAAGAACCAAAAAACTTTTCCGACATGGGCCCAGCCTTCGTCGCTGACGCCGTGAGCCATGTCGAAAAGTCTTTTTGCTTCTTTTTCTTCAGAACAAGAAGACTCTTGCTGAAGACTTCACCGAGCCAGCATCCGCATCAATTCAGCTCCGCCAGACGCCGTTCCAACCGCGCCAGCAGGAACTCGACTTCGGCGACCTCCCGGGCGTTCAGCGCCGAGGTTGGCCGCCGTTGCGCTGGCGAGGCGATGGCGCCGCGCTTGTGGAGAATATATTTGCGCACCGCCAGGCCCGGCCCGGGCTGCAACTCGTAGCGCGCCAGCGGCAGGTAGGCGTCGAACAGATCGCTCGCACGCTGCTCATCGCCGGCCAGGTGGGCGGCATAGACCCCGCTCATCATTTCGGGGAAGGCGAAGCCGGTCATCGCGCCATCGGCACCTCGGCGCAGTTCCTCCGGCAGGAACAAGCCGCCATTGCCGACAAGGATGGAGATGCTGCGCATTCCGACGGCTTCGCGCAAGGTGGAAATCTTGTTCAGCCCTGGCCAGTCCTCGTGCTTCAGCATCACACAGGATGGGTCGGTGTCCACTACGCGCCGGATGACGGCAGGTGCTATAAAGACATTGGTCGTCTGCGGAAAATCCTGCAGCACCCAGGGGATGCCGCCCAGCGTCTCGGCCACCTGGCCGAAATAGCGGAAGATGGCATCATCGGTGCGCAACGCCCCACCGGGCGCCACCATCACGCCCGAGGCACCGTCGTCCATCACCGCACGGGCGAGTTCGCGCATCGCCGCAAAACCCGGGCTGGAGACACCCACCACCACCGGCACCCGCCCGGCCACCCGCCTGACCACGTGCTTCGAAAACGCCACGGACTCGGCCACCGACAGTTTCGGCGCCTCGCCCATCATGCCGAGGATGGTAAGCCCAGTGGCGCCGCGCGACAGGTAGAACTCCACCATCCCGTCCGCGCTGGCAAAGTCGATCTCACCCGCGTCGGTGAACGGCGTCACCGAGATGATATAGACGCCGGCAGCGGTTTCATTGAGCAGAGCCATCACGCACTCCTGGGGGGAATCGCAAGCCAAGGCCGGCCGGTTGCCCCCGCCGAACCGATCGCGATCTCCGGCGGGGGCAGCACGATGTCAGAGCGCCTTGTGCGATCCGTCGCAAAGCGGCGCCTTGCCGGTGCCCTTGCAAGCGCAGAACCAAGCATCACCGGTCTTCTCGGCGGTGTATTTCATCGGCATGAGGCTGCCACCCTTGTGCGAACCGTCGCAGAACGGCTGCTTGGCGGACTTGCCGCACGAGCACCACCAGTAATCCTTGCCGGCTTCGACAGCGATCTTGATCGGCGCCTTGGCGGCAACCACGGGTTGGTCGGACATGCTGGCTCTCCTGCTTGCAAGCCCCGAGGGGCGAAGCGCAGGATGCTACCCGCCCCGGCCACGCGCCGCCAGACAGCCACTTTGCGGAGCCCTGTGATGCGCCTGATCGCGATTGCCGTTGTCCTGGCCAGCCTGTCCGCCTGCGGGCCGCAGCTTTCGGTGGTCGTGCCGCCGGCCGACAATGTCTGCGCGACGATGCGCGGCGATCCCGGCATTACCGCACGGCTGTATTTCGGCCGCACCATCAAGGGCGGCGGCACGGTGGACGACGCCGTGTGGCAGAAATTCCTGGCGGAGAACGTCACCCCGCGCTTCCCGTCGGGCTTTTCGGTGTTCGACGGCTACGGCCAGTGGCGCCAGCGCGGCACCGGGCGGATCATCCAGGAAAAATCGACCGTCATCGAGATCGCGGCGGGGAAAGACGCCGACACGATCTGGAACTTCGAGGCGATCCGCGCTGAATACCGCGGCAAGTTCAATCAGGAGAGTGTGGGGCTGGTGATCAGCGATAGCTGCGTGTCGTTCTGAAGCGGCCTCACAATCGCTTCCAGAAGAAGGCCGCTGCCTCACTGGTCCCGTCCGCGCGGCGTGCGTAGTCCGAGATGATGCCAAGCTGCCCCCAACCCTCGGCGCGAAACAGCGGCTCGGCCTCACCCTCGGCCCCACCCTGGGCCAGCGTGTCCAGCACCAGCATTTCGCGGCCGGCATCGCGCGCCGCCGCCTCAACCGCGCCCAGCAATATGCGGGCAATGCCGCGCCGACGGGCGCCCGGTGCCACCAGCAGCATCCGCACCTCCGCCCGATGCATCTGGTTCTCCGCCATGTCGAGCCCCAGCGTCACCGTGCCAACCAGCACCCCGTCGCACCAGGCGGCGAACAGCATCGTCTCGCCCATCGCCGCCTGGGACGCGATGCGCTTCCAGTACGTCCGTGCCCGCTCGATCGCCAGCGGTGCCAGGAACGACACCGATGCACCGGCATCGACGCAGTCCTTCAGCACCACCGCCAGGCGCGGGATGGCCGATACCGCGGCGGCGGCATCCAGCCGCGCCACCGAAACCTCCGTCAGCGCCTTGGCGTAGCCAAACTCCATCGAGTTCGACAAATCGTTCAGCGCACGGATTGCGCCGGCACGAATGTAGGAGCGGTTCTCGTAGAACCGATGCGCACGGTCGAACCGCGTATCGGTCCACAGCCGCATCTCGGCCCCGCCATGCGCCCGCGCGAAATCCTCCGCCGCGTCGATCAGCCGACGTGCAAGGCCGGACCCGCGCTGCGCGGGATAGGCGTACATCTTGCAGATTTCCCAGGCGCCCTCGCCCAGCGGCTTGGTGGCAACCATGCCAACCACGCGCCCGCCATCTTCGGCCGCCCACAGCGCCCCGCCCTGCCCGGCGTAGTAGCTGGCCAGCGCCCGCAACTCCGGCACCTCGCCATCCACATCCATCACGCATCCGGGATACTCGGCCCAGCACGCACCGATCAGCGCGATGAAATCGGCCGCGTCGCTATCTAGCCCCGCCCGCAGCCCCAGGCTCATGTCAGGCTGGCGACAAACGCCCCCATGCGCTTCATCGCCTCTTCCAGGCTGGCATCATCGGTGGCGTAGCTGATGCGCAGATACGGCGACATGCCGAACCCCGCCCCGGAAACCAGCGCGACATGCGCCTCCTCCAGGCAGGCCATGGCGAAATCGGCGTCGGTCTCGATCATCTTGCCCGCCGGCGTGGTGCGGCCGAGGCAACCGGCGATGTTGGGAAACACGTAGAACGCGCCTTCGGGCTTGTGGCAAGAGATGCCGGGCATCTTGTTCAGCGCGTCCACCACCATGTCGCGCCGGACATTGTACTGCGCCTTCATCTCGGCCACGCATTCCTGCGGCCCATCGAGCGCCGCCGCCGCCGCCGCCTGCCCCACGGTGGACACGCCGGCCGTCGCCTGGCCCTGCATGTTGACCATCGCGCGGATCAGCTCCTTCGGCCCGCCGGCAAAGCCGACACGCCAGCCGGTCATGGCATAGGTCTTCGACACGCCGGAGACCGTGACAACGCAGTCGCGCAGGTCGGGTGCCACCTGCGCCAGAGTGGTGTGCTTGAAGTCGCCGTAGACAAGATGCTCGTACATGTCGTCGCAGATCACCCAGACATGCGGATGCTTGCGCAACACCTCGGCCAACGCCAGCAGCTCGGCCTCGGTCGGCGCCGCCCCGGTCGGATTGTTCGGGTAGTTCAGCATCACCAGTTTGGTCTTCGGCGTGATCGCGGCGTCAAGATCCTCTGGCCGCAGCTTGAAACCGTTATTCTGCGAACAGTTGATGATAACGGGCTCGCCGCCGACCAGGCGCGACATCAGCACATAGGCCGACCAGTACGGCGCCGGCACGATAACCTCGTCACCCTCGTCCACCGTCGCCATGATGGCGTTGTACAGCACCTGCTTGCCGCCATTGCCGACCATGATCTCGTCGAGCGCGTAGTCCAGCCCGTGATCGCGCTTGAACTTCCGCTGGATCGCCTGCTTCAGCGCCGGCGCGCCATCCTGCGGCGGATACTTGGTGTCGCCCTTCATCGCTGCCGCAAAACCTGCCTCGATGGCATGTTTCGGCGAGGCGAAGTTCGGCTCACCAATCGTCAGCGCGATGACATGATGCCCCTGGGCCCGCAACTCGCGGGCCCGGATGGTCATCTGGACGGTGGCGGCGACCTTGACCCGGCTAAGCCGCTGCGCGAGCGCGGGCATCTCAGGACAGGCCCTGGCAGAAATGCAGGATGCGGCGGCAGGCATCCTCCAACGTCGCGTCATCCAGCGCATAGCTGATGCGGAAATGTCCGGGATACAGGAAGGCGCTGCCATGCACCGCGGCCACGCCCTCTTCCTCCAGCAACGCGGTGACAAAATCGGCGTCACTGTCGATCTTCACGCCGGACTTACTGGTCTTGCCGATGCAGCCATGGATCGACGGGAACACATAGAACGCCCCCTCCGGCTTGGCGCAGGTGATGCCCGGGCATTTGTTGAGCAGGTCGACGACCAGGTTACGGCGGCGCTGGAACGCCACCACCATTTCGCCAATGAACTCCTGCGGCCCCGACAGCGCGGCCACCGCGGCCGCCTGGGAGATCGACGAGGTGTTGGACGTGCTCTGGCTCTGCAACTTGTCCAGCGCCTTGATCAGCTGAAGCGGCCCGCCAGCAAAGCCAATGCGCCAGCCGGTCATCGCATAGGCCTTGGAGCAGCCATTCATCGTCAGCGTGCGGTCCTTCAGCTTCGGCTCCACCTCGACAATCGTCGCCGGCTTGAACCCGTCATACGCCAGCTTCTCGTAGATATCGTCGGTGAAGATCCACACATTGGGATGGCGCAGCAGCACGTCGCAGATCGCCCGCAGCTCCTCGCGCGAATAGGCCGCCCCGGTCGGGTTGCACGGGTTGTTCAGCATGAACCACTTGGTGCGCGGCGTGATCGCTGCTTCCAGATCCTCCGCCCGCAGCTTGAAGCCATTGTTCTGCCCACAGGGCACCAGCACTGGCTTGCCGTCGGCGAGCGTGACGATATCGGGATAGCTGACCCAGCACGGCGTCGGGATGATGACCTCATCATCCTTGTTCAGTGTGGCGACCATAGCATTGAAGATCACCTGCTTGCCGCCGGTCGAGATGATGATCTCCTCCGGCTTGTAGTCGATGCCCGAATCCCGCTTGAACTTGGCCGCCACCGCCTCGCGCAGGGCGCGGGTGCCGGCAACGTCGGTGTACTTCGTGTCGCCACCCTGAATGGCGGCAATGGCCGCGTCCTTGATGAACTGGGGGGTGTCGAAATCCGGCTCGCCCTGCGACAGCGTGATCACATCGCGCCCCGCGGCTTTGAGCGCCCGCGCCTTAGTGGAAATGGCGATGGTCAGGCTCGGGCTGATGCGGTCAAGCCGTTCGGCGGTCAGGTGCGACATCGTAGTGGGGCTCTCTGGTAGTGGCGGGGAATGGGCGCGATCGGGTCTACGCAAAGCCACGCACCCTAATGCCACCGCCGTACAGGGGCAACCATCGCCACAGGCAGCCGCGTTATGCGCCCGGTGGGGTGATGGCCGGTGAGGCCAAGACCGGTGCAGCCAAGGCCGGTGAAGCCAAGGCCAGCCAGTCGTCCAGCAGCGGCTGCAGCACCACATCATCGGCGTGGTTGAGATAGGCCTGATCCACCGCCCGGCGCCACGCCGCCTGCCAGGCAGCATCGTCCCAATCCTCGGTTGCGCGGATCGCGGCTTCGGCGCCGTCGATATCTTGATACGCAAACCCAGCCGGCCCGACATAGTCCATCAGGCCCGGCAGGTCCCGCACAACCGGCACGGCGCCCGTGGCCATCGCCTCGGCGATCGAGATCGGCATGCCGATCGGGGTAAAGCCCGGCGCATCCGCCGCGACCACGGTATGCAGGTAAATCCCCGCCCGCCCCACCAAGACCGCCACCTCGGCCTGCGGCAGGTCGAAATGCAATTCCACCGGCGAACCCATGGACTCAGCCAATGCCCTGAGCTCCGGCGGAAAATGCTCCATTTCGAACGCCGTGCACGCGGCCAGCACGAATCGGTACTCCGGCATGCGACGCGCCAGCTCGAAAAACAATGCAAAATCCTTGGCCGGCAGAGCGGTGGCGGTGCGCACCACCAGCCGGCGATCCTTCTGCGCCACCGGACGGAACAGCGCGGTATCGAAGGCCACCGGCAGCGGGCGCAAGCGGGCATCCACCACGCCCAGCGTGGCGATCTGATGCGGGAACAGGTGCACCGCCGCCACCCCGGGTTGGGCCAGCAACAGGCGCAGCGTGTCCACCGTCACCTCAAAGCCATGACACCGCACCGTCACCGGAATGCCGTGCGCCGCTGCCGCGGGCGCGTGTTTCACCCCGATGTTGATCCAGTGGATATGCACGATATCCGGCCGAACGCGTTTGATCGCATCTGCCAGTGTTCCGCGGTGCCAGGGTGCCGCCGCGGTGTAGGGCACCGCAACATCGTCCTCGGACCAAACCTCCACCGCTACCCCCCGTCGCAGCATCGAACGGATTTCGGCCTCGATGTAGGTCTCGCTGAGCTGGGGATAGTGCCACACGACGTATAGCACCCGCAGCGCGCGCGGCAGCGGCGGCAGCCACTTGCAGCGCACCCGGAAGCTGTTCTCGCCGAGGTTTTCGATGTTCGACACGCGGTCGTCACGGCCGGTGCGATAGAGCGCGCCGGCAAGCGCCAGGCGTTGCGGCACGGTGCGGGCGGTGCATCGCAACACGAAATCCCAATCCACCAGCCGCGTCAGCGACTCGTCAAAGCCGCCAACCTCCTCGGCCAGGCTGTGGCGATGGGAGAAGACGTTGAGGTCGATAGCGTTGGCCCTCAGGAGCGCGGCACAGTCAAATGCCGGCCACAGCACATGCCCGCCCGACGCCAAAGGGGCATCCGCCACCAGGGCGGCATAGGCACAAGCCAGGGCTGGATCGGCGCCAAAGGCGCGCACCACCTCGGCGAGATAGCCCGGCAGCATCAGGTTGTCGGAGTCAAGATAAGCGACCACCGCGGCCTTGGCGCGGCGCCACCCGATGTTGCGCGCCGCTGCTTGGCCGCGTGGCGGGGTGCGTTCCACCTGGATGCGTGGATCTTCCGCCCAGGACGCCAGTACGTCGGCGGTCGCATCGCTCGATCCGTCGTCGACGATAATCAGCTCCCAGGTGGTGAAGCCCTGCGCCACGACGCTGGCGATCGCCGCGCCGACGACATCGGCCCGGTCGCGCACCGCCATGATCACCGACACGTCGGGGCGGGCGACCGCAGACGGGGTCTGCAAGGGCCCCGGCGCCAGTGTCGTCGGCGCCAGTGTCGTCGGCATCGCGGCCACCAGGCTGTCGGTCAGTATCGTCTCGTGCTGAACGCGGCCGGCGCCAATCCCGGCCAACGCACCGGGGCCTGCACCCGGCAGGTTACCTGCCTTGAGGGCGGCAGCGGCGCCGGCGGCAATCTGGCCACACAGTGCCGCCAGCACCGCCTCTTGCGCCGCCAACCGACCCTCCAGGCGCAACAAGTCGTCACGCTGGCGGCCGATCGACGATGCTCGGCCCGCACCAGCCGGTCGCGCAGGCGCCGCAGCAACGCGCGTCCAGCCCCTGCCAGCCCGCCCCGAGGGCGCTGGTCTGCTGTCATGATGGGGAAAACTCCAATTGCTCTCGCAGCACCGATCAGCCCTACACGACAACGCGGATGGCATCAAGCTTGGCATGGTGGCGGGTCAAGTCCAGCGAGTCGACCGTCAACTCGGCCAGTGCCGTCACCCCATCCACCGCCGGGCCGTGGCGCACCGCGTGCTCAATGATGGCGCGGTCCCGGACCGGGTCCAGCGCCGCCAGCATCGCCTCGCGCCAGTCGGCCCGCAGCACCGCAAGGGCAGCGATCAAGCCCCAGGCACCCCAGTTCGACACGCCGGCCACCACCAGATGGTCGGCCGCGGTGGCACAGGCGATGGCCGCGCCATGGGCGACGCCTTGGGCGATCAAGCCGCGCGGGAGGGCACCCATGCCGATCTCGTTGCCGCCATCGCCAATGGCCAACTTGGTCCAGGGGCCGCCGAGGAACAGGTGGTCCAGCGGCGCGGTGAAGTCGCCGATATCGACGCCGCGCAGGTTGCGCGGGCGGCCATCCGCGGCCAACCCGCAGCGCTCGATCGAAAGCCCATGGGTGACACCGGCCGCCGTCCAGGCCGCCACAAGCGGATCAAGCGGGGCGCCAAGGGCGACCACATCCATCGGCAGCGCGCCGATCCCCGCCCCGACGAGTGCCGCGGCACAGGTGGCGCGACAGGGTTCGTCGGTGGCCAGGCGGCAGGCAATGCCGGCAACGGACAAGGCGCGCAGCAGCAAGGCCGCGCCGATCGGCCCGTCGGTCTCCGCGGCCGGCGGGGACGCCCGGGGAACGAAGAAGCCGGTAATGACGCCGACCACCGGCGCCGGCACGGCGGCGATGGACGATGCCATCGCCCACAGCCCGCCCGCCGCCGCCGCGCAGAGGTGCGATATGTTGCGACCGACTTCTTCCTGGACCAGCGCTTCGATGCGATCAACCAGGGCGCGCTGGGCCGCCTCTGCCGCCATCAGAGCGAGGCGAGGTTGCTGTTGCGCAAATCGGTGATCAGCATGCAGCCCGGCGCGTGGGTGATGCAGAATTCCGGCTTCACCTGCGCGATTACCGCCTGGGGTGTCACGCCACAGGCCCAGAACACCGGCAGCTCGCCCGGCCCCATCGGCACCGCGTCGCCGTAATCCGGCTTGCTGATGTCGGCGATGCCAATCGCGTCGGGCATGCCGATATGCACCGGGGCGCCGTGCACCGAGGGAAAGCGCGAGGTGATCTGGATGGCGCGGATGGCGTCGGCCGGATTGAGCGGACGCATCGACACCACCAGCGGCCCGTGGAACACCCCGGCCGGCGTGGTGGCGATGTTGGTGCGGTACATCGGCACATTGCTGCCGCAGGAGATGTGGCGCACATCGATGCCGTCCTCGACCAGCGCCTCCTCGAAACTGAACGAACAGCCGATGGCAAACGTCACCAGGTCGTCGCGCCAGATGGACGAGATATCGGTCGGTTCGTCCACCAGCTCGCCATGGCGCCAAACCCGGTAGCGCGGCACATCGGTCCGGATGTCGAGATCGCGCGCCAGCGACAGCAGCGTGGGATCACCCGGCTCGGACACCGCCAGCACCGGACAGGGTTTCGGATTGGCCTGGGCGAAGCGCAAAAAATCATGCGCCAGCGCCTTGGGCAGGATCGCCAGATTGGCCTGGACATTGCCGCGCGCCAGCCCCGCAGTCTGGCCCGTATAGGCGCCAGCGCGAAAACGCAGCCGCTCCTTCAAGCCGGCATTGGCGCCAAGGTCCGAGATCGCGTTCATGGCCGGCTCCGCAAAGTGGTTGCTGGGCCAACACCCTAAAGGCGGCGACCGCCGGGCGTCAAAACCCCCAGGTTGCCGCGCGCGCCGATTCTCGGCAGCATTGCGCTGCACAATAATCGGGAATGCAGCGCGTGAAGATTTGCGTCTATGGGCCTGGGGCGATCGGTGGCTGGCTAGCGGCGGCAATGGCCAAGGGAGGCGTCGAGGTCTCCGTGGTGGCGCGCGGCGCCCACCTCAAGGCAATCCGCGAGAATGGCCTGACCCTCGAACTCCCGGATGACCGTTACACGGTGAAGGTCGCCGCCAGCGACAACCCGGCGGATCTCGGACCGCAAGACGGCGTGATCGTCACCGTCAAGGCGCCCTCCCTGCCCTCCGTCGCCGGCCAGATCGCCCCGCTGCTGCGCGAAGACACCCCGGTCGCCTTCCTGACCAACGGCATCCCCTGGTGGTATTTCATGGGCCATGGCGAGGCACTCGACGGCCGTTCCCTCCCCCGCCTCGACCCCAACGACGCCCTGCGCCACGCCATCGGCCTCAAGCGCCTGATCGGCGGCATCGCCTGGCCGGCGAGCTCCGTGCCCGAACCCGGCGTGATCAAGATGAGCGCCGGCGCGGCCCGCGGCTGTGTCATCGGCGCTCCCGACGCCAAGCCCCACCCCGGCCTCGACCTGCTCGACCGCGCCTTCGCCGCCGGCAACCTCAAGCTCACCATCGCGCCGCAAATCCGCGACGTGATCTGGGAAAAGCTCTCCTTCAACCTCTCCGCCGGCCCGATGTGCGTACTCACCACCTCGCCGGTCAAGGACACCCATGTCGAGGAAGCCCTGGTCGCCACCTCGCGCCAGGTGATGACCGAAGTGGCCAGCCTGATCGCCGCCATGGGCCGCAATGTCCCCATCGACCAGGACAAGGTGGTCGCCGGCAACCGCGCCCTCGGCCACCGCCCGAGCATCCTGCAAGACCTGCTCGCCGGCCGCCCGATGGAAGTCGACGCGCTCTACTCCACCCCGCTGGAATTGGCCGAGATGATCGGCGTGAAACTGCCCACACTGGAACTGCTGGTCGCCCTGATCAAGGTCCGAGCCCGGCAAGCCGGGTTATACCAGGGCTGATCCCCGCCACAGGCGGCCGGCAATCCTCGCCGCCGGCCACCCCCGCGGCTTCCAGCACCGCCCGATCCCGCGCGCAAAAATCCGCATGCATCGCGTCGAGTTCCCCAAGGTTGTTTGGAAACGACAGCACACAGGCATTGCCCGCGGCATAGCCGGACAGCCGCGCGGTGTTCTTGGCAATCAGCTTGCCCATCCGCGCCGCAGTCGCCTCCGGGTCCGTGTCGTGCCCGACCTTGTCCTGCAGCCGGGCCAGGGACACCACCAGAATGCGCAGCTTCGGCTCTGGCCCGCCGCCGCTCGCCGAAAAGACATAGCGATACGGCGTCAGGCGCATGTCCTGGGTGATCACCAGGACGTGCATCACGTCCCCTTGCGCGCCCAACGACCCGGCAAAGCCGGGAAACAGTTTCTCTGCATCCACCTGCCCCTGCGCCGGCACAAACGGCCGCACGTCGAACGCAGCCGGCACAAACCGCGCCGGCGGACGCAGCAGACACGCCAGACGCTGGGCAAGCGGCTTAACGAAGCGGCGGTCACCGACCTCGCGCGACAAATGGATCACGATCTCCTCGGGCGCGATCACGCCCTGGGCCTTGACCGGCCAGGACACCGCAAGCAACTGCAGCGCAATGACCGCCAATCGCCACTCGCGTCGCAACATGCCCAGCGCCCCCTTAGGCCGGCGCGAAAATCCCCGCCGGCTTCGGCGTCACCAACAGATTCTCCGGCACCGGCGCCTGCGGCTCGCCCCCGCCGCGAAACGCGGGATCGTGCTGCAGCACCGGCATCACCCGGTCAGCGAACAGGCGCATATTCACCTCCGCATCCTCCGCCGGCATCCCCCCGAACGAGAACTCGGCGGTCAGGTGATCCAGCCCGGTCAGCCGCGTCAGCTCGGCAATCTGCTCCAGGCAATCTTCCGCCGTGCCGGACACCTGGATGCTGACATAGAACTCCGTTGCCTTTGCCCGATGGCTGTCTTCCTTCAGCTTCGCATAGGTCTTACCGACCGCCGCATAGCTCTCATAGCCCTTCACCCCGGCCAGGTGCCCGTCAGAGAACTTGTAGTGGGCATCGATCGAATCCCATTTCTTGCTCAGGAATTCGGCCGCCCGGTCGCGCGCCTCGGACCGCGTCGGCGCAATTGAGATGTTGGTCGAAACCACCGGCGGCCGCGGCGCATGCCCCATCTCCACCGCCAGCGCCCGGTGGCGATGAATATCAGCCGCCGCCTTGCTCCACTCGTTCTGCATGATCACCAGCATCCCGAACCCCAGCCGTGCCATCACCTCCGCCGATTCCGGGCTGACCGACGAGGCAAAGAACCGCCGCTCGGGATGCGAGATCGGCCGCGGCCGGATCGACATGCGCGGAATGTCGAAGAATTCGCCCTTGTACTCGAACTCCTCCTGCGCCAGCGCCAGCGTCACGATCTTCGCCGCCTCGACAAAACGCGCCCGCGCCTCGTCCATCGGCACCCGGAACCCGGCATACTCAACGCTCGCCGCCCCGCGCCCGAACCCGAACAGGCACCGCCCGCCGCACAGAATGTCGAGCAGCGCGATCTGCTCCGCCACCCGCACCGGATCATGCCACGGCAGCACGATCACCGACGTCCCCAGCTGAATCCGCTTCGTCCGCCCGGCAAAATAGCTCAGCAGCTGCACCGGATCCGGCGACATCGCGTAGCCGGTGAAATGGTGCTCCAGCGCGAACAGCGAATCGAACCCCAACGGTTCCGCCAGGTCGCCCAGCCGCAAATGATCCGCCAGCACCGAGGCATCGCTGCGGCCCGGCTTGGTGAGCATGTTCATCGACATTCCGACCTTCATGGCCGTGTTCCTCCTATTGCAGTCACCCCGCCGTGGGAAATTCCACATACTGCGGCAGGTCGTCGGTGATGGTAAACCACGGCGCCTTGGACGCCACGAAGATATGCGCCCGCGGCCGAATCCCGGGATAGCCCCGCAGCGTCCCCAACGTCACATGCGCAAAGGCGCCATCCCGCACCACCGAAAACAACAACGACCCACAACGCCCACAGCCGGTGTTGTTGTTCCCCGCCGTGCCCATCACCAGCAAAGCATCGCCCCCTTGCGTCACCGCAAGACACTCGCGCGCAACACCGGCAAACGGCTTGAACGCCGCCCCGGTCACCCGCCGGCACTGCGAACAATGGCAGTTCAACGCATAGGCAAAGCCGCCCTCCACCGCATACCGGACAGCGCCGCAATAGCACCGCCCGATATGCCTCACAGCTCCGGCTGCTTGTAGTACGGCTTATCCCCCAGCGCGTTCACCCGCTCCCAGAACCCTGGCCCGCCAGCAAACCCCGACGGCTCCAGCACCTGCGCGTCGCGAAAAATGCACCAGGACTCCGGATGCAACCGGCTCGCCTCGGCGAAACACTCCGCCGCCTCGCCCTCCTGCCCCAGCCGCCGCAAATGCAACCCCAGCCGGAACAGCGCATCCGCCTGTGCCATATCACCGGTGATCACCGGCAGCCGCGCCCGCGCCGCGTCCGCCGGCAGCGCATGCTTGCCCGTCCGCACCCAGTCCCGCACCGCCTGGAAATACGCCGTGCGCGCCGCCAGCCGCGCCGCCACATCCTCCGGCGCCATCGTCCGCGTGGCCAAATCCATCTTGCGGAAATGATCCGTCGACCCCGCCGTCTCCGGCGGCCGCACGATCACACCCTGCTCATCGATCCAAACACATTGCGGCACATTGACCATGCCATACAGCGCGGAAACCCGATGATCCCCGTCGATCAGACAGGGATACCCCGGCCGCGCCTGCTCGATCCACGGCCGCGCCTGCTCGGCCCCCCGCCCCTCTTCGGCAACAGCAATAACGGTGAAAGGCGCGTCGAAAAGGCAATCCTGCAAATCCTGCCACACGGACAGGTCAAGCCGGCAGCCTCACCAGGACGCCCAGGTCGTCAAGAACACCTTCTGCCCGCGATAATCCGACAGCCGATGCACCTTCCCGGCCAAATCTGGCAGCGCAAAATCTGGCGCCACCAGCCCCGCCAGCGCCGATTGCCGCGCATCCGGCCCGGTCCCCAGCACCCAGGTCGCACCAGCCCGGTCACTGGCCACCGGATTGCCCATGTGACGCCAGAAAGCCGCAACGTCGATCCGCTCCCCCTGCCGCATCTCAGCGGTCAGCGGCACACAGAGTTCCGCGCGACACATCCCCTCGGGCTTCAGCGCCCAGCCGGTCACCCGCTCGGTATCGGCCGACGAGAGCACAAGCCCCGCGCCAGAAGGCACGTCATGCGTGCCAGTATCGCTCAAGACGGTCGTCATCGGCTCTGCCCCTCGGTTGCAGCGCCATTCTGCCACCGGCCGCCTCAGCCTTCCAGCACCATCGGCAACATCGACACCACCAACACGATCGCCATGGCGATATTGAACACCCGCATCCGCCGCCCCGGGCCCAACAACCGCGCAGCACCCTCGCCCAGCAGCGCCCACGGAATGCACGACGGTGGCGTGACCAGGAAAAACACCGCCCCGATCACCAACAATTGCGGCAGCGCGGCCTCATCCGGCCGCACCCAGGCCGCCGCGATCGACAGCGCCAACAGCCAGGCTTTCGGGTTCACCCACTGGAACAGCACCGCCTTGACGAACCCGAACCGCATCCCGCCGCCCGCGGCCGCATCAACCGGCCCGGTAGCGATCTTGAACGCCAGCCACACCAGCCAAGCCATCGCACCCCAGCGCATCGCCGCCGCCAACAACGGCTGGGCCGCCAGCACCCCGGCCAGCCCCGCCCCCACCAGCACGATCATCAGCGAAAACCCGGCGCCGTTGCCCAGTATGTGCGGCCAGGTCGCGCGCCAGCCATTCGCCGCCGCATTCGCAGTGACCAGCGCGTTGTTCGGCCCCGGCGTGACCGAGGCGGCAAACGCAAAGGCGATCAGCGGCAACAGGGAAAATTCCATGCAGATAGGTCAGCATTATTGACCTGTGACGGTCCAGAGAGCTGACCGCATGGCAGCGTCCCTGCCTCGACGCAGTCCTCAACCCCAACCGTCAGTCCGCACCCTGTTCCACCCGGCGTTCAGACCGCCCGCCCTGCGGCCCAACGCGCCCCACCGGCCCCTGAGCAGCCGCCGGCCGGCCAGACGGCTGCTGGCCAAAAAACGCCGGGCGCGGATCGCGGCTGGGTGCCGCGCCGCGGTTGTGGTCACCGCCGCGCCCCTGATCACCACCACGGAATCGTCCGCCATCATCGCCGCGATAGCCATAATTCCGCTGCGGAGCATACCCCCCGCCCCAGTACGGCTGCGGTGTCGGCCGGTAGCCATAGCTGCCGCCATGCCCCCGCCCACCGCCATAATCCGAATACCCATCCAGGTCGGCACAGCCCGACAGCGCCCCCAGGGCGACGGTCAGCGCGGCGATGGCGGCAATGCGTCTCATGGTGCTCTCCGGTCATGCCAGACACCTGGCAGGCATTGAAAATCACATATGGGTACGGCGGCCGTGCGCGCGCAGTGTGTCCGCTTCGTGGCAGCCCATCACCCTAGCGTGAGCCCCGCCAGCAACCCCGGCGCCAGGATCCCGGTCGCCCAAACCAGCGCCGAGCCGATATTGGCCAGCTGAAACGGCACCTGCGGCATCGCGCAACTCCCCGCCGCCAACGGCACCGCCGCCCGCAACGGCCCGAAGAACCGCCCGAAAAACACCCCGGCAATCCCCCACTTGGCAAAAAACCGCTGCCCCCGCGGCAACAGATCCGGCGTGCGCGTCAGCGGCCAGATATGCGCGAGCCGTTCCTTGAAATGAAACCCCACCCAGTACGACACCGCATCGCCCAGCGTCGCCCCCGCAACCGCGGCAAACCAGCACGGCCAGAACGCCACCCCGCTGGCCCCCAGCAACCCCGACAACCCAAACAGAATCGCCGTTGCCGGCAGCAAAAGCGAGATCACCGCCAGCGACTCTCCAAACGCCAGCACAAACACCACCGGCACCGCCCATGCCTGGTTGGCCCGAACAAACTCCAACGTATCGTGAACCACCGCCTCGATGACCAACGCTCCCATCAACCCAAAGCCCAAAATGCCATCGCCCTGGTCACAGCACCAATGGATAAAAAGTTTTTGCTTCTTTTTTCAAAAAGAAGCGCTTGTTCTTTTTTGAAAAAAAGAACCAAAAAACTTTCATTCGCTTGGCTGCCGTTCTCCCTGGGGATTTTCAGCGCGCGCGGCGATGGGTTAGGACAGCCGCCATGAGCATCCTCGCCCGCGCCGCCCTGTTCCCCCTGCTCGCCGCCGCCATCGTCTGGCGCCTGCCGGAGGTGTTCACCGAGGGCCGGTTCTGGGCCGAGGAAGGCGTCGTCTACTATAGCAAGGCGTGGCACCTCCCCGCCTGGCAGGCCCTGACCGCCCTGCATTCCGGCTACCTCAACATCATCGCCAACACCGCCACCCTGCTCGCCAGCCGCCTGGTGGCGCTGGAACACGCACCCTTCATCACCGCCGGGATCGCGCTCCTGGTCCAGCTCCTGCCGGCCCTCCTGCTGGCCACCGCCGCCGAGACCTGGCTGCGCCGCCCCGCCCCCCTGGCGGCCGCCGTGCTGCTGACCATCCTGCCGGTCCGCGCCGGCGAACCCTGGCTCAACTCAATCACCAGCCACTTCCACATGATGGCCTGCCTCGGCCTGATCCTCGCCCTCGCGCCCCGCCGCGACGGCATCGGCCGCCTGCGCCTCGCCATCCTGCTCATCGCCCCGATGAGCGGCCCCGGCAACGCCTTCCTCTGGCCCCTCTTCGTCCTCCGCGCCTGGCGCGAACGCTCAACCGAACGCTGGCTCCAGGTCGCAGTGATGGCCCTGGGCATCGCCATCCAGGCCGCCCTGGTCCTGTCCGCCCCGATCGAGAACCGCCCCTTCGGCGCCCCCCTGCACGTCGTACTGGCCGTCTTCGGCATCGAGCACGTCGTGCTGCCGCTGCTCGGCGGACCCGCCACCCAGCCTTTGGCAATCGCGCTCTACCTCGCCTTCGAGGCCGGACACCCGCCCTTCTGGATCATCGCCCTGCCCGTCCCAGTGCTCGGCGTCCTCGGTCTGGCCGCCTGGCGCCGGGCCGACTCCACCACGCTATGGCTGTTCCTCGCCGCAATCTGGCTGGCCGCCATTTCGTATTACACTGCGCTGACGCCGAACAAACCGAACCAGCTCCTGCTCGGCCTGGGCATGCGATACGCCTTCGCCCCCACCCTGCTGCTCGGCATCTGCCTCGTCGGCCTCGCCGCCACCACCCCGGCCCCGCTGCTGCGCCACATCGCCACCGGCGCCGTCTGGTGGCTCCTGGCCGTCGGCACCTCCAGCTACCACGACAATCCCGCCTTCGACACCGGCCCGAACTGGTCCAAGGAAGTCGCCGCCTGGCGCGCCAACCCCGCCCACCCGATCCAGCTCTGGCCCCCGGGCTGGGCGATGCCGTTGCAGCCTCGGATGAAGTGACGGCCCAAGAAAGAAAGCGCTTCTTTTTGGAAAAAGAAGCAAAAACTTTTATCCGTTGCCGCGCGTGACCAGCCGGCCAGCGCGCGCTTCGGTGGCGCCCTGGCCGTGAACGTAGGCGCTCTGACCGTTCACCCAGGTTTCCAGAATTCCGATCGACGGGCGCGTCGGGTGGTCGAAATCCGCCGCATCCCGAACCGTCGCGGGGTCGAACAGCACCAGATCGGCAAACGCACCCGGCCGGATCACGCCGCGGTCCACGATCCCAAAAACCTCGGCCACCCGCCCGGTCATCTTGTGCACCGCGGTCTCCATGCTGAACAGCTTCAGCTCGCGCGCGTAATACCCCAGCACCCGCGGAAAACACCCCCACAGCCGCGGATGCGGAAACGTGTCATGCGGCAACCCGTCCGAGCCGATCATCGACAACGGATGCTGCATGATCCGCCGCACGTCGCCCTCGTCCATCTGGAACAGGATCGCCCCGGCCGGCAACAGCCTCTCGCCGGCCTCCTTCAGCGACATGTTCCACTGCTTGGCGATATCGGCCAGAAACCGCCCCTCCATCTCCGGATGCGGGTTTGACCAGGCAATCTTCACCGGCACATCCGGACGCACCCGATCCGGCATCAGCACAGTCGAGCCGGCATAGTACGGATACACGTCGAAATCCACGCGGTGCCGCTCGCGCAACCGCTCGATCAGCGCCAGCGTCTCCACCGACCTTCCGAAATTCTCCGGCATCGAACATTTGTGATGCGAAATCACCACCGGCACGCCGCTTTCCTCGCCAATCCGCACCGTCTCGTTGATGCTGTCCAGCACGAAATCCGCCTCGTCGCGCATATGCGAGACATAAATGCCCCCCGTCTCCCGCAACGCCTGCGCCACCGCAATCACCTCATCCGTCGGCGCCTCCATATTCGGCGGATAGTACAGCCCGGTCGAAAACCCGCTCGCCCCCTCGCGCAAGCTCGCCGCCAACCGCCCCCGCATATGCTCGGCCTCGCGGTCGGTGGCAGCGCGCTTCACGTCGCCATTCATCGCCTCCACCCGCAACGCCATATGCCCGATCATCGCATAGGTATTCACCGGCGCCGGCGCATCCGCCAACCGCCGCGCGTAATCCCCAAAACTATCAAAAACCCACCACGACTCATCGCCCAACAAATCCAACGGCGGAATCGGCCGAGACTTCATCCGCACCGGCGACAAGCTGATCCCGCAATTGCCAACAACAACCGTCGAAACCCCCTGGCTCATCTTGCACAGCATGCAAGCCGGCCCGCACAGCACCGCCCGGTCATCATGCGTATGCGCATCAATGAACCCCGGCGCCACCGCCTTCCCGGTCGCGATCACCTCGCGATCCCCCGAATACCCCCCGAGATCGCCCACCGCCACGATCCGGTCCCCCGACACCCCCACATCCCCCTTCGTCCGGGCCGTGCCCGTCCCATCGAAAATCGTCGCATCGCGCAAAATGAGATCACACCGCAAAGACATCGAATCAGCTCCTCAACCCAACCGTCGCCGCCAAATCCAAAACCCCCAGCGCGTCCACCACAACCCCATACAACCCCCGCGCCTCCTCAACCGAAACCAACCCATCCCGAACATCCCGCGCTACCAGCGAGGGATCGCGCAACATCGGGTCCCCCATCCCCCCGCCCCCCGGCAACTCCAAAATCAGCCGGTCGTTATCCGGAATCACCTGAAACCCCTTCGGCCGCAAAACCTTCCCCGACTTCAACCGCACCGCCCCCGCCGCCCCATCGCCCCCGCCATCCCGCCCCTTCGGCGCATTGGCAATCCGGTCAAACGTCGCATTCACCGCATATTCCAGCTCCCCCTTCGTCCCCACCTCCATCACCTGCCCAAACCCGCCCCGCGTCAGCCCCGCCCCCCCCGACCCCTCGCGCAACTCCTTGCGCCAGAACACCAGCGGCGAAACATTCTCCGTCGCTTCCACCGGCATCGTCCGAACCCCCGACGGAAACGCCGTGGCATCCAACCCATCCAACGTCCGCCGCGCCCCCGTCCCCCCCGAATTGAACGTAATAATCTCAAAATCACTCACCACCGGCCGATTCCCCCGCGCCTGCCCAGACACGCTCGCCCCCCCACGCATCGGCGGATTCCACAAACACGAAGCCCCCTCCGCAGCCACCCTGTCCGGCACCACCTGGTGCAAACACCCCATCACCAGATCCGGAATCAAATGCCCAATCACATGCCGCACACTCACCGGATAAGGCCGCGGCGCGTTCAAAATACACCCCTCAGGAATCACCATCCGAAACGGCGCCAAACTCGCCCAGTTATTGGGAATCTCCGGCGCCACCACCACCTTGATGCCAAAACACGCATACGCCCGCGTATACGCCGGCGGCACATTGATCCCCCGCTGCGACAACCCCGACGTCCCCGCGAAATCCACCTCGATCGCATCATCGAGAATGGTCATCGACCCCTTCAGCGTCACCGGCTCGTCATACCCATCCGAACTGATCTCCGCCGAGAAAACCCCGCGCCCCAGCTTGCCAATCTCCGCCACCGTCGCCCGCAACGAAGCCTCAAAAATGAACGAAGCCAACGGATCCAAACTATCCATGGCAAACTCGTCCATCATCTCCACCAGCCGCTTCGCCCCCGCGTCATTGCACGCACACAGCGAATAAACATCCCCCTCCAACTCCACCGGCAACCGCGACCCCCACCGGATGAAATCAAAGAACGTCTCATTCGCCACCCCCTGGTCAAAGCATTTCACAATCGGAATATACAGCCCCTCCTCGAAAACACTCCGCCCCTCCGGCCCCATCCCCAGGCCCCCGATATCGATCACATGCGCCGTATTGGCGAACAGCCCGACAATCGCCCCATTGCGAAAAGCCGGCGTAACCACCGTCAGATCATGCAAATGCCCCGTCCCCAACCAGGGATCATTGGTGATGTAGTGATCCCCCGCCTTCATCCCCGCCGCCGGAAACTTCGCCAGAAAATGCCCGACGCTCTCCATCATCGAGTTCACATGCCCCGGCGTCCCCGTCACCGCCTGGGCCATCATCCGCCCCTGCAGATCAAATATCCCCGCCGACAAATCCCCCGCCTCCCGCACCGTCGTCGAAAACGCCGTGCGGATCATGATCTGTGCCTGCTCCTCCACCACCGAGATCAGCCGGTTCCACATGATCTGCCGCTGGATCGCCGCCATCTGCCCGCCCGACATCAGCGTGCTCCCCGCACCAGCTCAAGATACCCAAACCCATTCACCGAAGCCGACCACCCCGGCCCCACCAACGTCGACGTCTCATCCTCGGCAATAATCGCCGGCCCAGAAATCGCCGCCCCCGCCACCAACGCCGCGCGATCAAACACCGCCCACTCCGCCACCTCCCCCGTCACACTATCCCGCACCGCCTGCCACCGCCCCGCCACCGGCCGAGAAACCGGCGGCGCCATCACCCCCGCCCCCACTTCCTCGCGCAAAGTCGCCACCACAACCGCGTAGCTCATGATCTCAACATCCGACCCCGGCACCGGCCGATCATAAAACCTGCTGTATTCCACATCATAAGCCGCCCGAAGCCCCGCCACATCCGCCTCAACCAGCCTGCGCGCCGGCAGCGGAACCGGGATCTCATGCCCCTGCCCCACATACCGCATGAACGCGATCCGGCTCTGCGTCACCGCCGCCCCAAAACTCCCCGCCGCCACAACCCCTTCCGCCTCCCGCACCATATCGTCCAACAACCCATTCACCGCCCGAACATCGAACGACCGAAACCGCTGATACAAACTCCGCACCACCTCATACCCCACCGGCGCCCGCAAGAACCCGATCGCACTCCCAACCCCCGCCCCGCTCGGCACCAGCACCCGGTCAATCCCGATCTTCTCCGCCACCCGATACCCATGCACCGGCCCCCCACCCCCAAACGCAATCATCGTGCGCCCATCATAACTCTTGCCCGATTCAATCGCATGCACCCGCGCCGCGTTGGCCATGTTCTCATCCACCATCTCCACAACCGCCAACCCCGCCATCTCCGCCGAAAGCCCCAGCTTCCCGCCAACATGCTCGGCCAAAGCTCCCAGCGCCGCCCTCCCATCCAACACCATCGTCCCCCCCGCAAACCGCGCAGCCTCGTACCGCCCCAGCGCCAAATTCGCATCCGTCACCGCCGGCCGAACCCCACCGCGCCCATAACAAGCCGGCCCCGGCATCGCCCCCGCACTCTCCGGCCCAACCCCAATCCGCCCCAACCCATCCACCTGCGCCAGGCTCCCGCCCCCCGCCCCGATCTCCACCATCTCAATCACCGGAATCCGCAGCGGCAGCCCCGACCCCCGCCGAAACCGCCCCACCCGTGCCACCTCGAAACTCCGCGAAGTCTGCGGCCGCCCATCATCGATCAGACAGATCTTCGCCGTCGTCCCCCCCATATCAAACGACAGCACGCTCGAAAGCCCGCACTCCCGCGCCACATGCGCCGAGAAGATCGCCCCCCCCGCCGGCCCGCTCTCCACCAGCCGGATCGGAAACCGGCACGCCGTCTCAATCGTCGTCAGCCCCCCGCCCGACAACATCAAGAACACCGGCGCCCCAACCCCAACCCCCTTCAACTCCCCCGCCAGCCGCCCCAAATAGCTGGCCATCAACGGCTGCACATACGCATTCGCCGCCGTCGTCGAAAACCGCTCCCACTCCCGCATCTCCGGCGAAACCTCGCTGGAAATCGAAACCGCCACCCCCGGCAACCCCGCCTCCAAAATCTCCCGCGCCCGCCGCTCATGCGCCCCATTCACGAAGCTATGCAGAAACCCCACCGCCACACTCTGCACCGCCTCGCGCTGCAAAACCGGCACCAGCGCCCGCACCCCCGCCTCATCCAGCTTCAGCAAAACCCGCCCGGTATTATCCAGCCGCTCCGCCACCACCAGCCGCAAATGCCGCGGCACCAGCGGTTCCGGCAGCGTAATATTCAAATCATACTGGTCGTACCGGCTCTCATTGCCCATCGCCAAAACATCGCGAAACCCCTGCGTCGTCACCAGCGCCGTCACCGCCCCCTTGCGCTCAATAATCGCGTTGGTCGCCAGCGTCGTGCCATGGATCACAATCGCCACATCCCCCGGCCCCAACCCCGCCGCCGCCAAAATCGCCCGCACCCCCGCCATCACCCCCTGCTCGGGCGCGGCCGGCGTGGTCAAAACCTTGATCGTCGTCCGCCGCCCCCCATCCTCCAGGGCCAAATCGGTGAAAGTCCCGCCGATATCGACGGCAAGGCGTGCAGTGGCCATAGACGGCAAGCTCCGTTGTCAGGGATCACACCCACTCAACCGGCCCGCCGCCGCTCTGGCAAGAGCACGCCCGCCATGGGCAAACAGGCAAGGCAAGCGGCAGGAAGGCAAGAATCTTCTTTTTGTGAACAAAAAGAAGCAAAAAAACTTCATCCATCAGGCAGAACCGTCATCCCGGGCGGAGCGAAGGACCCGCGCTGCCCACCCGGCATTCATCATCTCGTCCCGCCCCATCGAATAAAGTTTTTTTGCTTCTTTTTGTTCACAAAAAGAAGACTCCCTCTGCCACTTGCCGTCCTCCCCACCCCCCTCCCTCCCGGTAACCCGCCCTTAATGCCATTCCGGCAACATCCCGCCACGACGATCGGATTAACCACTAGTAGGATTGCCACATGGACCGCCTCCTGGAATCCCTGCGCCTCTGGCAGAAAGCCCTCATCCCCATCGTCCTCTGCGCCCTCGTCGCGGTCGGCCTCTCGGCAAAACTGCTATCGGTGCTGGACACCACCAGCCGTGAATACGACCACCTGCTGAATCAAGAGGCCGAAGCATCGGTCTGGGCCACCCGCATGGGCGCCACCGTCATCGATCTCGCCCGCGTCACCTGGCGCGCCATGGCCGACGACTCCGCCGACGCCGCCACCGAGCGCCGCGATATCGAAGCCCTGCTGCCGGTCTTCACCGAACGCGCCGCCAAAACGCGCGCCCTGCTCGGACCAAACCCGCTCGCCGCCAAGGTGGCCGAGTTCGAACGCTCCTTCGCCACCATGCACGCCGCGGCACTCGAAGCGACGAAACTGTCCCAGGCCAGCAACCCCGCCGCCGCCCTCACGCAAATGCGGACCAAATTCACCCCGGTCCTGACCACCACCCGCCAGCAACTGCTCGATTTCGCTGACACCGTCGTGCGCGAAACCGAACAGCGCGCAACCGCCCTCGCCGATGCCGCGGCAACCACCCGCACCCAGGCCATCGCCGTCGTCATCGGCTCCATCATCGCCGTCCTTGCCCTCGGCCTGTGGATCGCGCTCCGCGGGATCGTCAATCCGCTGAACGCGCTGACCGCCAGCATGGCGCAACTGGCCGACGGCAAGCTGGACACCAAGGTGCCGGGTGCCAAGCGCGGCGATGAGATCGGCGTCATGTCGCGCACGGTCGAAACCTTCCGCCAGAGCCTGCAGGAAGTCGAGAAGCTGAAGGCCGACCAGGAAGCCGCCAAGGCCCAGGCGGAATTGGACAAGCGCGCCGCCATGAACGCCCTCGCCGACCAGTTCCAATCCAGCGTCGGCACCGTCGTCAACACCCTGTCGGCCGCCTCCACCGAACTCACCGCCGCCGCCGGCTCCATGGCCGCCATCGCCGACGAAACCTCGCGCCAGTCCACCACCGTGGCCTCCGCCTCCGAACAGGCCAGCGTCAACGTCCAGACCGTCGCCAGCGCCGCCGAGGAACTCTCCGCCTCGGTCGCCGAAATCAGCCGCCAGGTCGCCCAGTCCACCCAGATCGCCGGCCGCGCCATGGCCGAGGTCGAACAGACCAACCTGTCCGTCCAGAGCCTGACCACCTCGGTCACCCGCATCAGCGAAGTCGTCCGCCTGATCAGCGAAATCGCCAGCCAGACCAACCTCCTCGCCCTGAACGCCACCATCGAGGCCGCCCGCGCCGGTGACGCCGGCAAAGGCTTCGCCGTCGTCGCCTCCGAGGTCAAGCACCTCGCCACCCAGACCGCCCGCGCCACCGAAGACATCTCCGGCCGCATCGACGAAATCCAGGGCGCCACCGCCCAGAGCGTCGACGCCATCGGCCGCATCAACGACGTCATCAAGCAGATGAACGAAATCTCCCTGGCCATCGCCTCGGCCGTCGAGGAGCAAGGCGCGGCCACCCAGGAAATCGCCCGCAACGTCGCCCAGGCCGCCGACGGCACCCAGCTCGTCTCGTCGAACATCCTCGCCGTCACCCAGGCCTCCGCCGAAACCGGCACCGCCGCCAGTCAGGTCCAAGCCTCCTCCGCCGAAGTCGCCCAACAAGCCGAAGGCCTGCGCAGCCAGGTCGCCACCTTCCTCACCCAAGTCCGCGCCGCCTGATTCCCGAAAAGTCGAAGACAAGACTCTTCTTTTTGTGAACAAAAAGAAGCAAAAAAACTTCATTCACTTGCTTCTTGCTTCCCTCCCCCCGCTTGCGGGGGGAGCCGGAGGGGGGCGCTTCCAACCACTGTATCTCCCGTCACCCTGAACAAAGTGAAGGACCCACGCTTTTCTTGCTTTGCAACCCAACCTCCAGTCGCGCTGCGTCGGGCGTTGTGCCATTGCTAAGCAATGGAATCCCCCTCTCCCCCCTGGCGCCGCGCCCTGCGCCACGCCACCACCCTGCTGCTGATCGGCCTTTACTGCGCCGTCACCGCCCCCGTCATCGCCACCATCCTGATGGCCGTGCGGGCAAACGGACTCACCTACGAACTCCCCGCCGCCCTCATCCTCGTCCCCATGACCATCCTGTACGCCGGCCCCGCCGCCTTCGTGCTCGGCCTCATCCTCGGCTGGATGCTGCTGGTCCTGGCCGTCAACGGCATCAACAACCTCGCCGCCCGAACCGCCACCGCCGCCCTGATCGCCACCACCGTCTGGTGGCTGGCCGACCCCCTGGCCAACACAACATCCGGCGAAAACACCGGCACCCCGCTCGGCGACTGGCTCATCTGGAGCGCCACCGCAACCCTCACCGCGCTGATGTTCACCCGCCGCTGGATCGCACGAAGAATCGAATATTAGGAAAGATAAGACTTCTTTTTGTGAACAAAAAGAAGCAAAAAAACTTCATTCGCAAGATATTATCCCCCAAACTCCGTCATCGTGAGCGAAGCGAAGGATCCACGCTTCTTCTTCCCGTATTACCACCCCAGGGTTGTTCAACGCTGATTAGATTTCCTTGTATGCCAAGATGTGATCGAGGCTGAGCGCGCCGTTCCAGAGTGCCTTCGCGACATTCGTTACGTGATTTTTCCGCAAGATGTTGAGGGCGAAACTGCGTGCCCTTGCCATGAT